>CAWERM010000199.1:0-5203 GCA_963810995.1 uncultured Acidobacteriaceae bacterium | reverse complement strand
CTGCAAATGAAGCGGCGATCCACCACCCCGCCAATATGAGTACTCCAATCTGGATTGCGTCAGTGTAATCATTCATAGTGCCTCCGGTTGCGGTGGGTTTTCTATTGGAGAGTATAGTATGGCAAACAGTTCCCGATCCCTGATTGATGAGATAAACGCCGAAGACGAGAGGCGTTTTGTAGACAACTATACGTTTATGGAAGAGCAAAAGATCAAGAAGGCACTTGCCCCTGCCCAATGGGAAGAGATGAAGATTGCTCTGGCAGAGGAATGCACTAAAGTCAGCAAATCCTCGAGGGCAACCTTTGCATTCGAGAGCGAAGGCATCAATGAGTGCTCGATACGAAATCTGCGGAATGGCAAGCTGCTGTCCATGAAATACAGTCCAGACGTTCCGTGCATTCAGTACACGACACCGGAAGGAGAGTTGGGCACTTTGGATTTCGGGTCAACCGTGAGGGTACATTCCTACAAATCATGGATGGACAATACCCGAAGTTTCTCAATGAAATAGTCGTACTTTCGTTCCTTCGTATATCCAAGTAAATATCTGAAAATAAGTTGTCTTTTGCTCCATTTTGCACTTGACTCCCTCAAGGGAGTTATGTACTATAGATGCATGAGCAAAAGCACAATATCGACCCTCCAACTCTTCGCAATGTTCCCCGATCAGGAGACTGCTAGAGTCTACCTGGAATCCCGCCTCTGGCCGAATGGAGCAACATGCCCGACATGCGCCAGTCGGGAGCGGATCACGGCCCGCAAGGGCGGATACTACCGCTGCAATCAGTGCAAGCTCGACTTCACGGTTCGCACGGCAACGATCTTCGAGCGGTCGCATGTTCCGCTGCACAAGTGGATTCACGCGATGTACCTGCTGGTCACATCGCGCAAGGGCATCTCCAGTATGCAACTAGCAAAGGAGATCGGAATCACGCAGAAATCGGCATGGTTCGTCCTCCAGCGGCTGCGTGAGGCTTGCGGCAACGATCCGACCGTTCTACAGGGAATCATCGAAGTAGACGAATGCTTCATCGGAGGCAAGGAAACTAACAAACATGCCAGCAAGAAACAGCGGTTAGGACGTGGAACGGTCGGCAAGACTGCCGTTCTAGGGATGCGGGAGCGCGGCGGACGGACGAAGGCCATGACGATCCCGGATACGACGGGCGATACCCTCCAGTCCGCAATCATTGAGAACGTCGGCAAGGGATCGGAGATTCAGACGGACGAACACAACGGGTACATCGGCATAGAGGATCACTTCTATCACGATATGGTCAGTCATAAGTTGGGCGAGTATGCACGGCCCGGCGTGACAACAAACGGCATCGAAAGCGTATGGGCTGTATTGAAGCGCGGTCTACACGGCGTCTATCATCACGCCAGCCCAAAGCATCTCGACCGCTACGTTCAGGAGTTCGCCTTCCGTCTGAACGATGGCAATGTGAAGCGGCATACGCTGGACAGGCTCGACAGCTTCATCGCCGCATCCTCTGGACTCCGCCTCACCTATGAAAGGCTGATCGCATGAAGGACGTTCCCGACGCACTAAACAAGATCGTGGATACGGTTCTGGCCTATCGGCCAAAGCCTAAGACAAAGGCTGCGAAAAAGCGCAAGCGTATCGCGGCGAAAAAGGACAAGGAAGCGAAGGCATCCCCATGACAACTCAGACTAAGACGTTCATCGAACTGTCAGACATCCTCGCCGTGCGGGTGCAGTGCAGCAAGTGCCAATCTACAGTCACGATCCCGATAGCGCGCTATATGAATTTCGCCGGGATGAAGCGGTGTACCAACTGCGGGAACGCTTGGCTGGCCGTCGAAATGTCGAGTATTGAGCCTCAGATCAAAGCCTGTGCAGAGACTATCCGCGCAACGGTGGAAGAACTCAAGAACTGGCAAAGGACGCTATCCACAATGGGAAGCGAGGGGTTCTCCCTCGCCCTTGAAATCGCCCAACCCCCTGAAGAAGAAGAGTAGGGGAGTTAGATATATAAATCCCCTAAAAATAGTTGGCATAGTAGTTATGCTCCAACCCGTACAATTTAAATAGGAGGAAATATGTCTCGAGACCAATCCAGGCGCGAACCACACCAGTTGTTTCGTCAAGAGTCTCATAACCTGTTGATTCCAGATATTTTGAAAAATAAAACATCTATAATCAATACGTTATCGAAAGAGTCCAGACCCAGTCCAGACTTAACGTGTTTGGATTTGATACTTTAGGGATTTTATGGGGGGGGGTACACCCTTCAACCGGCAACCCGCAGGAGAAATTATTCCGGACACGCAGATGCGCAACCAGAATCGCTCGCCGCTCCTAGCTTCCCGGCCCATGAGCCGGCTTGCCTTCCTGAACGTAGTTTCGGTTCCACTTCGGAATCTCTACCACATACGTCCCAGGCTTCTCAATCACCGCCTGGCAGCCCAGCCGCGAGTTCAACTCGATTCCCGCTGCCGTCTCCAGCCGGTCCAACTCCATGTCCTCGGCCTCGCTGATCCCCTCTGCTCCCTGCTTCACATGCAGATGGCATGTGGTGCATGCGCAGACGCCGCCGCATGCGTGGTCCAGGAATATCCCATAGTTCTCCGCCACGTCGAGGAACGACATCGGCTGGCCGTGGCCCTCATAGGGCAGGGTGTCGAAGGCAAACTCCACCGTCCTGCCCTCGGGCAGAAACGTCACCCGAACCATGCCCTCTGCGGCAGGCTTCGATAGATCGACTTCAGGCGAATCGGCAACATGATCAGACATACGTCCTCCAAATTCTTAACACCGAATTACACCGACGAGCACCGATCAAGAACAGATAAGGTTTGAAAGTTATTCAGTCCGGCATCAATACAGAGAGGAACCATATATAGCTAAAAATCGTTTTCGTCCTTTTACCTGTTCTTATATCGCAATTGCATGAGTATGTTCTTATTCGTTCGCTGTATTTCTCTGTTCTTAATTGCAGTTTCGGTTAATCGGTTGCCTCGGTGTTGATCGGTGTTAAGCTTTTTCTTCGGCCACAGGATCTTCTTCGAACTCGGCCTTGGCAAAGGCGTGCGGCGCGGTGGGAGCGGTATCCAGTCCTTTTCCCGCCGCATTCATCGTCTGGCCCTTCATTGTGCTCATCACTTCACTGTCCATCATCAGTTCGGCGAAGCGGCGGGTGGCCTTGTCAAGCTGTTCAATGTTGTGTCGAATCAGTCTGTAATCGCTTCCTGCGGCCGCTGTTGTCACCTCGCCAACACATGCCGCGATCTGCGCCAGTTCTTCCTGCGTCAGTTGTTTCCAGGCCGCGTGGCCGATGCCTTTTTCTACCGCAACCAGGATCGTCTCGGCCTCATTCCTGGCCTCGATCAACTGTCGCGCGTCCAGGTCTTCTTCGGCGTGGTCGAACGATGCCAGGATCATCGTCTCCACCTGTTCGTCGGTCAGCCCGTAGGTCGGCTTCACCTCGATCTCGGCCGCCTTGCCGCTACGCTGTTCACGCGCGCTCACATGCAGAATGCCGTTGGCGTCGATCAGGAACTTTACCTCGATGCGCGGCAATCCCGCCACCATCGGCGGAATGCCTTTGAGGTCAAAGCGCGCAAGGCTGCGGCAATCTTTCGCAAGCTCGCGTTCGCCTTGCACTACATGGATCGCCACGTTGGTCTGCCCGTCCACTCCAGTGGTGAAATGTTCGGTGGCACTGGCCGGAATCGTCGAGTTGCGCTCAATGATGCGCGCGACGACTCCTCCGAGCGCCTCGATCCCCAGCGAGAGAGGAGTCACGTCCAGCAGCAGCAGGTCGTCCAGCGCGGAGCCTTCGTTGGCGCCGGCCAGTATCTGCGCCTGCACCGCCGCACCCAGCGCGACGACTTCGTCGGGATTCAGCTCGGTGTGCGGCTTCTTGCCTCGCGCGCTCAGGCTGAACAGCTCGTCGACCAGAGCGCGCACTGCGGGAATACGCGTCGATCCGCCGACCAGCACCACCTCGTCGATCTGCTCGGCTGTCAGTTGCGCGTCCTTCAGCGCTTGCACGCAGGGCCGCGCCGTACGCAGAATCGTCTGCGCAATCAGTTGTTCAAACTGTACGCGAGTGATCTTGCGCGTGTACTGCTTCCCATTGGGCAATTGCACATCGAGCTTGGTCTCGTCTGCATCGGAGAGAGCGATCTTCGCTTCGATCACCGCCTTGCGCACGGCCTGCACCAGCTCGCCACTCGGTTCGGAGATGGCCAGATCGGCATCACCCGCGATGTCGTCCAGCGCAATTGCGATCAGCAGATTATCGATGTCGTCGCCGCCCAGGTGGGTATCGCCGCCGGTGGCAATCACCTCGAAGATGCCCTCGTGCAGCTTCAGAATGGAGATGTCGAAGGTTCCGCCGCCAAAATCGTACACCGCAATCAGCCCGTCGCGGTTCTTGTCCAGCCCATAGGCCAGCGCCGCCGCGGTTGGCTCGTTCACCAGGCGTAACACGTCGAGTCCGGCGATTCGCCCGGCATCCTTGGTCGCCTGCCGCTGCGCGTCGTTGAAGTAGGCGGGAACCGTAATCACCGCCCTGGTCACAGGCGCGCCGAAGAAGCGCTCTGCGTTCTTCTTCAACTGCAGCAAAATATAGGCCGAAATCTCCGGCGGGGTCAGTTGCAACCCGCCCACTTCCAGCTTCAGCACTTCGCCTGGCTGTAAACCTTCCACCAGCTTGAAGGGGAAGAGCTTCAGCTCCTCCTGCACGTCCTGAATACCGCGTCCCATCAGGCGTTTGGCGGAGTACACCACGCTTGCGGCATCCTTCAGCAATGTCGCTCGCGCACCATTGCCCACCACAAAGCCGTGCTGATCGGCGTCGAAGGCCACCACCGAAGGCACCAGCCGGTCTCCGTCCTCGCCGGGAATGATCGTCGGCTGATCGCCCTGCATGAAGGCCACCAACGAGTTGGTGGTGCCAAGGTCGATACCGACCACCCGCGATGCGGCCTTTGTTTCGCCCTGCGATGGAGTTGCTTCCGCCATGTCGTCTTGTTGCCTCAGATATTTGCGCTTCGCCCAACGCATCACACATTGGATGTGATGCAGCGGTAGCCGATTCTGCGCCATGCTCTATTGTCCTACAGACGGCCCATCGGTACGCAGACGCGCATTCGCAGCGCATGCCGTGCGGACACAAAGAATCATCTACGGGCTATACGCCCTTGGAGGCAAACTGGTAGCAGATAAGGTT
>CAWERM010000198.1:0-11989 GCA_963810995.1 uncultured Acidobacteriaceae bacterium | reverse complement strand
AAAACTACAAGATTGCGGCACCACAGATTGGCCGCTGGCCGCAGACCGCGAGACCTTCTGAGCTGAACCTGCGCACCTGCTGGATGGCGACGATCTTCACCTATTCCTGTGGCGAGGTGCAGCCCGGCGGATACACGCAGATCAACACTAACTCTATTGCGGCGCACAGTCTGGTTTTATGAGCTGGTGAGCGCAGCTATGCTACCGCGAGTTGGCCGGCGAAGGGCTTCCACATGGATTATGGAATGAAGACCGCTGCGCGTGCCGGGGCGCTGACGGTGCGTTGAACAGGACTGGTTAAACGGAAGAAAGAAGTTTGCCACTACCCTGCGCGGCAGAGGGCAGCAATCCATTGGCGGCCTTGCGGGCTTCGTCTATCCTCTCCGGTGGAAAGCTGACCGCGCCCACGCGAGCGTGCCCGCCGCCGCCGTATCTTTCACAAATCTCTGCCAGGTTCGCCACTCGGAGACGGGCAGATTGGTCCAGGGATCGGTTCCCACCGCGACTTTGGCGCGGAAGCTCGAACGGCTCAGTCCCACGTTATAGGTAGCCGACGGGTCCAGGAGTAGGGGATAAACTTGTTGTAGCCCTCTGTGAGCTGGTCGGTAATGTCGAAGGTGATGACACCTCGTGTAAGCCGTGCGCTCGCGCAGCAGCTCGATGCCAGCGATGTGGCGTTCCATGAGTGGTCCAAGCTCGGCCTGAATAAAGGGCTGGTCGAGCACCTGCTGCAGACTCATCCGGGTGAGCAAGGGAATGACGCGGGGCACAAAACCTTCGCCTGAGCTCTCGATCACCATCGTCAGTTTCATGGCGGGAGCGGCCATTTCTACCGCAGCCTGCCCGCTCTCGATTTTGGCTCCGTCGACACGTTCGCCCAGCCAATCAACTCAGCCAGTGGCTCGGTATTGAAGCCGAAGCGATCTCGCGCAACGTCGGCGATGAGGCCGGGTACTTTCGGTACTGTGGCATCGAAAAATTTTCCACCGTCGGCGGGCTTGTGGACCGCCAGCACCCTGGGTGAGTTCGCCTGCTTATGCCAGGAAATCGTGCCGGTCTTCCACGGTGAGGAATGCGCTCTGGTGATGGTCGAACCACCACGTTACCTCGGGTGAGCGGAGACTTGAAGTTGACGATTGCATTTTGCTTTGATAAAAGAAGATTCGTCGGAAGAGCGAGCTGGCTGCAGCGGCTCATCACAGACGGTAGTAGGAAAACTGCTGCACGGTCCCGATAACAGCTTGTGATCACCCCGAGTAAACAGCGACGCCGACACGCGCCATCGAAGCAGTGATCGTGATAAGAGACGCGGCAATTCAAGCGCATTATCTTACCGGTATTTCGTACTCGCAGCCAGTCTGTGCCGATACGCAACGAGAGGCCGCATGTGTGCAAAACTATAAGGATTGACATGGGCGCGCGCTGCGTCAATCCTTATAGTTTTGCACACATGCGGCCTCTCGTTGCGTATCGGCACAGACTGGCTGCGAGTACGAAATACCGGTTGGGGGTCTGCGCTTGAATTGCCGCGTCTTCTATCACGATCACTGCTTCGATGGCGCGTGCTCGGCGTCGCTGTTTACTCGTTTTCATCGCGAGTGTATCGGGACCGTGCAGCAGTTTTCCTACTACGGTCTGATGCACCGTGCGGCCGGCTCGCTCTTCGACGAATCTTCTTTTATCGAAGGCGAAAATGCAATCGTCGACTTCAAGTACTCCGCCTCACCCAAGGTGACGTGGTGGTTCGACCATCACCAGAGCGCATTCCTCACCGTGGAAGACCGGCACGATTTCCTGGCGTGGCAGGCGCAGGCGAACTCACCCAGGGTGCTGGCGGTCCACAAGCCCGCCGACGGTGGAAAATTTTTCGATCCCACATACATCTCTTGTACCGGCCTCATCGCCGACGTTGCGCGAGATCGCTTCGGCTTCAATACCGAGCCACTGGCTGAGTTGATTCACTGGGCGAACATCGTCGACGGAGCCAAATACGAGAGCGCACAGGCTGCGGTAGAAATGGCCGCTCCCGCCATGAAACTGACGATGGTGATCGAGAGCTCAGGCGAAGGTTTTGTGCCCCGCGTCATTCCCTTGCTCACCCGGATGAGCTTGCAGCAGGTGCTCGACCAGCCCTTTATTCAGGCCGAGCTTGGACCACTCATGGAACGCCACATCGCTGGCATCGAGCTGCTGCGCGAGCGTACCAGGCTTACACGAGGTGTCATCACCTTCGACATTACCGACCAGCTCACAGAGGGCTACAACAAGTTTATCCCCTACTACCTGGACCCGTCGGCTACCTATAACGTGGGACTGAGCCGTTCGAGCTTCCGCGCCAAAGTCGCGGTGGGAACCAATCCCTGGACCAATCTGCCCGTCTCCGAGTTGGCGAACCTGGCAGAGATTTGTGAAAGATACGGCGGCGGCGGGCACGCTCGCGTGGGCGCGGTCAGCTTTCCACCGGAGAAGATAGACGACGCCCGCAAAGCCGCCAATGAGATTGCTGCCCTACTGCGCGCGCGAGGGTAGTGGCAAACTTGGTTTCTTCCGTTGAACCAGTCCTGTTCAACGCACCGTCAGCGCCCCAGCACGCGCAGCGGTCATCCATCCATAATCAATCTGGAAGCCCTCGCCGGCCAACTCACGGTCAACATAGCTGCGCTCCATCTCATTGACCCCGAACTGTGCGCCGGCAATAGAGTTAGTGTTGATCTGCGTGTATCCGCCGGGCTGCACCTCGCCACAGGAATAGGTAAAAACGTCGCCATCCAGCAGGTTGCGCAGGTTCAGCTCGAAGGTCTCGCGGGTCTGCAGCCAGCGGCCAATCTGTGGTGCCGCAATCTTGTAAACCATCAGCGCGGTCTCGTGCGCACGGTCGCTGACCGAGGTCGCAAGACGCAGTTCCCTGCCCGCGATCGGCTTCAGCCGAGCTGTCCCCATCACGAACGGAGCGCGTCCATATTCCTCGGCGAAGTAGCGCACCCGCGACACCTGCATCAGAGCGTCGTAGCGGAAGTCGGCCAGTCCGAAGAGCGCGCCCGAGGCCACTTCCAGCCCTGCGTTGAGCGCCCTGTCATGGTTGTCAATTCGGGTGCGGAAGTCCGCCTTGCGCGGACTTGCCGAGTGCCATCGCGCATACGCCTGCTCGTCCAGCGTCTCGTCCCATTGCACAATTCCGCGCAGCCCCGCGTCGGCCAGCGCCTCGTATGCCTGGCTGGACAGGTACTCGGTACATAGCAGAACGCCACCCCCGTCCAGCTCACGCACAGCGTCCACGGCGCACGCTACATCGCGTACCAGCATCCGCGTGTCGTACTCCGGGTCTGTGGCATAGACCAGCTCCACCACGCGCGCATCACGCGTTAGCACTGATTGTATCTCGCGCTCCAGCTCGCCCTGACTCAGACGATAGCGCACTGTGTCCTTGCGTAGCGCAGAAAAATTGCAGTACGGGCACGCGTCCACGCAATAGCTGGAGACGTAAATCGGGGCCACGTAGCGGACGCGGTTTCCATTCGATGCTCGCCATCGCCCGCGAGTGTACGCGCGCAGCATCTCAAACTGTTCGTCTGCGCCCTCCATCGCGCCGGTCTGAAGCAGCTCGGCGAGTTCGGAGAGGCTTAGCTCGTCTGACTCGCTGTGCTCCAGTATCTCCTCAACGCGTCTCGGCGTGGGGCAGGCAATGCCCTTCAGTGCCGCGCGCACCTCGGCGTTCTTCTCTGCGTAGACCAAACTGAACAAACTCATGCTCCTATTCTTTCACGATTGGTATAGCTCTTTCCCTGTAGAAGGGCTCATTCAAGACCACTTCAAGACGTTTGCACTACGGCCTTCACCTGCACCAATAGCATACGTAGCGCGGTTATGGCAGTGATTCCATGGGGCAACATCGGCGGCATATAAACGAAGGAGCCGGGCTGAACCTGCACCTTATCGTCCCCAGTTGCACCTCCGCTTCTCTCTCCAGAAAATAGAAAACAACGGGCGTCGGCGCGGAGTGCGCGGAGAGTTCCTCTCCTGCGGAAAAGCCGAACAAGGTGACATTCGCATGCTCATCCTTGTGCAGAACACGGCTCAGGATACCCTTTTCCGTCAACACGAATTCCTGGTGCAGATTGGCAAGATAGGTACAGTCCACGGCCTTCCATTCCTCGTTGCTTGAAAGATCAACCGTGTATGGCCCGCCGGTCTGTGTCTGGCGTCTCACCCATGCGGACGCCGTGCGCTACAGCTTCATCTTGACGAAAAACGGCAGCTTCGTGATGTCGTTAAAGATCACAAAGGCGGCGAACAGCACGATGCATACGAACGCTACCTGGTAGATGCGTTCCTTGACCTCCATGGGAAGGTCGCGGCGGAAGGTGCCCTCTACCAGCAGCAGGAAGATCATCCCGCCATCCAGAATGGGGAACGGCAGCAGGTTGACCACGCCCAGATTGATGGAGATCATCGCAATGGTGCCGACCAGCGGCGTCCAGCCTGGCGCCTCTGCGGCCTCATGCACCACCTGCCCGATGCCGATCGGCCCCGAAAGGCTGCGCACCGAAACGTGACCCTCGATCATTCCCTTCACAACGTCTTTGATCAGCATCGAGTTCTGCACGCTGAAATCCCACGACTTGCCCAACGATTTGGCAATCGAAAGCTTCTCCACCTTCACCGGCGGAGGTACCGGGTGGAAGCCAAGCAGGTATACCTTGGCGCCGCCCTCGTCCGTTAGCACCGGAGTGATGTTCAGAAGCATGGTCTGGCTCTTCCGCTGCACCTCGATAACGGCAGGTACTCCCTTGCGATCCTGCATGTAGGCAAGCAACGTATAGACGGAATGCAGGTCGATCCCGTCAATGCTGACGATCTGGTCGTCCGGCTCCAGACCAGCATGTGCCGCGGGACTGTCCGGCATCAGTGATGACACCTTCACGGGCGTGGGTTGCATCCGAGGCACAAACCCAAGCGTGTCGGGTGAGAACTCGTCAGGGGTGGTCGCCTTAGAGGCTACGAAGAATCTGGTGTCCACCCGTCTGCCATTCTGCACAAACGAAAAGGGGACTGTCTGGTTCAGGTTCAGCAGACAGTGATTGTAAACGTCGTCCCATGTGGGGTTCTCCACGTTGTCGAAGCGGACAATGGTGTCGCCGGAGCGGATGCCTGTCTTGGCAACGGCGCTTCCAGGAGAAATATAGTCGGTCACGGCCGCGCCCGAAATGTACTCGTTCACCTCGTTGTGAACCATATAGACAGCGGCCATTAGCATGAAAGCCAGCACAAAGTTGGCAAACGGTCCAGCCAGTGCGATCAGCATGCGCTGCCAGCGTGGATGGTTGTTCAGCTCACCGGGATCGTTCGATACCTCTTCACCGGGGATTTCGCCCGCCATCTTTACATATCCTCCCAGCGGCAGCGCATTGATCTGATAGTCAGTGCCGCCGCGCTTGAAGCCAACCACCCGTTTGCCGAAGCCGATGGCAAAGGTCTCAACCCGCACACCGCACCACTTGGCCACCACGAAGTGGCCAAACTCATGCACCAGCACCATTAAGCCGAGTACCACTAAAAGTTCAAGAACAGTGCTCATAGATGCGTATACTTCCCTCTTCAGTTGCGAATTATTTAAATTGGTGGGTCATGCGCGGAGCGTGAGCGCGATCTGGCTGCGAGCGCACTCCCGAGCCTCCTCATCCGCCGCAAGCACGTCCTGAATAGACGCAGGTGCGTGGTATGAGGTAGCGTTCAACACCTTCTCGATTGTACGTGGGATGCCCAGGAAGGGGATGGCCCCTTGAAGGAATGCGGCCACCGCAACCTCGTCGGCGGCGTTCAGTGCAATACATGCAGCTGAACCGGATTCTGCCGCCTCATAGGCCAGCCGCAAGCATGGAAAGCGTGTCGTGTCTGGCTGTGCAAAATCTAGTTGGTTCAATGCAGCCAAGTCGAAAGTTAAAGCTGGAGCTGCAATCTGTACGTCCACCCGCTCCGGGTAGGTCAGCGCGTAAAGAATCGGCAGTCGCATGTCGGTCACTGAGATCTGCGCCAGAATCGAGCCGTCGATGAATTCCACCAGGGAATGCACCGTGGACTGGGGATGGATCATAACCCGAATCCTGCTCGGCGGCAGGTTGAACAGGCGGCAGGCCTCGATGATCTCGAAGCCCTTGTTCATCATCGTCGCCGAGTCGATGGTAATCCGCTGGCCCATCACCCACGTCGGGTGCTTCAGCGCCTGCTCCGGCGTAATGTGCTCGAACTCCGCTGCGGGTGTGTAGCGGAACGGCCCGCCCGATGCCGTCAGCCATATCTGCTTGACCTCCGCCGCCCGGCCGCCGCGCAGGCACTGATGCACGGCGTTGTGTTCGGAGTCGATCGGCAACAGCGCAACTTTATGTTTCTGCGCCGCGGCCAGGATTAGTTCGCCCGCCGCAACCAGGCACTCCTTGTTCGCCAGGCCGACTGTCTTTCCCGCGCACACCGCAGCGTAGGTCGCCTCCAATCCAGCCACGCCCACAATCGCCGAAACAACAAAATCGACCTCACGCAGAGTCGCAACGCGTACTGTTCCTTTGCTGCCGTAGACGACTTCGGTATCGTTCATCCCAGTCTCGCGCAAGCGCCTGCTAAGCTCATCGGCCAGCTCTTCCGTGGCCAGCGATACCACCCGTGGCTTCCAGCGAACGCACTGATCGAAGGCCACGTCCAAGTTACGCCCGGCGGCCAGCGATACCACCTCATAGCGCTCGGGAAAGGATTCGCAGATGGAGAGGGTACTCTGACCGATGGAGCCGGTCGATCCCAGAATCGCAATCTTTTTCACTTCCCTATTTTCGCAGATGCGCACACATTACTGTCGTCAGTTCTTACGGATGTGTCTTCGCAGCGTTAATTGCTCCTGTAGGAATCTGGCGTTTACAGACAAACTGGGCAGCTAAAACCTTGCCAAACCGAACGCGTCTTTCAGGAGTAGCACCCACCACAGCGCTGGTGCCGCCACCAGTAGTGCATCGATGCGGTCCAAGATGCCGCCGTGGCCGGGTAACATGGTTCCAGAGTCCTTCACACCCACACCGCGCTTGATGGCTGATTCCAGCAGATCGCCCAGTTGAGCAGCCACGTTGATAATCACCGCCAGCACAGCCGATTGCCACACCGGCTCCAGAATGTGCAGCACGGTGTTGCCGTAGTATGTTGATAGCAGCTCGCCCGCGAATACCACACCCATGCCGGCGACCACGCTGCCTGCGACCGAGGCGATCGATCCCTCCCAGCTCTTATTGGGGCTCAGCCGCGAGAGCTTGTGCCGGCCATAACGGCGGCCAATGTAGTACGCGGCAATGTCTCCCGACCACACGCACACCATCAGGAACAGAAGCAGCGGCTTGCCGTCGTCGCGGTTCCAGATCATCGGGATCAGGGTCAGCGGATACGCCACATAGATCAGCCCGAAGAGTCCTCGCGCTGCGTCCGGCAGAACCCTATCCAGCGGCGCGCGAAAGCTCGTCCAGGCCAGCAGGATCAGCGCCAACGCGCTCAATGCAGGCAGCTCCGCGTCATTGTGGAAATTAGGCAGAGTAAACAGAAAGACTACGGCTGTGCCGGACAGCATCCACCAGGCTGGGATGCTTGCAACCCCTGAGTTAGCCAGTTGAAGGTACTCAAACGCGGCCAGTTCGGCAATCAGGGCAGATGCCAGCGTCAGCATCCATGACTGCCCACGGAAGATGAGAGTGACAACCACGAAGATCAGAAGAGCTGCGGTCAGGATTCGTTTCATGGGCGAAGAACAGGGTCTCAAGCAGAATACATGTCCACACGTCAGATTATCGCCTTCCTGACCTTAGGGCGGCGTGAAGATAGGAGTTCGACCTATTCTCTATATCGCAAATTGCCCTTCGAAAAGCAATGCACTCAATTCTCCGAGTCTTCCAGCCCCCTTGAAACGTCTGATTCTGTAAGCGCTATATATGCAACGGGCGGGCAACCCCAAGATAGCCTCAGGTCTCCGTCCTTATTAGTTAGATAACCATGGGCTTTGGCGCCTGAGGGAATCCCGAGAATGGCAGATGCATTTTATTTGGCCCTTTCCTGAGTTTGTTGTCCTGTGATTTGTTTCATTCTGCCACCAGAAGTTTGTTACTGTATCTCAGTGCACACGATGCAGCACGACCCAGGAAAACCATCTGCCCATGTTCTGCATCATTCAGCGCAGGCCCCGCTCAGTCGGCCAGCCAACCAACTTAGGGCCACCGTAAGGAGTGTACAAATTGGCACAATATAAAGGTACGGTGAAGTGGTTCAACAACGCGAAAGGCTTCGGCTTTCTCGGGCGCGACGGCGGGGCAGACGTCTTTGTGCATTACAGCTCCATCCAGAGCGACGGCTACAAGAGCCTCAAGGAGGGCGATGAGGTCGAGTTCGACATCATCGAGGGCAGCAAGGGGCCGCAGGCAGACCATGTCGTCCGCATCAACGACATCATCCAGTCTTCCCCCGCGCCTTCTTCCACGACGCAACCTGCCGCCGCTTCATCCGTCGTCGAGCCGCCATCCGAGGATCCTTCCTAGCGCGATCAGCTTCGCTCCCGCGCGGAGTATTGCCCGCCGTCCTCCCTTTTACGAGGCTGAGAGTGGTTTGCGGCCCTGCCGTGGGGCTCGCAGCAGCAGCCCCAAGAGCAGCAGCGCGCCAAAGTACATGTAGCTTTGCAACAGGTTCGCCACTGGAATAGCCGCCAGCAAGTTGAACGGCGACAGGAAGTCCGCTATCAGCACCCACGCCAGCGCCAGGGGCCACACGCTACCTGCTCCCTGCCGGTGCTGTTCGAACCATACCCACACAAAGATGGGCAGCATCACTCCATAGTGATGCTCCCAGGCCATAGGCGTCGCAATCACCGACACGACTGCCATAGCGGACAGGTCCGAAATGCCTCCGGTTCGTTCGCGCCAGGGATACACCAATGCCAGCAGCACCAGCACTCCAGTTGTCGCCAGCGTGAGACCGTAAATCCATGGCACATATGGTGGATAGACGTACGGGTGGTAGGGTAAGTTTTCGCCATTGAAGATGGCGCGGTTCAACAGCCCGAACATCGACTGGTTGGCGTAGTGCGACTGTGCCTTGTGGCTTAGGCCAGCCATCACACCAACATAATCCAGATTGTTACGTACGCCGAACACCACTAGCGAGACCGCACCTCCCACCCCTAGCGCCGCTACGCCGGAGGCCAGTGACTTCAACCGCCTGCGCAGCGCTGCCCACAGCAGCAGTAAGCCATACTGCGGCTTGACCATCGCCAGCAGCGCCATCATTACGCCCGCCGGCCGCTCTCTCCCCTCAATCCAGAACAGCGCCAAGAGGCTGAAAAACAGGTCGAGAAATATCTGTGCCTGGCCCAGCGAATACGCTAGCGTGATGGGCATAAAAAAGAACGCCCCAAACAGGATGGCCATCACGGCCCGCCAACTCAACCCATCGCGCCCGACAACCTTTGCCGCAATCCGCACCTGCAACGCCACCGTCGCGACCACCGCAACCCACGAAGCAATCATCAGCGCGCGCAACACCCCCGCATCGCTCATCCCAGCCTGCTTCATCCACAACAGCGGCAAAATTGATGTCAGCGGATAAATCAGCGTGTCGTACAGTTTTGCCTGGTAGATCGCCAGTCCGGGATGTGCCAGAAAATAGTTCACCGAACCAAGCATCGGCGTCCAAGAGTCGGTACCCTGCTGGAAGTGAAAGAAATACCAGTAGCGTATCCGCATCTCCTCCACAGCGGTATGAAACACAAAGTGAGCGATCAGCTTGAACCCGACGTTCACCGCCAGTATGTTAAGCAGCACAAACACCAGTAGTCTGCTATCACTCCTGTCCGTCACAGCCCCGCTCTTCTCCGCCGTCTTATCCGCCGTCGTGCTCACGCTCGTGCCACCATCTGCATCCAATTTATCGCAATCCTTTCATTCAGTTTAGTTTGCAACAGAAGAAGATGCGCCGTGTAGGCTTATTACTCTTCATGAACCCGGAAAATGTTCTACCTGTAGTGATATTTGTGCAACTTCATGCCTGAGATGGAGTCTTAACCGATTGACAGGTTTGTACACTCCCTACCGCAGGAGCGGTGCGATGGCCAGCAGAGGATGGAATTCGGCGGAGTACGAAGATTGGGGCTGCGATATCTGTGGTCGCAATGCCCTTAAGCACGGTCTCTCAGGTCGAGGCTTCACCCGGCGCGGATTCATGAAGAATGGCGCCCTGGCGCTGATTGGCACTTCGGCAATTCCAGCGTTTCTCACTCGCAGCATACTCGCCGAAGCAACCACTACTGCAGCCAATAATAAAAAGCTCGTCGTCGTCTTTCAGCGCGGCGCGGTAGATGGACTCAACGTAGTTGTTCCCTATCGAGAGAATAACTACTACGCCTCGCGTCCCTCCATCGCGGTCCAGCCGGGGGAGGTCATTGATCTGGATGGCTTCTTCGCCTTGCATCCCCAGATGGCTGCCTTCAAGCCGCTATACGATGCAGGTCATCTAGCTATCGTTCATGCAGCCGGCTCACCCGACCCCTCCCGCTCTCACTTCGATGCGCAAGACTTTATGGAGAGTGGAACCCCTGGCGTCAAGACCACCCAGGACGGCTGGCTCAATCGAGCGCTTCAGGCAGAGCTGGTTGAGGCAACCCCGTCTGCGTTTCGCGCCATAGCTCTGGGCACTCAGGTTCCCCTCACGCTTGCCGGTCGCGTTCCGGCTCTGGCTCTCAATAATCTTGCGAACTTCTCCGTAGCAGGCCGTGGACCGCAGGTGGCGCCCATCGCCAACACCTTTCAGGCCATGTATGACGCCAGCTCCGATGCCTTGCTGCATGGCACTGCACAGGAGACCTTTGAGGCGGTCAGGATGCTGCGCTCGGCCGATCCGGTGCACTATCAGCCATCCGCTGGCGTGGTCTATCCAACTACTCCGTTTGGCAATAGTTTGAAACAGATCGCACAATTGTTGAAAGCGAACCTTGGTGTCGAAGCCGCATTCACCGACATTGGAGGTTGGGACACCCACCAGAACCAGGGAGCTGCCACCGGGCAGTTGGCCAATCGGCTGAAGGATTTCTCCAACTCGATTGCCGCCTTCTGGCTGGACATGGGGGCCGATGCGGAGAACGTAACTCTGGTGACTATGTCCGAATTTGGCCGCACCGTTCGCCAGAATGGCACCGGCGGTACGGACCACGGTCACGCCAACGTGATGTTTCTGCTGGGCAGCCAGGTCAAAGGCAGACAGGTTTACGGCAAATGGCCAGGGTTGGCAAACGAGCAGTTAAACGAAGGACGCGACCTTGCCGTGACAACCGACTTCCGCAATGTGCTGGGTGAGGTGGTATCCAAGACGCTGGGATCTCGAAATTTGCAAGTAGTCTTCCCTGGTGCTCAGCTAAAGCCGGAGTCGTTCCTGAACTTCATATGAAAGCTCAATTTGAGTTCATTTCACATTGATTGAATAAAATCAATAATATACAACCTATGCGGTGGGTCGGCCATCGGCAATTTATTCAGTTTTTGGAATATCCACATTTTAAATAATCCATTTTGAAGAATACCAGGCAACTTTTCCCCAGTACTCGCGTCTCATGGAATGTACCAAGTAATTTGTCGGGCCAGCAGTTCCCACGGTTCCGGCTTCCCCTATCCGCACCACCATTCCCTACCTATACGTAAGACCCCCAGACCACCGGGGGTCTTCACTCCTTAAGCGCAAGGTCACAGGGAGTAGTTGCACGTTGCAGGTCCCTCGAGCAAGAGTCTGCGCGGGTAGCGAACCTCCTGCGCTCCTTGAAGCGACCGTTTGCGCACCGCATGCACATGTCTGACCCGAGAAATATGCAACGATGTGGATATTTGGCTGCATCAACCCCCGGTCTTCTGAATGGTTGCTGATAGAATCGATTGAATCCACTCCTTTGGGGATTCCGCAGGAGAGGCAATGCAGGCAATTCAGCGATACA
>CAWERM010000197.1:0-6973 GCA_963810995.1 uncultured Acidobacteriaceae bacterium | reverse complement strand
AATGTTATTGTTGCCGCTGATCGTTCGTGCCTTCTAGAGTGGGACGACGACACCATCAACGGCTACTCGCTATTTGGCCACGCCTTTGAAAGTTACGGTGCTGAGCTGGGCACGCTGCCCGCCGCTCCCACCGCCGCCTTGCTGGCCCACGCTCAGATCTACGTCATCGCGTCGCCCAACGTCCCCATCAAGAACCCCAACCCGCACTACATGGACCAGGCAAGCGGCGACGCCATCGAAGCATGGGTAAAGGCTGGCGGCGTGCTGATGCTCTTCTCCAATGACCGCGACAACACCGAGTTCACTCACTTCAACACGCTTAGCGACCGCTTCGGCATCCACTTCAATCCTGTCCTATCGCACCACGTCACCGGCAGCGACGGCCCCGGCGAGGTGGTGATCCCACCCGGCACAGGCATCTTCGGCGCGGGCTTCACGGCATTTATGAAAGACACCAGCACCATTACGGTCAGCGGCCCGGCCAAGGCAGTCGTCACCAGCGACGGCGACATTATGATCGCCATCTCGCATGTGGGTAAAGGCGTGGTGATGGGCGTGGTCGACCCCTGGGTCTATAACGAGTACGCCGACGGCCGCAAGATGCGCCAGTACGATGGCTACGAGGCAGCACAGGATCTGGCAGGCTGGGCAGTGCGCGAGGCGAAGTAAGTTACCCCGACGGCATGATCACCTTGCGCAGTTGAGCGACCAAATCGCCAAGCCGCGTCGCATCGGGCGCGACTTCGCTTAGCAGCACTTCCATCTGGCGCGCAATGTGCGTGCCTTCGTCGTAGCCATACATGCCCAGCGAGCCTGCCAGCTTATGCGCAGCGCCGCAGGCCTCCTGGCGCAGTTCATCGCCCAGCGCGCCCTCAACAGCAGCCGAGGCGGCACGGTCCAGCAGCGCGAGCCGCTCCTCCACTAGCGCACGGTTGCGCTGCCAGATCGCCGCAATCAGCGATGCGGTCTTCTCGTCGGAGCTGGTCATTTCACTCCTTGCCGTTGCCTCGATAGCCGCGCCTCGTTTGCCCGCGCAATAGACATCTTCCTCGTCCGGAAATCCCTCGCCGTCAGTCCACCCAGCCGAGCTTTTCCGATATCTGAGCAGCCAACGTCAGCGGGTTGAAGGGTTTGAAGAGGACAGCCGAAAATCCCAGTCCAGCGAAGCGTCGTTGGTCCACGCCCTGCACCTTGGCGGTAAGCAGCAGCACGGGAATGCCTGCCAGCTCGGGGTTCTGCTGCATCAGTCGGAATGTGGTGGGGCCATCCATACCGGGCATCATCACATCCATCAGGATGGCGTCGGGCATGGGTTTGCAGTTGGCCGCGGCCAGAATGCCGTCGGGGCCCGAGCCGGCGGTGACGATCTCCCAGCCCGCCGTTGTTTCCAGTGCCAGTGCTGCTACTTCGCGAATGTCGTCTTCGTCGTCGATGATCAGAATACGGCGCATGTCAAAGCTACTCTCTCATACGGTCAGGCGGCTGGCGATCGCGTCGTGTTGCTTGATGGCGACTGCGCCCGCCTTGGGTTTCGATTTCAGGACTCGTGCAAGCTCCCCAAGCAGGAGGTTTTCGTTGAACGGTTTCTGCACCCAACCCTGGGCCTCGCCCACCAGCAGAGGCCGCTCGCTGGGCGAACTCACGCTCAGTACGATCACCGGAATCGCAGACGTAGCAGGCGAGCTCTTCAGCTGCCGCAATGTCTCCCAGCCGCTGAGTCCGGGCAGATAATGGTCCAGCAGGATGCCTGCGATGGCGGGCACCGGGGCGTTGCGCATGGCTTGTTCATGGGCCAGGGCAATCACCTCTTCGCCGCTGCCCGCTTCAATCACGTCGTATCCGTGGCGGCGTAGCTGTTCGCAGATGACCGTACGAATGCCGGGGTCGTCGTCGCACACCAGGATCAGCCCCTCGCCGTGCTCGGCCATCGGCGACATCATCATGGGCATCGCGGTATCGCCCGCCCGCACGCTGCGCGAAAACTGCACGCAGAAGGTTGTTCCGGGGGCTATCTGGTCCGGTTTGGCCCAGTCGCGGTTGGGCTGCGCCCAGATCATGCCACCGTGTTGCTGAATAATGCTGCGGCAGATGGCCAAGCCAAGCCCGGTGCCGCCCTTCTTGCTGGAGTCCGACGACTCCACCTGCTGGAAGCGGTCGAAGATGCTCTCCAGCTTGTCGGCGGGTATGCCGCGCCCCCGATCGATCACCTTCACAGACAGCGCCTCGATGTTGGCGTCGATCTGCAGCGTGACCGTGGAGTTGGCGGGCGAAAACTTGATCGCGTTGGAGAGCAGGTTGGTCAGCACCTGCAGGATGCGGTCGGGATCGGCGTCGAAGTAGTTGGCGTCGTGCGCCGCGTAACTGTTCAGCTCCAGCCGGATGGACGAGGCATCGGCCAGGGCGGTCATGGTGTCCACCGCTTCGCGCGAAAGATCGTAGATGGAGCAGCGGCGCAGATTGACGGGGGCCCGGCCCGACTCCATGCGCTCCAGATCGAGGATGTCGTTGATCAGCCGGATCAGGCGTTCGGTGTTGGTGGATGCGATGCGCAGCAGGTTTTGCGCCCTGCCATCCACGTTGCCCAGCAGACCCGACGAGAGCAGGCCAAGCGCCCCGCGAATGCTGGTCAATGGAGTACGCAGTTCGTGGCTGACGGTGGAGATGAACTCGTCCTTGGCGTGGTCCATGTCCGATCGCTCGGCAAGCCGGTTCCTCTGCTCCTCGGCGTGTGCGCGGCTGCGCTTCAGCGCTTCACCCAGACTGGCAAGGTCGTGCTCCTGGCGGCGGACCTTGCGGTCCAGCCACAACCCCACCACAACGAGCAGCACAATGCACGCCAGAAAAATGCTGAGCAGAATGGATGCTTGCTGACTCATTGTCGATGGCCTTTATGCTACAGCGGGATTCGACGCAGAGAGATGAAAATCTAACAGTTAGGCACCAATCAATATACCCCATAAATGATTCAGGCGGAGACAGTTTCGGTCCGGCGGGCAAGCACCCGGCCCCACTGCTTGCCTGCGCGCCCCGCCGCCGCGCGCTTGTGCAGCGCATAGCCTGCCACCAGAGGCAGCGCCAGCGTGGCCTCGGCGTATACCATCTGCTCGAACGTGGTGTCCACTTTGCCCCAACTGCTGGCCTCCTTCAGGGTCGATCCGGAGAGCGCTCCGTCGCGCACATCCGCCACCGTAATCTGGATCGCGTACTTGTGCATCGGCGCGTCCACACCCAGCACCTCCGCCGCCACCACGATGTCCTGGGCAAAGTTCTTGGGGACTCCGCCGCCAATCATCAGCAGACCGGTGGTTGGGTTGGCGATCTTCAATTGCGTCAGCTCGTAAAAATCCTTGGCCGAGTCGATCGACACCATCGCCTTGCCTTGCCGCGCGTGCTGGTGCATCACAAAGCCGAAGCCCGCCGAGCAGTCGGAGAACGCCGGGCAGAAGATGGGCACATCCTTCTCGTACGCCGCCAGCAGGATCGAGTCGTTATTCCCCTCCGCCGGCGTCCGCCCATTCGCCGCCAGATATGCGCCAAACTCGCGCAGTATCTCCCGCGAACTATACGGACGCGGCTCCAGCGAGTCGATCACAAGCTGGGTCGTCTCATCGCAGATGCGCAGCTCTTCCTCGTCGATGAAGGTGTCGTAGATGCGGTCGATCATCAGCTCGCGCAGTTCTGCATCGCCATTGCCGTACTTGTACTCATCGCCCGCAATGTAGTGGCGGAATCCCAGCGCCTCGAAGAAGTCCTGGTCCACGATGTTCGCGCCGGTCGATACGATCGCATCCACCATATTGTTGCGCACCAGATCGACGAAAATCTTCTGCAAGCCGGCCGAGATCAGCGACCCGGCCAGGCACAGGATCACGCCGCACTCCTTGTCGCGCAGCATCATCTCGTAGATGGCCGCGGCCCGCGCTGTGTCGCGCGAACTGTAGGCCATCGAGGCCATCGCGTCCACCAGCGCCACTACATTGTGCTGCGTGATGTCGATGTGTTTACAGGCGTCGTGAGCAGTTCTTTTTTGGTTGGCATGGGAGACGGTTCTTCTTTCGTAGGGGTCGTCACATACAAGAATATCGCGTCCCGCACAATCCCAACGCAACACCCCAATGAATTTCGCGTATCTAGCCAGCCGCAGCCAGCACGGCAACGCGCCGTAGCGAATCTTCCCCTCACGCTTACGTGTCTCAGCAATGTCGAACGAAGACTGCATCCGCATCAGCGTCTCCATCCGCACGCCGAAGGCCTTCTCATCCGCAGCGCCATCTCGCCGGAGAGGCTGGCCTTGCCATTCAGCAGGCTGGAGAGCGCCGGCCGCGACACCTTCAGCGCCGCTGCCGCCGCGGTCACCGTCAGCCCAGCCGGTTCGATAATCTCAGTCCGAATAAAATCTCCGGGATGCTGTGGACTCTTCATGGCCATGGAGACGATTGTAGTGTGCCGCATCACAACTCATCCGTGAAGATGGCCTCGATGCTGGTCTCGAAGAGCCGCGCGATGCGGAACGCCAGCGGCAGTGATGGGTCGTATTTGCCGGTCTCGATGGCATTGACCGATTGGCGCGACACTTCCAGTCGATCAGCCATTAGGTCAATGCCATCGAGACCGGCAAATACGACCCATCACTGCCGAGGGCGTTCCGCATGGCGCGGCTCTTCGAGACCAGCATCGAGGCCATCTTCACGGATGAGTTGTGATGCGGCACACTACAATCGTCTCCATGGCCATGAAGAGTCCACAGCATCCCGGAGATTTTATTCGGACTGAGATTATCGAACCGGCTGGGCTGACGGTGACCGCGGCGGCAGCGGCGCTGAAGGTCTCGCGGCCGGCGCCTCCAGCCTGCTGAATGGCAAGGCCAGCCTCTCCGGCGAGATGGCGCTGCGGATTGAGAAGGCCTTCGGCGTGCGGATGGAGACGCTGATGCGGATGCAGTCTTCGTTCGACATTGCTGGGACACGTAAGCGTGAGGGGAAGATTCGCCTACGGCGGGTTGCCGTGCTGGCTGCGGCTGGTTAGTATACGGGGCGAAATTCATTGGGGTTTGCGTTACGGATTTGCGGGACGCGATATTCTTGTAGCTGACGACCCCTACGAAAAGAAGAACCGTCTCCCATGCCAACTAAAAAAGAACTGCTCACTACGCCTGTTCAGCACATCGACATCACGCAGCACAATGTGGTGGCGCTGGTGGACGCGATGGCCTCGATGGCCTACAGCTCGCGCGACACGGCGCGGGCGGCGGCGATCTACGAGATGATGCTGCGCGACACCGACTGCGGGGTGATCCTGTGCCTGGCCGGGTCGCTGATCTCGGCCGGGTGCAGAAGGTGTTTGTCGACCTGGTGCGCAACAACATGGTGGACGCGATCGTGTCGACGGGCGCGAACATTGTGGACCAGGACTTCTTCGAGGCGCTGGGCTTTCGCCACTACATTGCGGGCGATGAGTACAAGTACGGCCATGGCGACGGCGAACTGCGCGAGCTGATGATCGACCGTATCTACGACACGTTCATCGACGAGGAAGAGCTGCGCATCTGCGATGAACGACCCAGCGTGATCGACTCGCTGTAGCCGCGGCCGGACAGTTCACGGGAGATTCTGCGCGAGTTTGGCGCGTATCTGGAGGCGAATGGGCGGACGCCGGCGAAGGGGAACAACGATTCGATCTTGTTGGCGGCGTACGAGAAGGATGTGCCGATCTTCTGCCCGGCGTTCTCGACTGCTCGGCGGGCTTCGGGTTTGTGACGCACCAGCACGCGCGGCAGGGCAAGGCGATGGTGTCGATCGACTCGGCCAAGGACTTTTATGAGCTGACGCAGTTGAAGATCGCGAACCCGACCACCGGGCTGCTGATGATCGGCGGCGGAGTGCCCAAGAACTTTCCCAGGACATTGTGGTGGCGGCGGAGGTGCTGGGCGTAGACGCGCCGATGCACAAGTACGCGATCCAGATGACGGTGGCCGATGTGCGCGACGGAGCGCTCTCCGGATCGACGCTGAAGGAGGCCAGCAGTTGGGGCAAGGTGGATACCACGTTCGAGCAGATGGTATACGCCGAGGCCACACTGGCGCTGCCTCTGTGGCGGGCTACGCGCTGCACAAGCGGGCGGCGGCGGGCGGAAGGCAAACAGTGGGACCGTGTACTCTGGACGCCGGACCGAAAAGTCTCCACTAAATCGTTTATGGAGTATATTGATTGGTGCCTAACTGTTAATTTTCATCTCTCTGCGTGAATCCCGTGTAGCATAAAGGCATCGACGATGACAGCGCTTCCATTGTGTTGGTATTTTTCTGGCGTGCATTTTCCTGCGTGCGGTGGGGTTGTGGCTGGAGGGGAAGTTGGCCGCGAGGAGCACGACCTCGAGCAGACTGAGTGAAGCGCTGAAACGCGGCCGGGAGTACGCCGAAAGAGAGGAACGGCTGGCGGAGCGATCCGATATGGACCGCGTCAAGGACGATTTCATCTCCACGGTTACCCACGATTGCGTACTCCGCTGACCAGCATTCGTGGGGCGCTTGGCCTGCTATCGTCCGGTCTGCTGGGCAACGTGGATGGCGGGGCGCAGAACTTGCTGCGGGTCGCATCCACCAACACCGAGCGGCTGATCCGGCTGATCAACAACATTCTGGATCTGGAGCACATGGAGTCGGGCCGGGCCCCGCTGAATCTGAGGCGCTGCTCGATCTTCGACCTTGCGCGCGAAGCGGTGAACACCATGACCCCCATGGCCGATGCCAAGTGCGGTCCGGCTGGAGCTGACCTGCAACGCGCCGCCGCAACCCAAATTACTTTGACGCCGATCCCGACCGCATCCTGCAGGTGATGACCAACCTGCTCTCCAACGCGAAATTTTTCCCCTGCTGCCTCGACAGTGGCGCTGCAGATCGACGCCAACATCGAGGCACTGTCTGTGAAGGTGATCGATAGGGGGAGCGGCATACCCGCCGACAAGCCGCGATACA
>CAWERM010000196.1:0-9360 GCA_963810995.1 uncultured Acidobacteriaceae bacterium | reverse complement strand
ATCGGTCGGCGTCGACGAGGCTGCCTACACGAACTGCACCATGCTATGACCTTGCCGGTGGGCTTGCCGCACGCCTCGATCGCGATGTTATCGACAAGACCGGCCTCACCGGCAGATATGACTTCCACGTGAAACCCCTCCCCTATCAACACTACGACCCGAAGACAACGAACGTAGAGGACACAGACTTCGCCGGGATTATCGAAGGAGTCAAGAACCTTGGCCTTAGGTTGGAGCCGGGCAAGGCCGACACGACCGTCATCGTCATCGACCACATCGAACGGCCTGCGGAGAATTAGCGGTGGCGCGCGTGGCTACCGCAGGTCCTCGACTGCGATCGGGGCGGTGCCGGCTGGCCGCCTGATAGATGCGCTCGATGGCGATGAGATCCTTGAGTCCTTCTTCGCCGGGGGAGTGCGGCGTGGTGTTCGAGCGGATGCATTCGGCCAGGTGCTCGCCCTCCAGGGCCAGTTGGAAGTGCCCCTTGCCGGTTCCGGTGGGTCGAAGGCCGTCGCCCGGCCTTGCCGGTGAGACGTATGCCGCCGCCGCCGAAGGCAGGGTTGAGGGAGATGTATCCCTGGTCGCCGTGGATGCTGAGCGTCATGGGGCCGAACTGGCCGTAGGAACTGCCGCAGGAGGCGATGATGCCGGAGGGGAACTTCATGGTCCACTCCACCGACTGCTCCACCTCCTTGAAGCGCGGGTCATCCTTGTCGCGCGTGGCCAGCACCGCGGTAAACTCCGATGGCTCCTCTTGGGTGAAGTAGCGGATGCCGTTCAGCGGATAGATGCCCAGGTCCATGAGCGATCCGCCTCCGCCATATTGCTTGGTCTGCCTCCAGCCGTTCGCCTGGGACTGAAGCATGCTGCCGCGAAACGACTGAATCTTGCCCAGCGCGCCGGAACGGATGATGTCGATTGCCTGCTGCCAGATGGGGTCGTACTGCATGCGGTAGGCGATCATCAGCTTGCGGTCGGCCTTGCGGCAGGCGTCGATCATGGTGCGGCACTCTGCGCTGCTGATGGCCATGGGCTTCTCGCACAGGATGTGCTTGCCCGCCTGCGCGCCGCGCACCGTGTACTCGCAGTGCATGCTGTTAGGCAGTCCGATATAAATCGCGTCGATGTCTGGATTGTTGCGGATCTGGTCGAAGGTCTCGTAGGTGTAGACGGAGCTCTTGGGGATGCCGTACATCTGGGAGAACTGCACTCCCTTGGTGTCGGGATGGCCGGTGACCAGGGCGGTGATCTTGACCGTCTTGGAGTTGGCGACCGACTCCATAAAGGCAGTCGAGATGCCGCCGATGCCGACCGCGGCATAGCCGATAGGCTTCTGCGTGGGGGTAGTGGCTGCGGCGTTCTGGGCCAGGAGAATGCGGCAGTCGAAGAGAGGCTGCGGTAAGGGTGGATAGCTTGGTGAAGTCGCGCCGGTTCATAGATCCTCCAAAGATGCGATTGGGGGCCCGTTCTGGTTACGATAATCGAATAAGAGCACAGGAGTACAGTGCGCGGGTTACGGTTCTCACTCATCGCGTAAGACGGAGACGCGATAAATGGGGCACCCGGCGTGGACACTTCAGCCTTCGGCGAAGGCACGGAGGTGGGATTCCCTGGGGCGCGGGTGGAGTTGGGATCGGTTTGATGTTACGCAATATCCGAACAATCCATCTAAAGGTTACAGATCAGTGCATCGTGGGTCTGATAGAAGCGGGTTTCAGACGCACGCGGGCGTACATACTTATTCCCCAGGGGTGTTCGCCATAGATATTCGAAAGGGCGGTACGGGCAACTGTATCGTCCATTGTGTAGGCCGTTGCATTCACGCCGATGCCAAAGTCCGCATGATGCCAATGGCCAACTTGGCGCGTATATCCGGCGGTCCACGCCGAAATATCGAACCTACGAGGCAGTGTGGATTCGAGAACAGGTTGATCGGCGAATAGTTCATCACGCTGTGACCATTCGAATCGTCCTGTCAGATAGTTCTTGCGCGCGAAAGACAATACGCCTTCGGCGGTAATCGCGTTCACAGCGAAGTGACCGGCGGTCTTGTAATCGCGACCCCAAATGAGGCTTACCGATCCTACACCTGCAGCGTACTCGACCGACGCAGTGGTACGTTCCTCATCTCCCGTGCTGATCGCTTCAGGATGGTGAAGTCTTCCTGTCGATACCTGCGCCTGCCAATTCTTCGACGGCAGCCAGGTGAAGCGCGAAGTCCACGAATCCATCGGGCCAAAGCCAAGGTTCCAGCGATTCTCTCCCGGTTCTCGTCCATAGAATCCACCTGCTTCAATGTGTACGCGATGCCATGCAAGTTCTGCTGTCGCAACATTGTTCGATATATGGGTAGAGTCCTGGTAGTGATGGCCGAGTGTGGCTTGGGGCAATTCCGCAGATGACGCGCGGTGAGGATATGCCGTTGGCCCGAGCGCGGGATCTCCTACTGGTGCGTAATAGATGTCGATCACTGCGTTACCGAAGGGATGCGCGTACTGAGTGCCAAGCTCCATGAAGAGATTGTGTGGATGCTGGCCGTCGATTATCGGTAGACCGAATGCGGTTTCACCAATTTGAAATAACTCCGGATACCGGCGGCCGGTAATGGTTGCCGGTTCGAGGCTTAGCATCATACGCGGCATAAAGGTGCCGCCAGCGAGAGAATGTTGCGCGCCGAGCATACTCCAATTGGTGGAATACAGTTTGTCTCCACCTCGCTGCAAGCCGCCTTGCGGCGTATTCACATGGCTCTGTTGTGTATCTACTATGAATGCTTGCGCCATCCACGATAGCTGCCATGCTCCAGCAGATGTTGTGACCATTGGCATCGACCAGCTGCGCGGCTGCACACTGGTGCCCGAAGACTCTTCCATCAGCAACGTCGACGATCGGTCCAATAACATCTGCATACCAGGCATGTCCCCCATGTCCATTTGCATGTTGGGCATAGTTGTTTCCGATTGCACTGGCTGGGCGCCCTGTGTCTGTGGTACGGGCATCTGCATCTGTGCGGCAGCAGACGGAATCACGAAGATCAGTAGCAGTGCGATGGCGATACAGATGGGGCACATGAGGATAGTTTGTCAGATTTCGTCTATTTCTGCGAAGGCGCGGAGGTGGGATTCTGTGGGGCGGGGCGTCAGCAGGCTGACCGTGACGAGGCAGATTAGGCTGGCGAGGAGCGCGGGGAAGATGGCGTCACGTTCGCTAATCATGGCCGGCAAGTGGGTGTGGACGAAGGTTGAATCCCAGAAGACAGTGACGAAGGTCCCGGTAAAGATGCTGGCAACGGCGGCGCTGGCAGTCGCGCGACGCCAGTAGAACGCGGCCAGAATGACAGGGGTGAGTGCGGCGGAGTAGATGGTGTAGGCGTAGAGGGCCTTCTTCAGGATGGACTCGGTGTGCAGGCCCTGGTAGAGCGCCCAGAGGCCGAGCAGGACGACCATGAGGCGGGAGACGAGGAGAATTTCTTTGTTCGAGGCTCGGGGGCGGATGTAGCGGACGAAGAGGTCATTGACCAGGTTGGCGGCGGGCGAGAAGAGATAGTTGTTGGCGGTGGAGACGATCTTGGCGAAGATGGCGCCGACCAGCAGCGCGCCAAGAAGCATCAGAGGTTGCGATCCGCTGAAGGCGTGCAGGCCGGTGTAGGCGAGGATCTCGCGGGGGTGGTCGTGGACCTCGCCGACGGGGAAGATGGCGGAGCCGGCGACTGCTAAGGCGACGATCACAGTCTCCAGAATGACGGTGCCGACGATCCATCCGGCGACGGCTCGTGTGGCGTCCTTTTCGGACTTCGCTGAGAAGAACTTCTGGTACATGGACTGGTTGCCCAGCATCAGCAGGCAAGTGGGGAGGAATATCTCCAGGGCGGAGGAGATGCGCTCGTGCGTGCCGTCGGGAAGGAGGTTGGGGCCGACGTAACCGTTGAATGGATGCAAGTCGCCGAAGATCTGAAAGTGAGTGGCGGGCAGTGCAGCGCTGACCGCGGACCATCCGCCGAAGTTGTGCAGAAGTACGGGCAGCGCGGCGCAGAGGGTGAAGGTGGCAAGCAGGCCGATGGCGACGTCCATATAGGCGACCGAGGACATTCCGGCGATAGCGGTGAAGACGATGACGAAGGCGGCGATGAGATAACGGCCATGGATGGCGGTGATGGAGCCGGGGAAGATGAGGTGAAGGATGTCTCCGCCGCCGATGAACTGGTAGCTGGTGATGGCGGTGTAAGTGAAGAGGATGGCAAGGACGCCGAGAACGCGCGCGGTCTGATTGTAGCGTGTTTCCAGCAGGTCGGGGATGGTGTACTGGGCGAAGCGGCGGGCGCGAGGCGCGATGAAGTAGATGAGGGCCAGGCCGGCCCATCCCCCGGCGGCCTGCCATAGAGCGGCGAAGCCGTGGCGATAGGCTATTCTCCGCTCCGCCCAGCAGCGAGCCGGAGCCGATCCAAGAGCTGAGCAGGGTGAAGACGAGGACGAAGGCGGGAAGTGAGCGCCCGGCAATGAGGTAGTCGGCGCGTGTATGGACCTTGCCCAGCCGTGTCAGCGAGACAGTGAACAGGGTGACGACGATGACAGCGAGCGTGGCGGCGTAGAGACTCATGGAGGCTGGGGATCAGTGTACTGTTTTAGAGTGGGTGCGATGCAGCGAATTGGATCGCGGCGGGGCTAAATCTGCTGTCCATTGTGCACGCGGCGAATCAACTGGTCTTTGGGGCGATGATGGCCTAGTACATCGCTGACACTGAATTTGGTGGGGAGGGTGACCTACTGGAACGGAAGCTGTAGAGGATAAGAATGAACTCAGGAGAGTGCGGGATGAAAAGGCGAACAGTATTGAAGGGGATGGGCGTGGGTGCGATGGCATCCGCGATGGCCGGCGTAGAAGCGCTGGCGCAGACCGACGGTAAAGCCAGCGCGAGCTCCGGCACTGGCGTGGTGTATGAGCTGCGCGTGTATCACACCTACGAAGGCAAGCTGAACGACCTGCTGGCGCGCTTTCGCGACCATACCAGGACGATCTTCAATCGGCATGGGATCCATAGCGTGGTGTACTGGACGCCGACCGATGCTCCTCTGGCGGGAAAGACGCTGTTCTATGTGCTGCGCCATCCCAGCCGCGCGGCGGCCACGGCCAACTGGGCCGCATTCCATGACGATCCGGAGTGGAAGCAGGTGAGCGCCGCCAGCGAGGCGAACGGCAAGCTGGTGGAGACGGTCGAATCGACCTTCCTACAGTTGACGGACTTCTCGCCGCATCTGTAGTGGGTTGTCCGGCTATAGAAGCGTGTGTCGTCGCTTGGGACGCAGAAAATATAGTTTCAAAAGACCGCAACTTATTATCCCCTTGTATAGTCAACAGGATTGGATCGCTTCACAGTGCCGTGTTGCGGGGCTCGTCGGGGTATCACCTCAGAGCTACCAAGAGCGCGGCAGCCGCGGACGGGAGACCCAAGGGGCTGCCAGTCCGTTGTAAGGCTTCGATCTGTTCTCTGAGCTTTCTGCGGGACGACCCGGAGTAGAATATGCTCCAAGTCCCGTGGAGGGCATCATGCGAATCAACGGCTGTAGGTATCTGCCGGTACTGGTTCTGTTCGGACTACTCAGCGCCTTTCAAACTCCGCAAGCTGTTGCCAAGCCGACGCAGCCCGCCGCCCAATCTCCCACCACATATCCGCAGATCGTTCGCCTGAGCTATGTGGAGGGGGACGTGCGTGTGGCGCGCGGCAAGGAGACGGAGAAACAGCAGGAAAATACCCCAGGCGAGACCACCGGGTGGGAGCAGGCCGTGGCCAATCTGCCGCTGGCGACGGGCTACAGCCTGGCGACCGGCAAGGGGCGCGCGGAGATCGAGTTTGAGGATGCGTCGGTCGTCTATCTGGCCGACGACTCCGTTCTCGAGTTTTACGAGATCAGCACCACCGACGGCGTTCCTTACACAGAGATCGCTCTCCTGTCCGGTACGGCGACCGTGAATGTACAGACCCTGTTTCCAGGCGAATGCTTCCGGCTGAACACCCCCGCCGACCACTTTTTGATGAACTATCCGCAAAAGGCCTACCTGCGGGTGAACAGCTTTCTGGACGCCATTGCGGTGACTCCGCAGAAGAATATTTCTTGGTACGCTCCACTGGATAATTCCGTGGGCAAGACGGTTACCGTACACGATGGGCAGAAGGTGTCGACGCCGGAGATGGATACGGCTGCCATGGCGGAGTGGGACAAATGGGTTTCCGTGCGCGTGTCTGCGCGCGATGCACAGCTCGCATCCGCGATGAAGGATGCAGGTGTGACAGAGCCGATCCCCGGACTGGCGGACCTGAATGGGCAAGGGCAGTTCTTCCCCTGCGCTCCCTACGGAACCTGTTGGGAGCCGAGCGAAGGATGGAGTGGACACGCGACCGAGGTGGCAAAGGTTGTAGCGCAGCCCGCTGCGCAGGGCATGGCGCAACCCAATGCGCAGGATGAGACACAGCCTGCAGCGCCGATCGAACGGGTAGCCCCGAGCGATGACCAGCAGTTTATACCGGCGGCAGGCAATGTAAACTCTCCGCCGTCTCCGTTTGAGCAATCAAAGAAGGGACAGTCTTATCTGACGAGCCATCCCGGAGCATCGATGTGGACGGAGGACTACAGCATCCCCTGCGCCGAATACCCAGTTGCCGATCTGAAGGCGATCGACCCAGTCACCGGGAACGAATTGGTCGTCGATAGCATGTTTGATATTTCAGTCTCTTATCCGTACTTAGGGGGAACCCCGCAATTGTTTGGTCCCATATATGGCAGGGGCCGAAGCCTCTTTATTGGATATGGCAACATGGTTGGGGCCCCTTGGGATTGGGCGGTCTGCCATGACGGTAGCTGGATACGTTGGCAACACCGCTATGTGTGGGTGGCGGGAATCAAACGGCACCATAAACCTCCGGTGCGCTGGGTGAAGAGCGGGCGACGCGTGGGCTATGTGCCGCTCCATCCCAAGGATGTGGCGGGCAAACCGCCGATCAATTTGAAGGATGGGATCATTCTGCCTGCCAAGAAGGGAGATGCGATCGAGCTGAAGCATGCTGAATTTGTGAAGGGTAAGCCGGTGGAGGTGATGTCCGAGGCGCCGAAGGAGTTCCGCACAACGGAGGTGGCGTCGCTGAAGATTGTGTCCGCGCCGCAGGAGGAAGCCTATTCGGCATTCTCGGCATTTGGGTGGAAGTCTGCGATGGCCACAAAGGGCAAGGCGAAGAACAACTATGAGAGCGCATCAGCTTTTGCGATGAAGGGGCAGGGTGCGCCCATGACCTTTGATCGCAGGACGCAGAGTTTTATGGTTCCCAGGTCGGAGACGCTGAGTGGCAGGACGAGCAAAGTGGAGGTGCCAGTGGGCGGCCGGGTTGGCAGCGTCCAGTCGAGCGGCAATGGTGCGACGACGATGCGGCCATCCGTCAACAACGGTGAGCAGAACTATGGCGGAGCACAGCGATCTGGCAACACGCCGAGCTACAACGGCGCGCAGAGCAGACCGACGACTGCGATGGGGAATAACACAAACAATGGCAACTCGGTGAGGACATACACTCCTCCGACGTCTAACTCCTCGCCTGCGCAATCCTATTCCGCGCCTGCCCGGTCGTACTCGCCGCCGCCTGCTCCTGCCTATACACCACCACCTGCGCCGTCTTACTCTCCACCTGCGCCGTCTTACTCTCCGCCTGCGCCGTCTTATTCCGCGCCTGCTCCATCCAGTGGCGGTGGTTCCACGCGCCGCTGAGGCTGGGATTGGAGCGAGATCGAGGATTCGTTCGGGGTTGAAGGATTAAGCGAGGTTGGATTCCATCCATTCCACCGATCGGCGAAGTGGGTGGGTACTTGTCTGCGCACGGTCCGGTATTCTTCGTTACAATCGGTGGAACAGGGCCCCCCAAAAAAATCAAAGACGGAGAACTACCATGACTGACCCTTCCGCCGTTTTCTTTCAGGCCCTCGATGGCCGCCTCGACCGCTACGACTTGTTGCAGCATCCCTTCTACCAGGCCTGGTCCAAGGGCGAACTGACGCACGAGGACCTGCGCGAGTATGCCGCTGAGTACTGGCCCCATGTGTCGGCGTTCCCGACTTACCTCAGCGCGTTGCACTCGCGCCTGCCGGACGGCAAGCTGCGGCGAATCGTGCTGAGCAACCTGGCCGAGGAAGAGGGCCTGTACGATGGTCTCCCGCACAGCGATCTGTGGATGGACTTTGCCAGGGGGATGGGCGCCGAGGAGGCCAGTGTGCGCGCGCGTGAGATTGGGCCGCAGACGAGCGCCCTACTGGAGCACTTCCGCGAGACCATGCAGGCATCGCCTGCTGCCGCGCTGACCGCGCTCTATGCCTACGAGTCGCGAGTGCCGGCGATTGCCAACACCAAGGCCGAGGGACTCGAAAAGCACTACGGCGCGGACGACGCGACACGGCGCTACTTTACGGTGCATAGGTTGGCGGATGTGCATCATGCGCGAGTGTGGCGCAATGCGTTGGCGGCCGAGCTTGAGGCCCATCCGGAGCAGACCGATGCAGCGTTGACGGCGGGTGAGGACGCGGCCCGCGCGCTGTGGGCCACGCTGGACGGCATCGAGAGCGCACGCCAGACGCGGATGGCTGACGCGGCTTGAACCAAGCGATAGGTCACAGGGCCCGCTGCTTGCAAAGGGTGATCCTTGCGCTGGTGTTGGGCATGGTCTGTGCGCTGCCCGCGGCTGCTCAGGAGCTATGGAGGTTTGACCAGACGGCGGCGCTGGGCGGTCATGCGACGCATGTGCTTGGCCATCCACAGGTGATTGCGACTGAATACGGCAACGCGGTCGCATTCAACGGTGTGGACGATGTGCTGCAAGTCGATGTGCATCCGTTGGCGGGGGCGGTGACGTGGACCTGGGAGATGATCTTCCGTCCGGACGCTGATGGAGCGGCAGCGCAACGCGTCTTCCATCTTCAGGCACGGGATCCTGCGACGGGACTGGATACAAATGACCGGATGCTCTTCGAGATTCGGATTGTGAAGGGGCAGTGGTGCCTGGACAGCTTTGCCACCTCGGCGGGGCACGGTGCAACGTTGCTGAACTGCGATAAGCTGCATCCGCTGGGCCAGTGGTTTCGCGTGACGACGGTGTACAACGGCACCACACTGAAGAACTACGTTGGCGACGAGGAGCAGGGTGAGGCCGCGCTGACGTTGACGCCGCAGGTGGCCGGCCACTCTTCGGCCGGCGCGCGGGCCAATCTGCAGGATCACTTCAAAGGCGCGATTCTGGGACCCGGTTTACAGCGCGGGCGCTTGCTGTGCAGGATTTTTTGAAGATGCCGCCGGCACACGGGAAGTGATCTGGTCGCAGGCAGGTGC
>CAWERM010000195.1:0-7503 GCA_963810995.1 uncultured Acidobacteriaceae bacterium | reverse complement strand
GAATCTGTCGCTTCCCCAGCAAGTGAACCCGGAGCGTGCGCTCGAGGCAATCTCGTATGCCATGCGGTCGCATGGCAAAGATTGATTCGGCGGAAATTACCTCGGGTGCCCGCCTTGTGCGACGCCATAAACTGACCGATTGTCAGTTTTCTTCTCCAAGATATTCCGGTTTGGATCACAGATCAGGAATTCTTTAGAAGCAGATCGCATCTAGAACTAACAAATACAGTGAGGATTCTCTCCTTGACGTTAAGGCCGTTCCAGCGTGGCGCTCATCAGCCCCGATCACGACATCGTTGCACAGAGTGCGCACCGTAAGGCTTTGCAGTTGCTTCTTCGGATCTAGCGCCAGGTCAAGCACGGTAGCCGCTCCGCCGGGAACTGTGCGGCCTTCTCCTTTAAATGTGGCGAGGTTGAGCAGCCGAATATTGCCAGTCCTCAGATCGACACGGGGCGGCAAGGCCCCCTCCAACGGAAATTGATAGTCGTCGATGAAGTAGTCCTGGTCGATCGGCCACCACGTCTCCGGGTTTCTGAGTGCCATCGCGCTGAACTGCCGTCTGTATACGTGACCACCACTTCTCCGTTGTCCATGCGACTTTGCATGAAATTCGTCGAGCCCGCCATAGAAGTAGGCGTGGTTCGCGTGTCCGTTCAATGGGATCGTCACGTCATGGGGATAGTTGTCCCATTGCGATGTGAAGACAATATTCTTTGCCTCAGGCGCAGAGGGCGTGGAAAAGTAGATTCCGTTGGGCATGGTGAGTTTGCCGCCATGATCGCCGGCAATCTTGCGCAAACCGCTATCATCGATAACCGGTAGCGTCGTGAGATGACCGGCCCAGGCGCCCGCGCCCTGCCACGGCAGCTCCAGACTGACGCCCGGAGAACGAGGCGTAAGATACTTGCCCGGCGCAAAGATTGCACTGACCCGATCGTTGAACCAGTGCGTCGATCGACGCTTTCCAGAACGATGCCGGGCCGCGCCGCTTGCCAGTCAACCGGCTTCGTTGCGATCGCCTCAGCCTTTGCAGCCTTCGGAGTTGCGGCCCACCAAGTGAAGGCGCCGCGTGACATCTGCCTGAAGTCTCCGTCGACTTTCCCTGTCGTTCTTGTCGCCATCGGCTCGGCGTCGATCTTTTCGCCCGACCATGCAATCTGGATATGTGTTCTTGCACTCGCTTTGGTTACAATCTCCAGGACCGGCCGGCCCACTGCCGCCGGATCGGCGCGCCATTTCGCGTTCGCCCCTTAATCTGCACGCTCGCAATGTTGGTGAATGCTGCTGGAATCCGGAAGGTCAGCGTATGGAAACGATGGACTGTCTGGGTGATCTCCCAGGTATCCACATCTCCCTTGCGCACGAAATCGACGCCAACGTCGGGGTGACTCATGCGCGCGTGCGTCCAATCTTTGGGAAAGCCAGGTGAGATGGTAAGAGTCCCGCCAGCGCGTCCGGATGTACGCCAAACAAACCTTCGACGATGGCCCGTGACATCGTGCCTGCGCTATCGCCAAAATCGCGCTGACTTTCGCGGCGATACACATCGAGATAGTCCATCGTCCCAACATTGCCCGGCGATATTCCCATGTACATGCTCGCCAGCAGCGCGCCCTTCGCGAGTACATAGGCATCGTCGGCATGGCTTCTCCGCCGCAAGGCCAGGGCCGTCTGCGTGTTCTCATCCATCACCACGTTGTTGATGGACCACGAATAAGGCATCCAGTCGGTTTCGGATAGCACATGATAGGGCGCGTCCCTCGGCACACCCGCTCCCTCCACGGGTATGGGCCACAGATGGGTCAGCAAAACGTATCCCATCTCCCAGGCTTCGCGCGGAGTAACGGCCTCCTCGTCCACCGTGTGATAAAAATTCCAGAGTCCGTAATGGGCATGGACTAACTGCTCCCCAAGCAGGTCCTTGTACTCCGCGAAGGCGCTCCATCGGGTAGCCACAACAGAGTGCGCATCGCCTTTTCGATTCGATCGGCCTCTTCGCTGTAGGGTCTGGGGTCCTGTCCAACCAGGACAGCAATCCGCGCGGCCATGCGATTCGCATACACATTGTAGGCGGAAGCATAGGCCAGCCTCCGCCGTTATAGTACAGATCGTCGCTGGCCCATATGGTGGCATAGGCCTCATAGAGAGGCAGCCTATCGGGGCCATACTCACGGCGAAACAACCGCTTTTCCCACTCAATATGCCGCTCGATCACCGGCCATGCTTTGCGCGCGAACGCTACGTACTCCGGTCCACAGCAGATGGCGAAACAGCGCATCCATAAACACCATGTTCATGTCGTAATGCGAACCTGACAGATCGCCGTTGGAATGCAGACCGGGCTCGTTGCGCGCCAGGTTTGCTTTCTGGTCGGGCGGAGGGATGGCAGGTGGGATGGGATCCAGATTTTGGTTAGGAATCCATGTCTCGAAGTTCTCGCGAGCGCGGTCGTGCCAGCCCAGCTCGTCCAGCACATAAGGGCCGCGCCAACCCAACAGCTTGGTCCGCCAGGGCAATTGCGCCGTGCATGATTGCCTGCTCATCGCTGTCCCACAGAGCGTCTGCGGCAACATTCAAAGACCCCATGGCGGCATCCAGATAGGCATCCGGCGTCTCGATGCGGACCTTCGATCTCAGGTCGTCGAAATGCTTTTCTGTCACTGCAAATTGTTCCGCTAGTTTTGCCCGTTCAAATGCAGGCAACAGAGCTGCGGACTTTGGCTTTGGGGCGGCATTCGTCTTGCGTGTGGTTACATCCTGATAAGTAGCAAGGTCGGGTGCGACGCTGGATCCCATCGCCGACCCGCTGCAGCGAGAGCAACAGTGGATGTTCGGGCAGAAAAGGGCGCTTGCCCAACCACGACCTGACGCTTGGGTGCAGTGGCCGAATCCGCCAGAAGCGCCGGCAAATCGTTCCATCGATCAGCATCGCCGACACGCTCCTGCGCTCCGGCGGGCGTGACGCCAACTATGGTCGCGTGGGAACTCTTTAGCGTGAATCCCTCCGTGCCGAGTGTAAACACATTGTCGTCGGCAAATGCAGGTTGGAACTGGAAGTACTGGCTGATCGGGACCCTCTCGGTGCCGATGTCGCCATCTCTAGAGCCGCGCTGGCCATTGACGCCGCCATAGGCCCAGATCAGTTCCGTACCGCTGGACATGTTCTGGGCCTATGGCGGCGTCAATGGCCAGCGCGGCTCTAGAGATGGCGACATCGGCACCGAGAGGGTCCCGATCAGCCAGTACTTCCAGTTCCAACCTGCATTTGCCGACGACAATGTGTTTACACTCGGCGCGGAGGGATTCACGCTAAAGAGTTCCCACGCGACCATAGTTGGCGTCACGCCCGCCGGAGCGCAGGAGCGTGTCGGCGATGCTGATCGATGGAACGATTTGCCGGCGCTTCTGGCGGATTCGGCCACTGCACCCAAGCGTCAGGTCGTGGTTGGGCAGGCGCCCTTTTCTGCCGAACATCCACTGTTGCTCTCGCTGCAGCGAGTCGGCGATGGATCCAGCGTCGCACCCAACCTTGCTACTTATCAGGATGTAACCACACGCAAGACGAATGCCGCCCCAAAGCCAAAGTCCGCAGCTCTGTTGCCTGCATTTGAACGGGCAAAACTAGCGGAACAATTTGCAGTGACAGAAAAGCATTTCGACGACCTGAGATCGAAGGTCCGCATCGAGACGCCGGATGCCTATCTGGATGCCGCCATGGGGTCTTTGAATGTTGCCGCAGACGCTCTGTGGGACAGCGATGAGCAGGCAATCATGCACGGCGCAATTGCCTGGCGGACCAAGCTGTTGGGTTGGCGCGGCCCTTATGTGCTGGACGAGCTGGGCTGGCACGACCGCGCTCGCGAGAACTTCGAGACATGGATTCCTAACCAAAATCTGGATCCCATCCCACCTGCCATCCCTCCGCCCGACCAGAAAGCAAACCTGGCGCGCAACGAGCCCGGTCTGCATTCCAACGGCGATCTGTCAGGTTCGCATTACGACATGAACATGGTGTTTATGGATGCGCTGTTTCGCCATCTGCTGTGGACCGGAGACGTAGCGTTCGCGCGCAAAGCATGGCCGGTGATCGAGCGGCATATTGAGTGGGAAAAGCGGTTGTTTCGCCGTGAGTATGGCCCCGATAGGCTGCCTCTCTATGAGGCCTATGCCACCATATGGGCCAGCGACGATCTGTACTATAACGGCGGAGGCTGCGCCTATGCTTCCGCCTACAATGTGTATGCGAATCGCATGGCCGCGCGGATTGCTGTCCTGGTTGGACAGGACCCCAGACCCTACAGCGAAGAGGCCGATCGAATCGAAAAGGCGATGCGCACTCTGTTGTGGCTACCCGATCAAGGCGCCTTCGCGGAGTACAAGGACCTGCTTGGGGAGCAGTTAGTCCATGCCGATTACGGACTCTGGAATTTTTATCACACGGTGGACGAGGAGGCCGTTACTCCGCGCGAAGCCTGGGAGATGGGAGACGATTTGCTGACCCATCTGCGGCCCATACCCGTGGAGGGAGCGGGTGTGCCGAGGGACGCGCCCTATCATGTGCTATCCGAAACCGACTGGATGCCTTATTCGTGGTCCATCAACAACGTGGTGATGGATGAGAACATGCATACGGCCCTGGCCTTGTGGCAGGGTAGCCATGCCGACGATGCCTATGTACTCGCGAAGGGCGCGCTGCTGGCGAGCATGTACATGGGAATATCGCCGGGCAATGTTGGGACGATGGACTATCTCGATGTGTATCGCCGCGAAAGTCAGCGCGATTTTGGCGATAGCGCAGGCACGATGTCACGGGCCATCGTCGAAGGTTTGTTTGGCGTACATCCGGACGCGCTGGCGGGGACTCTTACCATCTCACCTGGCTTTCCCAAAGATTGGACGCACGCGCGCATGAGTCACCCCGACGTTGGCGTCGATTTCGTGCGCAAGGGAGATGTGGATACCTGGGAGATCACCCAGACAGTCCATCGTTTCCATACGCTGACCTTCCGGATTCCAGCAGCATTCACCAACATTGCGAGCGTGCAGATTAATGGGGCGAACGCGAAATGGCGCGCCGATCCGGCGGCAGTGGGCCGGCCGGTCCTGGAGATTGTAACCAAAGCGAGTGCAAGAACACATATCCAGATTGCATGGTCGGGCGAAAAGATCGACGCCGAGCCGATGGCGACAAGAACGACAGGGAAAGTCGACGGAGACTTCAGGCAGATGTCACGCGGCGCCTTCACTTGGTGGGCCGCAACTCCGAAGGCTGCAAAGGCTGAGGCGATCGCAACGAAGCCGGTTGACTGGCAAGCGGCGCGGCCCGGCATCGTTCTGGAAAGCGTCGATCTGACGCACTGGTTCAACGATCGGGTCAGTGCAATCTTTGCGCCGGGCAAGTATCTTACGCCTCGTTCTCCGGGCGTCAGTCTGGAGCTGCCGTGGCAGGGCGCGGGCGCCTGGGCCGGTCATCTCACGACGCTACCGGTTATCGATGATAGCGGTTTGCGCAAGATTGCCGGCGATCATGGCGGCAAACTCACCATGCCCAACGGAATCTACTTTTCCACGCCCTCTGCGCCTGAGGCAAAGAATATTGTCTTCACATCGCAATGGGACAACTATCCCCATGACGTGACGATCCCATTGAACGGACACGCGAACCACGCCTACTTCTTGATGGCGGGCTCGACGAATTTCATGCAAAGTCGCATGGACAACGGAGAAGTGGTGGTCACGTATACAGACGGCAGTTCAGCGCGACTGGCACTCAGAAACCCGGAGACGTGGTGGCCGATCGACCAGGACTACTTCATCGACGACTATCAATTTCCGTTGGAGGGAGCCTTGCCGCCCCGTGTCGATCTGAGGACTGGCAATATTCGGCTGCTCAACCTCGCCACATTTAAAGGAGAAGGCCGCACAGTTCCCGGCGGAGCGGCTACCGTGCTTGACCTGGCGCTAGATCCGAAGAAGCAACTGCAAAGCCTTACGGTGCGCACTCTGTGCAACGATGTCGTGATCGGGCTGATGAGCGCCACGCTGGAACGGCCTTAACGTCAAGGAGAGAATCCTCACTGTATTTGTTAGTTCTAGATGCGATCTGCTTCTAAAGAATTCCTGATCTGTGATCCAAACCGGAATATCTTGGAGAAGAAAACTGACAATCGGTCAGTTTATGGCGTCGCACAAGGCGGGCACCCGAGGTAATTTCCGCCGAATCAATCTTTGCCATGCGACCGCATGGCATACGAGATTGCCTCGAGCGCACGCTCCGGGTTCACTTGCTGGGGAAGCGACAGATTCATCTTTGCAAACATCGACGCTGCAATTCGACTAGCAATTTCGGCCCGGGTCGATAGTTCCAAGTCGAGAGCACGGGCTAAAAAGGATTCAATCACATTGAGGTCCTCTGCCTTCAAACGGGCTACCGCGTCGGCAGGGGGCTGAAATGTGCCGACCCGTTGTGTAAGTTCAGTTGAGGGCGGTTGATATAGCGATGCGGTGATGCTGCGACTGGTGTGCCCCAACACGGGCTGTTCGCTGGCTCTCTCATGGATCACGATGGTTGCTGCGACGAAATCTCCCAGGCGTTTCTGCTGTTTGTTGCAGAGCATTGTGACCAGGCCGACGAGGTAGAAGTTCGGCGGAAGCATATCGACCACACGAACCAGGTTGCGGGCAAGTGCTTCGAACAGTGTGATTTGCCGGCCTGAGTCCTTGATGACGCGGATCTTGACGACACGCTTGCCTGGGGTCTGGCCATTCCAGAAAGCTTCAAAGAGGGCGAAGTATCCCCAATAGAGCAGGAAGTTGAAGAGAATGATTGCGGCGACGAACCATTTGCCAGCAGCGTCGGGAATATCAAAAAGGTGGTCGCGCGCGGCGGCGCTGACGAAGAGAACGAAGAGCAGGATGAGTAGCAGCTCCACCGCGATTTGAAGGATGGTGTCGGCGAGAATCGCCAGAAAGCGGCTGCCAATGCCCGCGATGGGCAGTCGAAGATCGACTTGCTCGGGTGTTTCGATGTTAAGCTGATCAAGTTGGTCCATGGGGCCTGAATGACTCATCGTCTATGATCTCAAATCGCTGGATTGAACTCCGTAAGGAACACTGGAACAAGCTTGAAGCGATGGTGCATCGAGTGGAAGCAGGCAGTCTAAAGACGCTTGCGAGCGATGAGCTGCGCGAGTTCGGGTTGCTGTACCGGCAGGCTGCGGCGGACCTTTCGGCGACACGCGCGGACCATTCCTCGCGCACGCTTGAAGCATACCTAAACCAACTGGTGAGCCGCGCGCATAATTACATCTACTCCGGCCAAAAGATGAGTCCCGCGACAGTGTGGGCGTTTCTGGCGCATGGCTACCCGCGCATCTTTCGCCGTCTGCTTCCCTATACCACCGCCGCGCTGGCGCTGTTTCTTGCGGGCGCGCTGCTGGGTACGCTGGCGACGCTAACCCGCCCGGCGTTTATGCATGCAATGCTAGGACCGGAGATGATCG
>CAWERM010000194.1:0-3808 GCA_963810995.1 uncultured Acidobacteriaceae bacterium | reverse complement strand
TCTCGGCGCTTACACCGCAGCCGCAACCAGCCAGACGCGCGAACGCCAGGTCCAGCTCGGCCTCCGCCTAGAGTTCTAATGCGTCGCTGGCGTAGTGGTAGGCATTGGCGGCGGACGGCGAGCCGCGCAGTTCAAGGTACCCCCACCTGGCCCGGCGTGGCGGCGCGTTGCTTGGGACTCATCTGGATCACATTCACAGGGATCTCCAGCGTGCCTACCTTGCTGTTGACGTTGTCCAGAATGCCCGTATGTAGCGACATCTGACCGGGAGGTAGATCGATCTGCTGCGTAAACTGGTACGGCTTCGCGGCAAACGCGTCGTATTCGTCCAGGCGGAGGGTCATCTTCACCGTCTGCGTCAACAGGGCTACGCGTTTGCGAAAAACGTCGTAGGCTACCACGTCGAACTCCAGCGATCCGTGGAGCATCCCATCCGCATCTTCCGTGAAGGCAATCTCGCTGGCAGGGAAGCCGTAGCGGATCTCGTAGTGGACACTCTTGCTCGGCTTTGTTTTGGCGGATGCCGTGGTCTGTGCGCTCGCGGATGGATCGACGCTGTAGTTGGGCCATACACCCACGTCGAATAGTATCTGCGTGGCCACCGGCGCATTGCCCTCCATCGATGCCTTCATCAACGCAGGTCCAGGGGCTGGAGCATCCAGCGTTGGCACACGTTCCGCGTTGTATCCCTGGCGGTACACCAGGTGCAGGCCCGGATTGTCGACCGCGACCTTGATGTGGTGATAGTGCCCGTCATCCTTCTGATTGGGCGGAATGTAGGAGAGGGTGTAGAACTGTGAACCGTCATCGACAGCCTTGGCAATCTCCGACTTCAGGTCGTTGCTGTTGTAGAAGGCCTCGCCTCCGGTGTCCGCCGCCACCGCATCCGCCTTCAACTCCGCCGTATTCATGTTGAAAAGAACTCCCCGCGGGTCCACCGGAGAGACGGCAATCTGCTCCGCGGTGAATCGCTCATAGACATCCATCAGCCGATGCACAAGGGTCATATCAATATCGACGACGCGCGCAACTGTATGTCCTGGGGGGCCCTGTACCTCCATGCCCCATCCATAGCCGCCGTCGCGCATTAGGTCGACCGGCATGCCTGGCGTGATCCACAGTAGGTTCTTCCGGCCCTTGATGCCCGCGACGTATGCCGCGATCTGGTTCATCGCGTCGATAGTGGACTTATCGATTAAGTAATGGGTGAGGCATTGTCCATTCAGGCACGCCCCGTAATCGATCCGGCCAGTACGCACCGCCCGCAGCAGCGAGTCGCGGTCAGAGGTAAATCCCTGCAGCAGATGCAGTCCGCTCTCGGAAAGCCAGAATACAGCGACTTTGGTGCCTTGCGGCATCGCGGTCACATAATCAGTTGCGCCCTGTAGCCCGCGAAAGATCTCGACCGCATTGCTATGCAACGCGTCCAGCAGCAAGATATTCACCGGGCCGCTGGCTGGCGTCGACTGGCTATTGGTATACACCCCCAGCGGGAGTTTGGGAGCAGCTTCCACCGCCAGCGTCTCGGTGCCAAACTCTCGAAAGCTGCGAATGGACTGCGGCTTGCCGTTCTCCTCCATGCTGAAGTCAGTTTGCTTGAGACCATGGACGGGGTTGCCATTGCCGTCCGTCACCATCACGTCCACCACAATCTCCCGCGTGGTCACATGCAGGGTTGGAACGCTGGACTCTGGCGCAGTCCCTGGAAATGGCTCAACGCTTGCGCTTGGAAAGCCCTCCGCCGGCGCGGTGCCCGCTGTCTGCGCTCGCCCCGCGGCAAAGGAGAACAGCCCCAAACTTAGGCCAAACGCCATGAGGATCGTCTTGCTCAGTCGCATCGTTCTCTACGCTCCTGTATGTCTGGTGGTGCCAATGCTTCAAATCTGGAAGTGGCTCATCAATGTTTGCGCTCCCATATTAGACCCGGTATCACGCAGTTGGACGTTCGCCCCTACGGAAAAACATGCTTTGCCACCTAAAATAAAGGCAGATGGCCTTTACCGAACAGTTCGATGTGGTGGTGGTGGGTGCTGGACATGCCGGCTGCGAGGCGGCGATGGCCTCCGCGCGTATGGGCCTGCGCACCGCCCTCTTCACCCTGAACCTCGACCTCATCGCCCAGATGAGCTGCAACCCCGCCATCGGAGGCATCGCCAAGGGCCATCTGGTCCGCGAGGTAGATGCGCTCGGTGGCATCATGGGCGAGGTCGCCGATGCCAGCGGCATTCAGTTCCGCCTTCTCAACACCTCACGCGGCCCTGCCGTCTGGTCGCCGCGCGCGCAGTGCGACAAGGCCCTGTATCGCGTCAAGATGCGCGAGGTCCTCGAAGGCCAGATCAATCTCTTCATTAAGCAGGCCGAAGTAGTGGACCTCGAAATTCAGCGCACCAGCGCAGAGGTTCAACGTGTCACCGGTGTCCTTCTGCGTGATGGCCGCGTGGTCCACGCTGGGGCCGTCATCGTCACCACCGGCACATTCCTCAATGGGCTCATCCACTGCGGAGAACAGCAGTACGCCTCAGGGCGCAGCGGCGAGCCGGCCAGTGTCCTGTTGGGAGAGTCCCTCAAGCGGCTGGGCCTGCGCGAGTGCCGCCTCAAGACCGGGACGCCGCCCCGCCTCGACGGCCGCACCATCGACTGGTCGAAGTTCATCGAGCAGCCAGGTGACGCCGACCCAACCCCATTCAGCTTTCGCGCAGCCAACCGGACTGGAGCAGCCTGGGTTCCCGCCTTGCCTCAGGTCAGTTGCTACATCGCCACTACCACGCTGGAGACGCTGCGCCTCATCCGCGAGAATGTGCATCGCTCGCCCATGTATACCGGGCAGATCTCCGCCATCGGCCCACGTTACTGCCCGTCCATCGAGACCAAGATCGTGCGCTTCCCCGACAAAACGCATCACCAGTTCTTCCTCGAGCCGGAGGGCCTCAACACCCACGAGGTCTACATCAACGGCATGAGCACCAGCCTGCCCATGGAGGTGCAGGCTGCCATGGTGCATTCCATCCCCGGCCTGGAGAACGCCGAGATGCTCCGCCCCGGCTACGCCATCGAGTACGACGCCATCGATCCCACCGAGTTGGACCGCACCCTCGCAGTCAAGAAGTTCGCCGGACTCTATCTCGCCGGACAGATCAACGGGACGAGTGGATATGAAGAGGCGGCCTGCCAGGGCCTCATGGCCGGAATCAATGCTGCGCTCGCTGTGAAGGCAGACCTCAGTGGAGAGCAGACAGAATTTAATGCAGGCTTCACCCTAGACCGCACCGAAGCCTACACCGGAATCCTCATCGACGACCTCATCTCCAAGGGGACCGATGAACCCTACCGTATGTTTACCTCGCGCGCCGAGTTCCGCCTCCACCTGCGCATCGACAATGCCGACCTCCGCCTCACTCCATATGGCCGTCGCCTTGGCCTCATCGACGATACAGCGTGGGCTGCCTACCAAGCCAAGCAATCGCGCGCCGCAGCCTTCGAGCAGATTCTTACCAAAACCCGTGTAGACGTTGATGCGCTTCCATCGTCCCTCGCGGAAGCCCTGCGCGGCGACCTCAGCAACCTCAACCTTCAGACATACGAGCAGATGCTCAAGCGTCCCGAAGTCACAATCGAATCGCTCTGGCCGGTGCTCGCAAACGCAGTGCACTCCAACCCGGAGCTTGCCCCTTGGCTCACGGGACTTCAATCCTCACCGCTAAACGAAACCCGCCTTCCAGCCTGGATCCGCAACGAGATGAAGACCGTCGAGACCGAGATCAAGTACGCCGGCTATCTCCAGCAGCAGCGCAAGTCCATGGAGCGCCTC
>CAWERM010000193.1:0-8205 GCA_963810995.1 uncultured Acidobacteriaceae bacterium | reverse complement strand
CAACGACCCTGTCACGCTTACCGACAACGGCGACAGTTGGACGCTGGACAACGGCATCGTCAAGGCCACCATTCTGAAGAGCAACGGCAATATGACGACGGTGTACTACAAGGGCATCGACATACCCAATGCCCGCAGCGAGTATTGGGAGCAGACGCCGGCCGGCACCGTCACGGCAAAGGTAACGATTGACCCGTCGACCAATGGCGGTCAGCGTGCAGAGGTCTCGGTGAAGGGCGTGAATCCCGGCACACCGGGCGTTCGCGGCGGTGGTGGTGGCCCAGCTCTTGGTGCGGGCGCACCTGGTGGCGCTCCCGGTGCTGGCGGGCGTGGCGCTCGCGGTGGAGGTGCTGGTGGACCGGGCGCAGGCGGGGCTGGTGCTGGTGCTCCCGGCGCGGGCGCTCTTGCTGCGGGGGGTCGCGGTCCTGGCGCTGCCGGTGCTGGTGGACCCGCTGGCGCTCCCGGTGCTCCCGGAGCCTTTGGTCCCGGCGCTGCCCGTGCGGGCGTTCCCTCAGGCGCTGGCCGCGGCGGCATGGACATTGAAGTTCGCTACACTCTGGAGCGCGGCGTTAGCGGCTTCTACACCTACGCCGAGTACACTCACCCGGCCTCCTATCCTCCCGCGGGCGAGGGCGAGAGCCGGTTCATCCTGCAGATGAATCCCACGTTCAACTGGATCTCGGTCGACAAGGACCGCAACCAGCTGATGATCGCCAATCAGGACCAGCGCTCCGGCGTCGTGATTCACGCCAAAGAGCAGAGCATCATCCTTGCGGGTGTCTATACGAACTCGGTGGAGCACAAGTACAGCTACTGCGCTGTGATGGACAAGCTGACTGCATGGGGATGGTCCAGCACCAAGGACCACGTCGGCGTCTACTTCATCAATCCGTCTAATGAATACATCGGCGGCGGCCCGGAGAAGCTGGATCTGGTCGCGCACATGGGAGCCACCCTGCTGGATTACTGGACCTCCGGCCACTACGGCGGCGGCGCGGGCAACAACATCCCCAACGGCGAGAGCTGGAAGCATGTGGTTGGCCCGATCTTTGTCTACTTCAATTCGTCTGGACGATCCCAAGGACCCATCGCAGGCCGAGTTGGACAAGCTGACGGCTACCTCCGGCAGCGGCATGCCGGCCGTACCCGCGGAATGGCATGACAACGCGATGGCCCTGTGGAATGACGCGGTTGCCAAATCGAAATCCGTAAAAGCCGCGTGGCCGTATAGCTGGGTCGATGGCGTGGATTATCCGCACAAGGACGGACGCGGCACGGTCAGCCGGACAACTTGTCCTCGACGATCCGCAGGCAGTAAAGAAGACCCTGCCTCATCTCACCGTCGGTCTGGCCCACCCAAACTACACAAATGGGAGTGGAGGGTTCCAGTCGCGGAGCGGCAATGGCAACATCGTCACCTGGCCGCACGATGGCAACTACTACCAGTTCTGGACAGATGGCGCCGTGGACGGCAGGTTCACCATCCCCAACGTCCGGCCCGGCAAGTACACGCTGCACGCGTTTGCCGACGGAGTATTGGGTGAGTACGCCAAGGCCGACATCACGGTGGAAGCGGGCAAGAAGATCGATCTGGGCAAGCTGGACTGGCAGCCCGTCCGCTTCGGCAAACAGGTATGGGAGATCGGCTATCCCGACCGCACAGCAGATAAATTCTTCAAGGGCGATGGCGCGAACTACTGGCTGTGGGGCTGGCCGCTGCGCTATGCGGGCCTCTTCCCCAACGACGTGACCTACACCATCGGCAAGAGCAATCCAGCGAAGGACTGGTTCTTCGAGGAGGTGCCGCACTCCACCACCACCGCCTGGCTAAATCCTGCGGCCAAGGACCCCTACAACCAGCGCTTCGGCTGGGTGAACACACCGCCCAGTAAGGATGATCCATGGCGAGATTGGGGCCGAGGCAAGGCCACCACATGGACGGTTAAATTCAACATGGCAAAAGCCTCAACGGGAACGGCTGTGCTGCGCATTGCACTGGCCGGGGCAGACGGCGGCGCACTGGCCGTTGGCGTCAACGGACAGGAGGCCGGTTCTATTCGTCCCGTCTCCACCAACGCGCTGCGCTACAACACAGACAAGGGCGTCTGGAACCAGTACATCGTCAAGTTCGATGCTTCCCTGATGAAGGCGGGCGCGAATGAGATGACCTTCACCGTTCCAGCCGGAGACGTGACTACGGGAGTGGTATGGGATTACGTCCGGTTGGAGCTGAACGACGGCAGTAAGACCTACCCAACACCGCCCGACAATCAAAGGCCGGACATGCCGACGCTGGATTAGATCGGGCCATGCTGGAGTAAACCAACCCAGTCAGTGATGCTGGTGGAACGGTCCCCCGAAGGCGTATGTAGCAGAGCGCCTTCGGGGGACCGTTCTTGCATTATTGCGTGCCCGCATTGACGGAAGAATGGGCTTCCGCCTATAGTTCTCTCGCTTCAGGAAACATCAACCTAACACCCTCAAGATCTGTTCTGAAAGGTCGCAACATGACCAAATCAAGGCTCCTCTTCTTATCCCTGTTTGTTGCCCTGGCAGTTGTCCTGACATACGGCGCAACGGCGCAGCAGGCGGCCAAAGTGCAGCCTGCCTCACAAACGAAGCCCGCCACTGCCGCCCCAGCAAAGCCTACCGGCCCTCTGCTGCCGAAGGTCTCCAAAGTCACTGTCAACGATCCGGTGACCCTGACCGACAACGGCGACACCTGGACCCTGGACAACGGCATTTTGAAGGCTACGATCGTCAAGAAGAACGGCAGTTTGCTGCAGGTCGTTTATCACGGCATCGAAACGTTGCACCCATCGATCTCGCGCGGCTCAGACAATCTGCACTCGCCTCCGACTCCCTCCGGCAGCCCAATCCCGTCCTGGGAACAGATGCCGTCGGGCACAGTGACCCCGTCGGTGACTATCGACCCGGCGAAGAACGGCGGCATGCGCGCGGAGGTGGCTATTAGAGGCATCAATCCCGGCGGCGGCGGCGGTCGTGGCGGAGGCATGGATATTGAGACGCGCTACACCATGGAACGCGGCGTGAGCGGCATTTACGCCTACGCGGAGTTCTCGCATCCGGCATCGTATCCTGCCGCGCATGTGGGAGAAAGCCAATTCATACTTCAGTTGGATCCAAATTTTAACTGGTTCTCCGTGGACGCCGACCGCAACATGCTGACGCCCGCGACCGAAGACATGCGCGCCGGCATCACGGTCCATGCACCGGAGCAGACCATCCTGAAAAGCGGTCTCTACAAAAACTCCGTGGAGCACAAATACACTTATAGCGGTGTGATGTACCAGCATCCCGCGTGGGGATTCTCCAGTCCCAAAGACCACATCGGCGTTTATGTAATTAACCCGAGCACCGAATACATTGGGGGCGGCGCGGAGAAGCTGGACCTGAATGGCCCCTACGCGTGGGGTTCGAATAACACCATTCAGATTTACTGGACCTCCGGCCACTACGGCGGTGGGGCGAACACCGACATCGCAGCCGGTCAGGACTGGAACCGTGTTGTAGGCCCGATCTTCGTTTACTTCAACGCATTGGACCATCCCAAGGACCCGACGCAGGCTGAACTCGATAAGGTCACCGCCAGTTACGGCAGCGGCACGCTGGCTGTTCCCAGGGTGTGGCATGACAACGCACTCGCACTGTGGAATGACGCAATGGTCAAGGCGAAGACAGTGAAAGCAGCATGGCCCTATAGCTGGGTTGAGGGGATGGATTACCCGCATAAGGCGGAGCGCGGCACGGTCACCGGACAACTGGTACTGGACGATCCGCAGGCTGCTTCCAAGAGCCTTCCGAATCTGACGGTGGGCCTGACGCACGCAAACTACACGGGCAGCGGGACTGGGTTTCAACTGCGACCCGGGAACGGCAATATCGTCACCTGGCCGCACGACGGGAACTACTACGAATTCTGGGTCGACGGCTCCGCGGATGGCAGATTCACGATCTCCAATGTTCGAACGGGAACCTATGTTCTACGCGCTTTTGCCAAGGGAGTGCTGGGCGAATACGACAGGACCGCGAAGGTGACGGTGGAAGCAGGCAAGAAGATCGACCTGGGTAAACTCGACTGGAAGCCCGCGCGCTATGGCAAGCAGATATGGGAGATCGGCTATCCCGATCGCACGGCCGACAAGTTCTTCAAGGGCGACGGCGCGAACTACTGGTTGTGGGGCTGGGGTCTGCGCTATAGCGGCCTGTTCCCCAACGACATCACCTACACCATCGGCAAGAGCGACTACCGTAAAGACTGGTTCTTCCAGGAGGTGCCGCACTCGACGACTACCGGCTGGTTAAATCCCGATGCCAAGGACCCGTATAACCAGCACTTCGGCTGGGTGGCTATCCCAGCGACCAACGCGGACCCGTGGCCACAGTGGGGACGCGGGCGCGCCACCACCTGGACCGTGAAGTTCAATATGGCGAAGGCCTCGCAAGGCACGGCAATCCTGCGCGTCGCGCTGGCTGGGGCTGACGGCACTACCCTGGCTATTGGTGTCAATGGACAGGCGGTTGGAACCATTCACCCGGTCGCCACCAATGCTCTGCGCTACAACACGAACAAGGGCGTGTGGAACCAGTACATCCAGAAGTTCGACGCCTCGCTGATGAAGGCGGGCGAGAATCAGATGACCTTCACAGTACCCGCGGGAGACGTCACCACTGGGGTGGTATGGGATTACGTTCGTCTGGAGCTGAACGACGGCAGCAAGGCCTATCCGGTCCCGCCTGACAATCCGAGGCCTGATTTCCCGGCTCTCGAATAGTTTCGTCCACTCTGGAGCGGGTCGACACGAGGAGAAGTGAGCAGCAGATTTAGAACGAGAGTTTCAACGACAGTTGGATAAAGCGCGCATCCGGAGTCAGTTTCTGGAAGCTGCGCGGGCCGGTGATGGTCCCTCCCGTGCTGTCGATCGACATATCGCTCGGCTGGCCGAGAGATGGAGTATTGAACAGGTTGAAGATGTCGGCGCGGAAGAGCATGGTCTGCTCGCGGAAGACGGGGAAGACCTTGAAGACGGACATATTGATGCGTTCAAATCCGGGGCCGTAGACATCGTTGCGCCTGCCGCCCAGATAACCCAGCGCCGATGCGGGATTGGTGACATAGACAGGCTGCAATGCCGTCGCATAATGCGGATCGGAGGTCCCGGTCGGGATGTAATGCTGCGGCTCGTTGGTCCAGTCGTTAGGGTTCCAAGGGTCCTGAAACGAGCAGGGGTTGTACCAATTCTTGCGAGTGCGTGTCTTAGTGGCACAGGCAACCTGGATGCCAGGATTGGGGCTGCTGAATGTGCCGCCGGTCGCCGACTGGTTCTTGATTTTGACCGCCTCTGCCTTGCCGCCACTCGCAGGGCTGATGGCGGTCGGCGTCACCGAGAAGGGGTTGCCTGTCTGCACCGCGAAGGTAGTGTTGACCGACCAGCCGCCAATCGCATCGTTCAGCAAGCCATTCTTGTTGAGAAACTTGTGCCCCGCGCCGAAGGGAAGATCGAACAGGGCGTTGAAGGTGAAGCGTTGGCGCGTATCGAAGGTGGAGTTGGAATACTCCGCCTTGACGGGCACCAGGTTGGTCTGGCGGAATCCCGCGTCCGCACTCGAGATCATCAGCGCGGGCGCATCGTCCAGCGAGTGCGACCAGGTGTAGGTGGCCAGCAGGCTCTTGCCGTTGGAGTACTTCTTCTCCAGCTTGGCCTGCATCCCGTTGTAGTTGCTGTTGCCAACATGATCGATAAAATCCGTGCTGCCGAAGTCCGGCAGCGGCCGGGCATTCTGCGTGCTATTGCTGGGATTCTCCAGCGCCAGAGGGCTGTTGGGATCGGTTATGGAGCCCAGATGGTGCGAGGCATCGCCCACATAACCGATGGTGGCAAGCATTCCATCGATCACGCTTCGCTGAATGGAGAGGTTGTAGTCCTCCGTGTAGGGCGTGTTAAGCGCGGGAGGGGTGCCGCGCATGGACAAGTCGGTCACGTTGCCGGTAAGCCCGTGGGCCAGGATGGCGGAGAAGCCGTTGCCAATGGTGATGCCGTCGGTGGGGCAGGAGGTTGCGGAACAGTTGCCGGAGGGGAAGTTGGAATCGAACTGGAAGGGATAGTTCTGCCCCAGGTTGGGCATGTATCCGGCGTTCTCCAATCCGCCGTAAAACAACCCATAGCCGGCGTGGATAGAGATTTTGTTGTCCGGTGAATACGCGATGCCGAGACGCGGCCCGAAGTTGGCATTCTGCGCCGCAATCAGGTGCGGATTGGGATTGAATTGCAGGGCGATGTTGTCCTTGGCCAGCAGGTTGGGGAAGGCGTTGGAGGTCTGGGCAAAGATGGACTGCACAGTACTCTTGATCTCGGCGGGAAACTGTAGGACAGCCGAGCTGCTGCCAACACCGGTCGCCGTATTCAGCGAGGAGGGCCCGCTTATGCTGTAGGAGGCCATGTAGCCGCCCACATCCTGATAGGGCTGGAAGTACTCCCATCGCAGGCCCGCGTTGATGGTGATCTGCTTGGTCAACCGCCAGTCATCCTGCACGTATGCGCCGTCGTACCAGCGGGCCTGACCGCTGACAAATTCGCTGGAGAGGACCGCGCTGTTCTGGCTGTCCAATAGAAAATCGGCCGCGGCAAATCCGGTGTTGGGTGCGTTCAGGTTGCTGGTGTACTCGCCGGTGTAGTAGTAGTTGCCACGCGAGGCGGGCGGCTCCTGGCTGGAGAATCGCACGCTCAGGAAGTTTACCCCGGCCTTCAGGGCGTGGTTGCCGACGATCTTGGTTACGTTGTCGATGATCTGGTATACGTTCTCTTTTTCGGTGCCCGGTGTGTAACCGCCGCTGCCGAAGTTGGCGATGTTGTATGCTCCGCCGCTGAACCACATCTGAGGGATTCCGCCGTTCATATACCCGGGGGGAATACCGCCAAACCCAAGACTGGCGGCAAAGCCTGCATTCGCAGCATTGAACTGCGTCCTGTGCGAGCGGATGTTGTTGAAACCCACGCGAAATTCATTGGTCAGTGTGTGAGTAAAGATGTGGGTCTCACTGAACATGAAACTTCCGTTGAGGTTGGCGCTGATGTTGCCACCGCCGGCCAGAATGCCAAATAACGGTGGCTGGTAAGACGGCTCATTCCAGTAGCTGAAGCTGGAGTACGCCGTGTCCTTGGCGTTGATATTCCAATCCAGGCGCGTGTCCCACTGGGTGGTGTCGTCGTGTGCCGCCGAGTTGAAGCGATAGTTGTTGTAGAGCAGCCCGTTGTTGGTGTTGGGAAGCGGAAGCAGGTTGAGCACCGCGAGCGCGGTCGCATTCGGCACAACCCCGGCAATGCCCGAGGCAAGATTGTTGTTGGGAAATGGCTGCGGCGGCGCGCTGGAACTCTGGTGATACAACTGGATCGGCCCCGACGCGCCGGTCAGCGTTGGGTTGTACAACTCGGAGAAGTTGCCGGCACGTTCCAGCAGCGACGGAACGGTTGTGATGGTTACGCCGGTATAGTAAATGCGATTGGCCTGCGCGTCGGCAAAGAGAAAAAGTTTGTTGCGCAGGAGGGGCAGGCCCGCGGCCGCGCCAAACTGGTTCTCATGGTACGCAGGCACGGACGATGCATTCCAGTCGCGCGCGTCGAAGGCCGTGTTGCGCACGAACTCCCACAAGCTGCCATGCACATTGTTTGTACCCGCCTTCATGCTGGTGTTGATGACCGCGCCTGCGGAGTGTCCGAACTCGGCCGAATAGTCTCCGCTCTGCACCCTGAACTCCGCCAGGCCTTCCGACGGAGGCTGGGCCACAAAGCTGGCGCCGGTGGGGAAATCGACCAGATGGTTGTTGTTGTCCACGCCGTTGAGCATGTAGTTGTTCTGCTCGGCGCGCTGGCCGTTGGAGTTGAAGTCGCCCGTACCCGCGCCGTGCGATCCCTGCGGAGGCGCAGCGCCCGCCGCCAACTGCGCGATATAGACCCAGTTTCCGCCGCTGAGCGGTACCTTGTTGATGGACTGCGCACCCGTCGTCTGGCTGGTTGTACTCTCTTGCGATTGGATCTGCGGCACGGTCGCGGTCGCTGCAATTGTCTCGGCGGCGCTGCCTAGTTTGAGAGTGATCCCGGCGTTAAGCACTTGCTGCATGCTGAGTTTCAATCCGGTCAGCGTGGTTGTCCCAAAGCCTGGAGAGCTGGCGGTTACGCTATAGTT
>CAWERM010000192.1:0-4831 GCA_963810995.1 uncultured Acidobacteriaceae bacterium | reverse complement strand
CGCCTCTGGTGCTGGAGTCGAAGCCGATTCCTGTGATCGACCGAATGGCGACCAAACAGAATCCGTGGGCGACGGGCACCGCGACTGCCTTCTATGTGCTTCTGTTCTTGATCTCCTGGTGGTTGATCCACATGAAGCTCCAGCAGATAGCAATGGCGAAGACGGAGCAAACACAGATCGTACTGCCACCTGCACCCGAAATGAGCAAGGCTGGCGGCGGGGGACAGAAGGGCCTGACTGCTGTGACCAAGGGCAAGCTGCCGAAGGTCGCGGACCTGGAGAAGCCGAAGATCTCCATGCCCGACCCGACCGTCAATATACAGAAGGACCTGAAGATGGCGGACAACAACATGCCTCAATTCGGCGATCCCAACTCTCCACTGCTTGGCAACTCGATGGGGAAAGGCAGCGGCGGAGGCATGGGGAACGGCACTGGAACGGGGATTGGGAATGGGGTGGGGCCCGGCTACGGCAACGGAGTGAAGAACGTTGGCGGCGGAGTGATCGGACCGGTGCCGATCTACCGGCCGGAGCCTGAGTTCAGCGAAGAAGCACGCAAGGCAAAGTTCATGGGCGTGGTACTGGTGGGCCTGATCGTGGACCAGAAGGGGCTGCCGCAGAGTGTGCATGTCATCCGCGGAGTGGGGATGGGACTGGATGATAAGGCGATGGAAGCGGTGAAGCAATACCGATTCAAACCTGCGACGGAGAATGGCAAGCCGGTCGCGGTGTTTTTGAACGTCGAGGTCAACTTCGAGATATTTTGAGAGCGGCGAATCAGCAAGCCAGTGTGTCAGCGAGTCAGCGTTTGAGCCGAGAGGCTTGAGCGCTGATTTTCTTGCTGTGGGCGCAAGTGTTTTGTGGGGAGCGGCGCCGGCGGGTGAGATGGTCTGCTGGAGATGTCGAGGAGGAAGCGGTCGACCTGGTTTTCTAGGGTGTTGGCCGTGGCGCGGAGGCCCTCGATGCCGGCGGTGGTGGTGGCCATCTCGGCGAGGTTTTCGTGGCTGAGGGCGTGGATGGAGTCGAGCGAGGAGCTGGACTGGTTGGCTGCAGCGGCCTGCTGCGAGGCAGCAATGGCGATCTGGGCAATCATGCGGTCGACACGTTCTGCCATGCCGATGATGCGATCGAGTGCTTCTCCTGCCTGATGGGTGGTGGTTAGCCCTTGCTTGACGACGATGTCCCCAATGTCAAAGCCAGCGATGATGCTCCGGGTGCGTTGCTGAATTTCCTGGATCATGGCTGCGATTTCGCCGGTGGCACGGGCAGTGCTCTCGGCGAGGCGGCGAACCTCTCCGGCAACGACGGCGAATCCGCGGCCTTGTTCGCCCGCGCGGGCCGCCTCGATGGCGGCATTGAGGGCAAGCAGGTTGGTCTTGCGGGCTATCTCGTCTATAACGATGACGATCTGGGAGATGCGGCGGGAGTCGTCTTCGAGCAGGCCGACAGTGACGGATGTATCGTTGCGTGCTTTTTCGATGGATTTCATACCGCTGAGCAACAACTGAACGATGGTGCCGCCTTGGCGGGCGGTCTCGGCGGCGGAGCGGGCGGCCTCCGCGGCGGACTGCGTATGGCGAGAGACTTCCGCGATCGAGGCGGACATCTGCTGCATGGCCGTGGCGGCCTGCTGGGTCTGCTGGGTCTGCTCGTCTACACGGCGGTGGATATGGTCGGTGGCTGTGCTCATGGAGGCGGCGCTTGATGTGAGTGAACCGACGGTATGGGCGACAGTTCGGATGATGCTTCCCAGACTTAATTGCATCTGCTGCATGGCGCGGGCGAGCGAGCCGATCTGATCGGAGGAATGGATGTCGAGTTCGCCGCCGGTGAGATCTCCGGAGGCAATGGCGATAGCCCGGCCAGCGACAAGAGCGATTGCGCGGGTCACTCGCCGGGCAAAGATGAACGAGACGATTCCGCCGACAAGCGCACCCAAAAGGGTGGCGGTCCAAAGAGTAAGGAGGACGGCGATGTTTAGCTGTTGCAGGGCGGCCATCTCGGCGTCGCATTGCTTCTCCTGGGACTGAACAAGGGCCCCCATGGAGGCGAACAAAGTAGAGTTCAGGGAGAGAATCTGAGTGTGCAGGAGATCGCGTGCCTGGCTTGAACCATGGGGTGTGTGCATCTGGTTGAGCCGCTCCACTTCTTCTTCCAGGGAGTGGAGCTGGAGCAGACCCGGCTGGATCTGCTGGATGATGGACGCGTCGCTGCCGAGATCGTAGTGACGACCCAGTTCGAGGAGTTGCGCGAGGGGTTTGTCTGCCGCATTCAGGTCGTCCAAGCGCTGCTTGCGAAGTTGCTCGGAGGATGCAGCGCCGGTGCCGAAGACCAGGTAAGTCTCCAAATCCTGCACGCTGGTCATCATGGCGGCGCGGACCTCGCGTGCCCTACAGATGATGGGGATTCGCCCATCGGCTACGTTCGCGGCGAGCCGGTTGGCCTCTAGTTCGCGCATGTGCGCGAAGGACGCACTGACCAACATGGCGAGAATTAGGACGCCAGTGCTGATGCCAAGCTTGGATTCGAGTTTCATGCGGTCCTCTGCGAGAGAGTGGCCCAGATAAGGCCATCAGAGGGTGTATCGGCTGGGCGGGAGCGATGCGTGAGAGGTGGAGACTAAAGCAGTGCGGGGGCTGGGATTTGGTCGAAGGTGAGATGCTCGGCGAGGCTGCCAGTGCGCTGCTTCCAGTCGAGGAAGAGGCTGCCATAGCTGTCGGTAAGGCAGGTAGCGGGATCGACGTTGAGCCGGGCCAGGGTGTCGTCGATCCAGGCGGGCGGACCTTCCAGCTCGGCGTAGTCGCCGATTGGTGTTTCGTCGAGAACAAGGTGGAAGCTGGGATTGACGGTCAAAATCTGTGTGGGATGCGCCGGGCCGGTAAAGAGCGGTCCGTCGATGGTGGGAGTGGTGTGGGACCACTGGGTGCGGAACTTTTCGTAGCGGAAGACCGGCTCATATCCCATCTGGTGGAAGATGGCGGTGAGCGCGGGACCGTCGTCGATGAGGGTCTCGGTCTCGATGCGGACTTTATAGCGGGATGGGTCTCCTTGCTCGGAGGGACCAGTGGGACGCTTGTGGGTGAGGGTCCAGAGGTCGCCATAACGACGGATGCGCAGGATTTGACGGGCTGCTCGAAGGGAGCGATCGGGCGTGTCGTAGAGGGTGTTCTGCTCTAAGGTGCGCGGCGTGTCGAGCTGGAAGCCGAGGCCTGGAAGTCGCGATTGCAGACGAGCTGGATCGTGGACAGGGAACTTGAGTTCGATCTCGGCGCTCTGCATTGAAAAAGTATACGGCGAGGGCGGTAGGATGAGGGAGTGAGGCGACACTAAAGATGCGGGATCGAGCAGGGGCGCGAGCCTGGATTGGGCTTGAAGACGGAGCGGCTACAGATTAGCGACCTGGCGCGTGCGGCAGAGTTGCTGCGTGCGGGCGGTACGGTCGCATTTCCCACCGAGACGGTGTATGGGCTGGGTGCGAATGCGCTGGATGCGGCGGCGGTAGCGAAGATCTTTGCGGCCAAGCAGAGGCCGGAGTGGGACCCGGTGATTGTGCATGTGGAGGGACACGCAGATGCTGGAGCGCGTGGCGTCCATTCCTGTGGGAGATGAAGGGCGAGTGGTGGCAAAGTTGATGGAGGCTTTCTGGCCGGGGCCGCTGACGCTGCTGCTGCCGAGGACGGCCGAGGTGCCGGATGCGGTGACCGCGGGACGGCCGCTGGTGGGGGTGCGCATGCCGGCGCATCCGGTGGCGCTGGAGCTGATCCGGCGGGCCGGCGTTCCGGTGGCCGCGCCCAGCGCGAACCGCTTTGGGCGTACCAGCCCGACGACGGCGGCGCATGTGCTCGAAGATCTGGATGGGCGGATCGACGCGGTGCTGGATGGCGGGGCCGACGAAGTGGGGGTGGAGTCCACGGTGCTGGATTGGCAGCGCGATGGCGATTTACAGGCCGGGAGCGGTGACGGCGGCGATGATCTCGCGAGTGATCTGGGACGAGGTGCGGATGTCTCAGGGCGGCGGAGTGTCGCGGTGCAGGCCGCGCGCCGGAGGCGCTGCCTTCGCCGGGGATGGGGATGCGGCATTACGCTCCGCGGGCGCGGCTGGTGCTGGTGGAGGGGCAGCGGGAGATGCTGGAGGAGATTGCGAAGCACGCTGGCGCGGAGGTTGGAGTGATGCTGCCGGATGAGTGGAACGGTGGTGCGGCGGGGATTGTGTTTCGCTGGGGTCCGTGGGAGGATGCGGAGACTCTGGCGCGGCTGCTGTATTGCGGGTTGCGGAATTTGGATGAGCGGGGAGTGAAGGTGATTGTGTGTCCGGTGCCGCGATGCATGGGCTGGGCGATGCGCTGCGCGACAGGCTGGAGAAGGCGTCGCGGGCGAAGTAGAGTCGGTCAGCGAGTGACTTGGGTCTGGACGATTGGCACGTCTTCCGCAACCTTGACGACGGTGACGGTGCCAATGCCGCGATCCGGATCCTTGCTGGAGCCGCCGAATGGGTGCGCGATGAAGTGTGCTGTCTGGCCAACGGCGAACGCTCCGAGGAGTATGGTTCCTCCCACGGCTCCGCCAACTTTGTCGCCGGTTGTCGATGTCGATGTTGATGGTGCGGCGGTTGCCTTTGTCGCCGGCTTCGGAGGGGCGTCCTTGCCGTAGCCAAGGACCTCAAACGGATGGCCGGCGAACTTTACTGTACCGGTACGCAGGGGAAGGGGATCGAGCGTGATCTCGACGGATGGAGTCAACGATGTTACCCGGCCAACGACGGGATGGTTGGAGTGCCAGACGTGAGTGGAGCCGACATCGAGTGGCCAGACGGTGTTGAAGGCGACTTGAT
>CAWERM010000191.1:0-5024 GCA_963810995.1 uncultured Acidobacteriaceae bacterium | reverse complement strand
ATGCTGCTAGGATCGCCTTTCATGCTGCTACTGATGGCGGCCATCAAGCTCGACTCCCCGGGGCCCATCTTCTATAGCGGGCAACGCATTGGACGCAAGGGGCGGATCTTCACCTGCTACAAATTCCGCACCATGTGTGGGACGCGGACAAACAACGGGAAGGCCTGAGTGACAGGAATGAACGCAACGGCATTCTTTTCAAGATTGCCAATGACCCTCGCATCACCCGCGTGGGACGCTTCATGCGCAAGTATTCGCTGGACGAACTGCCCCAGTTATACAACGTGCTACGCAGCGAGATGAGCCTGGTTGGCCCGCGTCCTCCGGTAGCCTCCGAGGTGGAGCAGTACGATCTGTCGCACCTGCGCCGCCTGGATGTGCTGCCTGGAATGACCGGCCTGTGGCAGGTCGAGGCGCGCCAAGACCCCTCCTTCGACAGTTACATCTCGCTGGACACGGCGTACGTCGAGAACTGGAACCTGTGGCTCGACGTAAAGATCCTGGTGCGTACCATAGGCGTGGTTCTCAGCGGCACCGGCACATAACAGCGGTTGCTGGTTGATTGTGGTTGGTTGAAAGCGAATACTCCAGTCCGTGCAATACGCCAGGCGGTAAACTGGAACCATTGTCACGATCAACTAAGAACTAACAACCAACAACCTTGCTATGAAGATCGCACTAGCCCAGATCAACCCGACGGTGGGGGACTTTGCCGGAAACGCACGGCTTATTCTCGACTACACCGAACGCGCCGCGAAGGCAGGGGCGGACCTGGCGGTTTTTCCTGAACTTGCGGTCTGCGGATACCCGCCGGCCGATCTATTGGAGAAGAGGTCCTTTCTGGACCGCGCGCGACATACCCTGGAGGAGATTGCAGCCCACACCGCCAATGCACCGGCGATTCTGTGCGGCGTCGCTCTATGCACAGGCCCGGTGGATGACAGGCCGTATAAAGGCAAGCGGGCGCACAATGTAGCGGCACTCCTGTGGGGCGGTAAGGTCGGCTTCATGCAGCACAAGATGCTGCTGCCCTTCTATGACATCTTCGACGAGCAACGCTACTTTGAACCTGCCACGGAACAGTCCCTCACCGTATTGAACGGCCAGCCGCTGGCCGTTACCATCTGCGAGGATGCGTGGAACGACAAGGGCTTCTGGGGACGCCGTCTGTACCCGGTGGACCCCATCGACGAGTTGATGCGCCAATGGCGCGGGTTGCCCGATCCGCTGGCGGTGCATCCGCGCATGATCCTCAACATCTCCGCCTCGCCCTTCTGGTGCGGCAAGCCGCAGCTACGACGCAGCATGTTATCGGTACTGGCGCGCCGCCACAACGCGATTGTGGCGATGGTCAACCAGGTTGGCGGAAACGACTCGCTGGTCTTCGATGGTTCGTCGGTTGTGCTGGCTCCCGATGGCGAAGTTGTAGCGCAGGCGGCATCGTTTTGCGAAGACCTGATTGTCTTCGATACGCACGCGCTGCGTCCTGCGGCAGGGAATAAGGCGCAGAGCGAGTCAACCAGTGTTTCGGTTAACACACCAGGGAGCTGCGAATCGGACGACACGGCAGACACCTGGAAGGCGCTGGTTCTGGGCACGCGTGACTATGTGCGCAAGTGCGGCTTTAAGAAAGCGTTGGTTGGGCTCTCAGGCGGTATCGATTCCTCTCTGGTGGCGGCCATCGCAGTGGAGGCGCTGGGCGCGGAGAATGTGTTGGGTGTGGGTATGCCCAGCGAGTTTTCCTCCAGCGGATCGATCGATGACGCGCGCTCCCTAGCGGAGAACCTGGGCATTCGCTTCGAGCTGGTTGCCATCCACGATGTCTTTTGCGCATACCAGAACGCGCTGCAGCCGCTGTTTGCGGGAACGCCGTTCGGGCTGGCGGAGGAGAACCTTCAATCGCGCATCCGCGGCGGGTTGCTGATGGCCCTGTCGAATAAGTTTGGCGCACTGGTGCTGACCACCGGCAACAAGAGCGAGATGGCCACCGGCTACTGCACGCTGTATGGAGACATGGTGGGCGCGCTGGCGGTGATTGGCGACGTTTTCAAGACGCGGGTTTATGCGTTGAGCCGCTACGCCAACCGCGAGCGAGAAGTGATTCCGCGGGCGACCATGGAAAAACCTCCTTCGGCAGAGCTACGGCCGGGACAGCGCGACACCGACTCACTTCCGCCCTACGAGGTGCTTGACCCGATTCTGGAGGCGTATGTGGAACGCTATGCCTCCGCCGAGCAGATTGTTGCAGAGAGAACGAGCGCCGGCGATCCGATTGATCTCTCCCTGGTGCGGCGTGTCCTTTCTCTGGTGGAACGCAGCGAATACAAGCGACAGCAGGCCGCACCCGTACTGAAAGTGACTCCCAAATCCTTCGGCAATGGGCGGCGGTTTCCCATCGCAGTCAAGGTGGAAGTATAGAGTGGCGAAAGGAACGCGGGAAGGACGCGAACCTTGCACAGCCACCCGCAGTTCCCGGTAGAATGAACAGGATGCGGAATACGCACATGCAATCACAGGAGAAGAACACCACATTGAAGAGCAAAGGTTTAGAGCGGAATTCTGTATTGGATTGGGTGGCTGTAGCGCTAGCGATTACGATGTGCGTGGGTACGGCCACAGCATTGGCTCAAGCGCCCACTGGAGCGCCTTCCACCCCGGCAGCTGCACCCTCCAATCCCGCAGCGCAGGCGCCCTATCTGGCTGCTCCTGCTGTTCCTGCTGCTCCTCAACCCCTTATGGCCGATCCGTTTCCCGCAGCCAACCCAAAGGATTTTACCGCTGCAACGCCCACGCTCGCGACGATGAACTCCTTCCTGAACCAGGTGTGGGGTTTCGATTCTGGCCGGATATGGCGCGTGATGGCCATCCAGCCTACGGAGGCGCCCAACGTCACCCGAGTGCTGGTCTACATCACGAGTACGGCTTTGAACTCCAAACCCGATTCTGTCACCATGTACATAACCCCGGACGGCAAGCACATCATCGATGGGCCAAGCTTGGTTTACTTCAGTGCAACTCCCTACGCCGAGACGCGAGCATTGTTGAGAGCGAGGGCCAATGGAGCTGTCCGTGGAGCTGCCGGTAAGGACCTGATGATCGTCGAATTCGCCGACCTACAGTGCCCGTACTGCAAGGTGGCCCAGACCACGATGGACCAGATCGTCAAGGACTTTCCCGCCGCCCATGTAGTTTTCCAACAACTGCCGTTGGTGGATATTCATGCATCTGCGTTCAAGGCAGCGGCCTACGGTGTGTGCGCGCAGAAGCAAGGGGACAATGCCTTCTTCAAGTACGCCGCGGGGGTCTTTGACACCCAGCAAGGATTGACTCCAGCCACCGACGACACACTGCTGAAGGCCGCCGCACTGCGTGCGGGACTGGACGGCGATGCCATTGCCGCATGCTCCAAGACCCAGGCCACCAAGGACATTGTGAACGCCGACATCAAGCTGGCCGAGGACGTCGGTATCAATCAGACGCCTGTGCTGGTGGTTAACGGGCGCCCAATCTCCCTGACCATCCCCTACGACACGATTAAGCAGTTGATCGTATTTCAGGCCAAGCTGGATGGTGTTGCCACTGGCGCGGCGGCTGATATTCTGGCCCCCACACTACCCCCGCAACCTACCCTCAGCAACCTGTCCAAGTAGTCCGTAGTACTCCAGGAAGACGGGAACCCCAGCTTATGTGTGTGCGACGAAGAGGAAGCGCAGCAGGAAGAGCGCTGCCAGCAGGTAGAGCATCCAATGCCGACGGCGGGCGTGTCCCGTGGCTAGTTCCAGCGCGGCATATGCGATAAGGCCGAAGGCTAGGCCAGTGGCGATAGAGCTGGTAAGCGGAATGGTGATGAGGATGAGGAAGGCCGGGATGGCGATGCGCGCCTCATCCCACTCGATGGCGCCGATGCCCGAGAGCATCATTGCGCCGACCAGGATGAGGGCGGGCGCGGTGGCGAAGTCGGGGATGGCTCCGACCAACGGAGCTACAAAGATTGCCATAAAGAAGAGCAGCCCGGTGACGATCGCGGTGACGCCGGTTCGCCCTCCGGTGGCCACGCCGGCGGACGACTCGATGTAACTGGTGACGGTGGAGGTCCCGGCCAGCGAGCCGACGATGGTGGAGGTAGCGTCGGCAAAAAAGATGCGGTCGAGACGCGGAATGGTGTGGTCGGGGGCGATGAGCCCGGCGCGGTCGGTGACGGCCACCAGGGTGCCGATGTTGTCGAAGAGATCGACGAACAGGAAGACGAAGACGATCTCCAGCGCGTTGAGGTGGAGCGCGCCGCGAATGTCGAGATGGAATGCGGTGTCGCGGATGGCCATGGGGTTGAAGGTGGATGGCGCGTACTTTACCTGGTGGCAGAGGATTCCCAGAGCGAGCGTTGCCAGCACGCCGATCAGCATGGAGGCCCGTACACGGTAGGCCTGAAGGATGGCGATGAGAAGGACCCCGAAGACTGCGAGTTGCGTGGAGTGCGCGTGCAAGTTGCCCAGCGTGAGGGTGGTGGCGGGGCTGGGTACGATGAGTCCGGAGTTGAGCAGGCCGATGAAGGCGATAAAGAGGCCGATGCCGCCCGCGACCGCCGCGTTGAGCTGGTAGGGGATGGCGCCGAGCAGGCGCTGGCGAATGCCGCCGAGGGTGAGCAGAAGGAAGAGGATCCGGAGAGGAAGACCGCGCCCAGAGCGGTCTGCCAGGGGACGCCCATGCCCTTGACGACGGTGTAGGTGAAGTAGGCGTTAAGGCCCATGCCGGGAGCGAGGGCGAGCGGGTAGTTGGCCAGCGCGCCCATCAGGATGCTGCCGATGGCAGCGCAGAGGCAGGTGGAGGTAGTGACGGCGGCCAGCGGCATCCCGGTTGCGGATAGGATGGCGGGGTTGACGAAGATGATGTACGCCATGGTGATGAAGGTGGTGAGGCCGGCGAGGATCTCTGTGCGCCACGTCGTGTTGTGGGCGGCGAAGCCGAAGTATCGTTCCAGGCGGACGAGCATAGGGGTAGTTGGCGACTCCAGAGAAAGAACAGCA
>CAWERM010000190.1:0-5162 GCA_963810995.1 uncultured Acidobacteriaceae bacterium | reverse complement strand
CGGCCATCGCTGTCGGAAGCACAGTTCGCTTCAACGGCCTCATCTTCAACCTCGGTTCCGGCAGTTTCGCCATGGTCGCCGGATGCTCGCCCGACGGTCCGCCGGGAATCTAACGCCGTTTGTGGGTGGGCAAACAAACCTCCCAGGTCTCTAACCCCACCACAAATAAAACCGGGAGACTGCCAACCGCAGACTCCCGGTTTCCTTTAAGCAGTATCCCCAAGATGATCGTCATTCTGAGCTATGCTCAGAATCTCCGTCGTTGTCTTTTGGGTGCCTCACATCTCGCTTCTGAGATGTGGGATTTCGGCAACTAAATCTGCGAGCACGCCAGCGGACTCAGATACAGATTGCTGATGTTGCTCACAATCTCCGCATCCGTATTGCCCGGCTTGCGCGATAGCTCCTTCCACGCTGCATCCGCCCCGAACGCCGCCCACTTCGTCGTCAGTTCCGCCGTGTCCGCAAAGGTCAGCATGTAGGTCAGGCTGGGCATGCGCGTCCCTACCAGCGTCTCCGCAAAGAACACCGGCGTCAGCCCTGTCCGCACAAAGATCCCAATCTCCGCCTCGTTGAACATCGCCACTTTCCGCGCATGTGCCGCCTGGCTCGGACTCTCATACGCCCTTAGCTGAAAGATGCGCTTCGGCAGTCTCCCATCTACCAGCTTCGGCGCCACCAGCTTCGGCCATCCCGTAAACGCACCCAGCAGCGTCCGCTCTGCCCGCTCAAACGCCGGGGCCGTTGCCGGCGCATCGCGAAACCCAGCCGCCGCCTTAACATACTCCGCATCCGCCCCGAGCCGCGCATCCAGCTCCACCAGCGCAGCCGCGTCCGTTGCCGGGATCAGCACATAGTACGTCGGCGTCTCAGGCCCAACGTCCAGCTTGAACGCCCCCACCGGCCCCATCCCCAGCCGACCCAGCGCAGGAATCAGCGCCCGCTCAAAGTATCCCTGGGTCAGCGCCGTCTGCGGCCCATTGCGCAGCGCGTACTTCCGCAACTGATAAAGTTCCTGACCCGCCCCTTGTTTGTCATTCTGAGCGGAGCGCAGCGCAGTCGAAGGACCTGCGGTTATCGTTTGTCCCGCCAACGCCTTCTCCTCAGAGCCAAGTGCTCCTGCACCCATCCCCGCCACCACCGCCGCCCTGACAAACTCTCGTCTCTCCACCGTATCCACTCCTACTGGCGTGCCCCATGAACACCGCGAACCGGTTATCGTGGGATTGGTCTCTACCCGCCATCCTACCCGATTCACCTCGTCGCCGGGTGCCACATCCTTTCACGGTTCCACGTGAAAGGGTGGAATGTCAGCTTTAGCGCCTGCCAAATCCTGCGAGCAAACAAAAAGCGAATATAATGGTTGGCGACGGAGGCCGCATAGCCGATACCCTCCAACTCGACCGCTCCGGGGTCCCCGGCCAGCTTGCTGGCTGGGGTGGTGACCGCTTCGCCTTCATTCACGTCGATCTCAACAGCTTCTTCGCCTCGGTGGAGCAGCAGTTGCATCCGGAGTATCGCAACCGTCCGCTCGCAGTTGTTCCCACCAAGGCCGATACCACGTGCTGCATTGCCGCCAGCTACGAGGCCAAGGCGCTCGGCATCAAGACCGGGACCCAGGTCGGCGAGGCCAAGCGCATCTGCCCGGAGATCATCCTCGTCATGGGCGAACACGGCGTCTACGCAGAGTACTCGCGCCGCATTGCGCAGGCTGTGGAACGCTGCTGTCCCGTCGCCCACACGCCTTCCATCGACGAGATGGTCTGCCAGCTCATGGGCCGCGAGCAGGAACCTCCTCGCGCGTGCCAGATCGCCCTCGCCATCAAGCAGGCCATCCGCGACGACGTCGGAGAATCGCTGCGCTGCTCCATCGGCATGGCGCCCAACCGTTTGCTGGCCAAGATCGCCAGCGACATGCAGAAACCCGACGGCCTCATCGGCCTGCTCCCGTCACAGCTCCCCCGCGCCATCGCACACCTCGAACTGCGCGACCTTCCCGGCGTCGGCGCGCGCACCGAGGTGCGCCTCAACGCCAAGGGCATCCATACGATGGAGCAGCTCCTCGCGCTCGACCGCAAAGGAATGCACGCGCTGTGGAACTCAGTCTGGGGCGACCGCCTCTACCATTGGCTGCGCGGCGCTGAAACCGGCGACGACGGCGCGCCCGTCGACTCCGGCGTGCAGAAGTCCCTCGGGCATTCGCATGTGATGGCCCCGCGCTACCGCACTCCCGATGGTGCCTGGGCTGTGGCCCATAAGCTGCTGCACAAGGCCGCGATGCGCCTGCGCATGGAGCGCCTCACCGCTAGCGCCATGCAGGTAACCGTTCGCTACGCCCTCACCCAGGAGCAAGTGGCGCGCAGGCAAGCTTCCGGTAAAAATGCGAAGCGCCACTTCAGCGGCCTGCGCCACGCCGGCTGGGGGATGGAGGCGCGCTTCCCGCCCTGCCAGGACACACTCACCTTGCTGCAGGCGTTGCGCGGCATGTGGGACATGCACCCCCAGGGGGCCGAGTTTGCGCGGCCCTTCCAAGTCGCCGTCACCATGCACAACCTCATCGCCGAGAGCGATCTCCAGGCGTCGCTCTTTGCCGATCCGGACCACCGCGCAGATTTGGCCGCGGCCATGGACAAGCTCAATCTGAAGTATGGCAACACAACCCTGCACTTTGCCGGAATGCTGCCGGCAAGGGAGTCCGCGCCAACCCGCATCTCCTTCACCCAGATCCCCGTGAAGTACGGCGTGGATTACATGTAGAGCAGCTTCACAAGTTCGTTAATAACCCTACTGCGGCGGTGATGCGGGTTGAGGCGGGGCGGGTTGAGGTGGGGCGGGCTGAGATTGCTTGCTGTCGCCGCCGCCGCCAAAAATCTTCTCCAGGATGTTTTTCTTCTTCGGCTCGGTTGTGTCGGGGGCGGTTGAGGACTGCGGTGCGGTCTGTGGCTGGGACTTGTCGCCGCCAATACCGAAGAAATCCTTGATGGCGGTCAGGGGTGATTCGCCGGTCACGTGGCTGCATGAGTTGGCCGGAACTGTGCCATCCAGAAAGGCGAGACTGTAGTCATCGGGGCAACTGGCGTCGGCAGGCAGCCAGGTGTTCTTGTCGATGGAAACGATCTGCACTCCATCGGGCGAGCTGAACGGCTTCATGTCGGAGTACTGTGGCAGCTTGATGGCGCGGTTCATGAACTCCGCCCAGATCGGCGCCGCAGTGTCCGCGCCCTGCAGTGAATGGGTCAGTCCAGTCGAGATGTCCGTGTAGTCGTCGTTGCCTACCCAGATGATGCACAGCAGATTGGAGGTGTAGCCCGCGAACCATGCATCGTGGCTGGTGCCTGTCTTGCCCGCGCCCGGAGCGGAGAATCCATGGCCGCGCACAGCGGACGCTGTTCCATAGCTCATGGTGAATTGCAGCAGGCCCTGCGTCAGGAAGGCGGCGCGAGGATCCAGCACCTGGTGGGCCTCCGGGGTGAAGTCGGCCACGATATCGCCATTGGCGTTGCGCACGCTGGCCAGCATCCACGGCTTCAGATGCACGCCGTTGTTGGCGAAGACGGTGTACGCGCCCGCCATGTCGATGGGCGTCGCGTTGTAGGTGCCGATTGCCACCGAAGGCGTGCCCCTCGCATTGACGATGCCTGCCGTGCGCGCCAGCGCTGCCACGTTCTCATAGCCCACCTGCTCGGCCAGATCGATGGTGGCAATGTTCAGTGAGTGGGCGATCGCTTGCGCAGCCGTCACCATGCCCGGATATTCGCCTTTTTCAAAGTTGCCGGGATCATACGGCTTGCCATCGAACATGAACGTATGGGGATCGTCGTTCAGCTTGGTGAGCGCGGTAAAGATGCCGTTGCCGCCCAGGTCCATCCCGTTGAGGCTGGTGTTGTAGGCCGTGGCGTAGACAAAGGGCTTGAAGATGGAGCCGGTGGGTCGTTCGGCGGTGGCGTGGTTCAGCTGCGAGATACCGTAGTTGCGCCCTCCCACAAGCGCTAGGATCTGCCCGGTGTGCGGGTTCAGTGCCACCAGAGCCACCTGCGGGTAGTTGATATTCGCGGCATTCTTCTTGTGCAGCTTGCGCACCAGGTCGTCCACGTTCTTCATTCCCGCATCCACAGCCTCGGAGGCGGCGCGCTGCAGTTCAGGGTCCAGCGAGGTGTAGATGCGTAGCGCATCGTGGCCCAGCTCCTGGTCGCCGATGCGCTGGGATAGCTGGTCGTGTACCAGATCGACGAAGTAGGGCGCTTCCGCCGCATCGATGTTGGGCGTTGCAAGCCGCAGCGGCTCTGCCTTGGCGCGGTCGGCCTCGGTTTGCGTAATGGCCCCGGTCTCCACCATGGAGTCCAGCACCAGGTTGCGCCGCTCCATGGCCCGGTCGGGATGGCGGTAGGGATTGCGCCAACTTGGGTTCTGGATCAGCCCCGCCAGCAGAGCGCACTCTGTCGCATAGAATATTGAGTTGAGAGTCCAATGCTTTTAACGCGATTGAAGAATGTGTGTTGTTGGGTGTTGCAATGATGGCTCTATGCTTTATATTCTGCAACCGGTTCGGTCCCATACGTGTAATATGTCCCGGGTCCCGCTCTTTTAAGGTCAACGATTGCATATTTGATCGGGAACTTAGTTCTCAGCGAATTTAAAGAAGGGATAATCCTCTCCGATGCAACATTGCCAAGTCCTCCATATACAAGGATTCTATGTTCCATTTTTCTATATCCTTTCTACCGATAATCGCATATTTCTTCATACAAAATAAGCGGAACACTAAAATCTTACGAATCAAAGCCGCACCAATACCATAAAAATGTTTCTATTTATGCGTAATGCTGATCACTATAGCCGAAATTACGAAGACGCAGAATGATGTTAGGTACCAAAACCCATGTAAAAGTTGGTTGTTTCCCGAGCCAGCTTTTAAGCCATTTCGGGATTGCTTTGAGCGAAGTATTCTCTGGTGCTATCTTAATTTTACGCAGAAACCGCCCATCCACTTCTGTCGGATCAAAACCATCGGTTTTGGGATCTCTGATTGTTGCAGAATGAAATAGGACGGAATTGCAAACAAAATTCCCCATTATTGCAACGGAAATTCCCCACTATTGCAAGTAAGTGATTGAAGGCACCGATTAATAATAATACAATTTTTAACCAAGCTAACGTGGTCG
>CAWERM010000189.1:0-3335 GCA_963810995.1 uncultured Acidobacteriaceae bacterium | reverse complement strand
CCAGGCCGTTCGTCTGCTGCATTGATTGCGTGATATTTCAAGTCGCCGTCAGTGCATATAAATCCATGCGTCTTTATTGACCGGAGGAGGGTCCCAGGGCAGGGTCACAAACATCTTGTTAACTATGTCATCGATCTTGAGTTTGTCCCTATCCAAGTGATTGGTCAGGAAGTCTCCTCCTGTACTTCGCCAGATCAGTTCGCCGGTGCGCTTGTCATACATATCGACGATCAGCGTGCCTGGCGCAACCTGGTTTACGCTCTGCAATCCGTACCCCGGAGGATCGATGCCCACCGAATTCCAGTTCAGATTGCCAGTATTTGAATAGAAATCCTCATAGAGCCGAGGATCACTATAATTTGCAAGCACTGCCGTCACCACGACATCGCCGTCCGATGACTCCTTCCATCCATTCAATTGAAGGTTGCGATCGATGGCGATTGCCAGTCTTGGCTCCAGCATTGGGTTTGTCGTTGATAGATTGCCGAACGTATAGGAGTGGATTCGATTCATCTCCGTTGTGTTCTTGAAATCGACATTCACATCTTGCGCGAGCGCCGCTGTTCCTGCGAGTGCGGCTCCCAGTATTCCAACTCCGAGCATTTTCGCGATTGATTTCATATTGTCCTCCTTAGAAATTGGGTCGCGTAACGGCCGGTTCTGTAGGGCGATTACTCGCATTGCCCGCCCTCCTGGTTGATGTTAAAGGGGCGACGCTTCGTTCATTCGCCCCACCCTTGTTGATGTTTAGATGCCTCGCTGTGAAACAGCGTTTTATGAGCGCCTAATTGACTGAGGCCGCATCAATTACGAGAATCAATCGCGGCACGAAAAGCTCAAACCGCAACTGGAGATTCCAATTTGGTCGGTGGCGCACTCACGGAAATAGGATGGAGTTCCTATTCGTGCAGCTTTTTCGCATGCGTGAGAATTCGCGAACCGAACCGCTCCCGTACAATCTCACTCGTTGCGCGTGCCGCTCTCGCTCTTGGCGGAGGCCAGCTTCTCTTCGGCGCGGCGAGTGACGGTGTTGGCGGAGTCATACTTGGCGGGGTCGTCGCCTGACTCCTGCCACATCTTCACGCCCTGCTCCAGCTCCTGTTGGGCCTCGTTGGTGTCGATCTCGCTGGGAAGCACCGCCGTCTCGGCCAGTATCGTCACCCGCTCCGGAAGCACCTCGACGAATCCTCCGGCTACGAAGTAGACCTGATCGCCAGATGTTCCGCCATGCAGCCGAACCTCGCCCGCGCCCAGCTCCGACAACAGCGGTGCTGCGCCGTACAGCGTCTCCAGGTAGCCCGCGCTCGATGGCAGTTCCACCGACACCGCCGTGGCATCCAGCAGCAGACGGTCCGGGCTCACCAGCCGCACCGTCAACAACCCCGAATTTGCAGCTACATCCGTCATTTCGTCCTTCAACTAGCAACCCGCAACTGCCTTACAGCCGTCTGCTGCATCTTCTCAGCAGCGGCCAGCACATCCTCGATGCCGCCCTTCAGATAGAACGCCTGCTCAGGGATCGCATCGTGTTTGCCTTCGATGATCTCCTTGAAGCTGCGCACCGTGTCCGCAACCTTGACATACGCGCCGGGAATGCCGGTGAAGACCTCAGCCACATGGAACGGCTGCGACAGGAACCTCTGCACCTTGCGTGCGCGCGCCACCGTCGTCTTGTCCTCTTCGGAGAGTTCGTCGATGCCAAGGATGGCAATGATGTCCTGCAGGTCCTTGTAGCGCTGCAGTATCTTTTTCACTCCCTGAGCCACGTCGTAGTGCTCCTGGCCCACGATACGGGGCGACAGAATGCGCGAGGTAGAGGCCAACGGATCGACCGCCGGATAGATTCCAAGCTCCGATAGCGGTCGCGAGAGCACCGTGGTTGCGTCCAGATGGGCGAAGGTGGTCGCAGGGGCCGGATCTGTGAGGTCGTCGGCGGGCACATAGACTGCCTGTACGGAGGTAACAGAACCTTTCTTGGTGGAGGTGATGCGCTCCTGCAGCTCACCCATCTCGGTTGCCAGATTCGGCTGATAGCCCACCGCGGAGGGCATGCGCCCAAGCAGCGTGGAAACCTCCGAACCTGCCTGCGTGAAGCGGAAGATGTTGTCGATGAACAGCAACGTGTCCGCACCCTCGTAGTCGCGGAAGTGCTCCGCAACGGTCAGGCCTGTGAGTGCAACGCGCAGACGCGCCCCCGGAGGCTCGGTCATCTGGCCGTAGATCAGGGTCGCCTTCGACTTCTGAAACTCCTTCAGATCGATGACGCCCGATTCCTGAAACTCGATCCACAGGTCGTTGCCCTCGCGCGTTCGCTCACCCACGCCGGCAAAGACGGAGAAGCCGCCATGCTTGGTCGCCACGTTGTTGATCAGTTCCTGGATGATGACCGTCTTGCCCACGCCCGCGCCGCCGAAGAGTCCGATCTTGCCACCCTTCAGGAACGGCTGGATCAGGTCAATGACCTTGATCCCGGTCTCGAACATCTCCTCACTGGTGGACTGCTCGTCGAAGGCCGGCGCCGGGCGATGGATCGGCATGTGAAACTCCGAGGTGATGGGGCCAAGCTCGTCCACCGGCTCGCCCAGCACGTTCATCACGCGTCCCAGCGTTCCCCGTCCCACGGGGATCGTGATCACCGCGCCCGTGTCGATCGCCTTCATGCCGCGCACCATACCGTCGGTCGGCGCCATGGCCACGCAGCGCACGCGTCCCTCGCCCAGGTGCTGCTGCACCTCGACGATAACGTCCAGCGGCTGGGGCACAACGAAGCCTTCGCTGACGATGCGCACCGCCTGATAAATCGGTGGCATAGTCTTCTCTTCAAACTGCACATCAACGGCCGGCCCGCTGACGGAAATCACATGTCCAATATTCTCTGCCATATTTCCTTCGTCCCTAAATCTTTCTGGAATCATTATTCAAACCAAAATCTAAATTTTTACTCTAACTAGAGCGCCGCCGCCCCGCTGACAATCTCGATGATCTCCTTGGTGATCGCCGCCTGGCGCAGGCGATTCATGGTCAGGCTCAAGCTGTCGATCAGGTCCTCTGCGTTCTTGGTCGCCGCATCGGTCGCCGTCATGCGCGCCGCATGCTCTGCGGCAGCCGACTCCAGCAGCGCATGGAATATCTGCGTGGTCACATACTGCGGCATCAGGTTTCGGAACAACTGCTCAGGCGGCTGGTCGTAGATGTAGTCCACCTTGGCAGTGCCGAACTTCGCCTCTGCCTCGGCAACCACTTCGTCCGGCTCAAAGACGGAAACTCCGGAAGACTGCGCTGCCAGTGCCGCGGCCTCGCGCTGCTCCTCGCTCATCTCTTCGGCTGCGGTTGCG
>CAWERM010000188.1:0-3651 GCA_963810995.1 uncultured Acidobacteriaceae bacterium | reverse complement strand
GATGGTGGACTTCTATGCGGGATGGATCAAGCAGTATCCCATCGTGTCGCTGGAAGACGGCCTGGCCGAGGACGACTGGGAGGGCTGGAAGCTCCTCACCGAGAAGCTTGGCCACATCCAGCTCGTCGGCGACGACCTCTTCGTCACCAACACCGAGCGTCTGCAGCAGGGCATCGAGGCCAAGACCGCCAACTCCATCCTCATCAAGCTCAACCAGATCGGCACGGTCACGGAGACCATCGACGCCATCGAGCTGGGCCGCCGCTACGGCTACACCTGCGTCATCAGCCACCGCTCCGGCGAGACCGAAGACAGCTTCATCGCCGACTTCGCCGTGGCCACCGGCGCCGGCCAGATCAAGACCGGCTCCGCCAGCCGCACCGACCGCATCTGCAAGTACAACCAACTGCTGCGCATCGAAGAAGAGCTGGGCGAGAGCGCCGAGTTCCTCGGCATCGAGTCGCTGAACTTCCAGTAAGACGCTTGACAAACGCGGTATAATAGAACTAAGCAAATCATTGAGAGACCCCGGGTTCCTGCCCGGGGTTTCCCATTTTTTGCCTCGCTAAATCCAATGGAATCTGGATTTTAGCTGGAAGTGTTTTGAAATGTTGATTTTGCCGGAGGCCTCTGCCCGTAAAGCGCAGAAACAAAAAGGCTTGCCTCCAAGGTATACCCAGGGGGGAGGGGTTAGGGGGTCAAATGCTCCATCCGGGTGCCCATTCATGACGGTTTCATCGTCATGGGTGGAATGGGTTTTTGTCATTCCGCAGCGAAGGCGGAGGAATCTGCTATCACCGTTGCCTTACCGGAGGGAGCGTGGGGATTCATCCCCACGAAGAATGGCCCAACAAGGAATGGGCTTCAGAGGCTGCTGAAAAACTCCGTTTTGCTTAAGGGCACGGCTTCAGCCGTGCCGTAAATGCCACGGAATGAATATGGCTTTAGCCCCTGAGGTCAGTTTTTCTGCGACAGGTGCCCCATTCATGACGGTTTCATCGTCATGAGTGGGTTGCGTTGTTGTCATTCCGCAGCGAAGCGGAGGAATCTGCTTTCGCCGTTGCCTTACCGGAGGGAGCGTGGGGATTCATCCCCACGAAGAATGGCCCGACGAGGGAAGGGCTTCAGCCCCGGGTCTCGTCCTTGCTCGTTTGCGGCCGCAGCAGCGGAAACAGGATCACGTCGCGGATGGACTTCGACCCGGTCAGCACCATGGTGAGCCGGTCGATGCCGATGCCTTCGCCGGCGGTTGGGGGAAGGCCGTAGCCCAGCGCGCGGACGTAGTCGCTCGTCGACTTCGGCCATGGCTTCTTCGTCGCCGCGTTTGCGCTCGGCTACCTGCGCCTCGAAGCGCCGCCGCTGGTCGTCCGCATCGTTCAGCTCGGAAAACGCGTTGCCGACCTCGAAGCCGCCAATGTAGAACTCGAAGCGCTCCACCCACTCCGGCTCGTCCGGCTTGATCTTGGAAAGAGGTGAAACCGCAAGAGGGAAGTCGTAGATGATGGTGGGCTGGATGAGGCGGGGTTCGGCGACAGTTTCAAAGATGAATGCGATCGCCTTCCCAAGTTCAGTTTCTACCCAGCCCTGCTCATGTATGACAAAGGCGTAACGGAGCGAATCGAGGTAACGATCCCTTTGATTGCGTTCAGAGTCTTCTCTGCCAATCGAATTTACATTGAGGTGGCATAATGCTCTCTGGATGCTTGCGAAGAACATTCGCTTGTCCGCAAACGCCGTCATGTCGGGACATGGTCCCGCTTCCTTCGGCCAGAACTTGATGATCGCCTCGCGCATGGAGAGCTTGGTCCACTTGCTGAGGTCGATCTCGACGCCGTTGAAGTTGGTGATGGTCGTTCCGTTGACTTCCATTGCGACGAACTTCACTAGCTCTACGGTTAGGTCCATCAGGTCGTGGTAGTTGGCGTAGGCCTGATAGAACTCCAGCATGGTGAACTCGGGGTTGTGCTGGGTGCTGATGCCTTCGTTGCGGAAGTTGCGGTTGATCTCGTAGACGCGGTCGAGTCCGCCGACGACCAGCCGCTTCAGATAAAGCTCCGGCGCGATGCGCAGCGAGAGGTCGAGATCCAGCGCGTTGTGATGCGTCGTAAATGGCTTGGCCGCCGCGCCGCCGGCGATGGTGTGCATCATCGGCGTCTCGACTTCGAGGTATCCGCGCGCGTCGAAGAACTTGCGCATGGCGCGCAACACAGCGGCCCGTTTGACGAATACATCGCGCACATCGGGATTGACGAAGAGGTCGACGTAGCGCTGGCGATAGCGCAGCTCGGTGTCTTCCAGGCCGTGGAACTTGTCGGGTAGAGCGAGCATGGCCTTGGCCAGGAAGGTTAATTCGGTAACGTGAACGGTGAGTTCGCCGGTGCGGGTGCGGAAGAGATAGCCGCGCGCGCCGATGTGGTCGCCCAGGTCGAGGAGTTTGTAGAGCGCAAAGCCGTCCTCACCCACATCGTCTTTGCGGACGTAGAGCTGCATGCGCTGGCCTGCCTGCTGCAACTGCGCGAAGCCGGCCTTGCCCTGGACGCGAATCGCCATGATGCGTCCGGCGATAGAGACTTCGATCTTGCTTCCAGCGGCGAGCGAGGTCTCGAACTGCTCGGCTGTTAGCGAATCATACTTCGCGCGCAGATCGGGAATGGTGATGGTTACGGCGTAGCTGTTGGGATAGATGGCGTGACCGAGCGCGGCGATCTGCTTAAGCTTCTCGCGCCGCTCGTTATACAGCCTCTCTTCAAACTGCGATTCGTACACGAATGCTCCTATGTCGATCCAGTATATCTGCCGTGCGGGGGATGGCTTCGACGTGGTGTAATGAGGGAGCGATGGCGGATGAACCCACAGCGAAGTACCGCGGTCTGAGGGACTACGTGAAGGCGGAGCAGATGGTGCAGCTTGCGCTGGCGATTCCCATCGGATGCGTGGTGGGCTGGGCGCTTGGAGGGCTGCTGGACCGGGCCTTCCATACCAGTTGGATCGCCATCGCAGGCATTGTGGTTGGCGCTGCCGGAGGCTTTCTGCAGATCGTCAACATTGCTATGCGCTATATGAAGAACAACAAGTGAGCTTCGATGGGCCTATGAATTCGACGAAGGACAATCTTCCCGCCCCGGCGGCCGTCATTCCCGTCCTCACAATGCGCCGGATGGTTTTGAATAGCCTCTACGCCATTCCCGCCGGAGGCCTGATCGGTTGGCTTCTTGGCTCCTGGCTGGACCGGGCCTTCCATACTGGCTGGATCACCGTTACCGGTATTATTGCCTGTGCTGTTGCAGGTTTTATGCAGATCGTCACCCTGGCGGCGCGGTATCTGAAAGACAACCGATGATGAGCTTCGACAACTACAGCGACGAGGACTTCAAGCGGACGATGCGGCGTGCGCTGCGCATGGTGGCGATCGCGGTCGCCGTGGCGGTCCCACTGCTGTGGTGGAAGATGGGGTGGCCGAGCGCAGCGCTGTTCGCGGTGGGCGCGCTGATCTCCGGGACGGGCCTCTTCGAGTGGCTCCGCCTGATGACCGCGATGATGGCGCGGATGGATGCAGGCGGCGAAAACCCCACGCCTGCACGCCCGCTTGCACCGGTGCTGATAGGGTTTGTTCTGCGACTGGGGTTCGCCCTGGCGCTGCTTTATGTTAGC
>CAWERM010000187.1:0-3484 GCA_963810995.1 uncultured Acidobacteriaceae bacterium | reverse complement strand
ACCCACATGCTCCGTCATCGCGCCGCCTCACCCAGCTGCTCCATCATCGCCTCGCCTCATCCATACTCGCCAACTCTAAATGGATTGTCATTCTGAGCGTAGCGAAGAATCCCCGCATTATGCTTTTCCGCGCTGCAAAGAAATAGCGCGCAGCCCATTAGGCGCGCGCCATATTCCTCGAACCTCGAACCTTGAACCTCGAAACTGTTCTTACCGCCCGAAGTGCGCCGCGTTCTTGGTCGCAAAATCAGCCCACTTCTCCGGCAGATCGTCCCCCGCGTAGATCGCCGACACCGGGCATACCGGCACGCACGCGCCGCAATCGATGCACTCCACCGGATCGATGAACAACTGGTCGCTCTCGCCGTGTCCCGCCTCGTCCTTCTTGGGATGAATACAGTCCACCGGGCACGCATCCACGCACGCCGTGTCTTTCGTCCCGATACATGGTTCCGCAATTACATAAGCCATAGGTCCAATCTCCCTTGCTGTTCAAAATATCTCGTGTTGATAGATACGCGCCAGACGAAAAGCCCGCCCCAGATGCTCTACGGTCACAATACTACTACCAGCTTCAGAACTATTCGTTTCAGCATACAAGATTCCTGCCCAGGCCGCACCGATTCATAATTCTCGCGCCTGCCGCTCCGGGAGCCCCATTCAGGCCGTGTCCTCAGTGGAATGAGTGGGATTTGGGTGCCCCGTCCTAGCTTGTTAGCGCGGGATTTTGGCTCCATCGCATAGAATCATTCCATGCCCTCAAGCCCACAGCCTCCTACCCCCCTCAGCCACGCCCTGCGCGCGCTCATCGAGGTCGCTTTCATCATCTTCCTCTTCTACTCCAACCTCCTCATGGGAGAGTTCAACCGCACCAGTGGCCGCGGGAAATCCTTCTCCGTCGCCCTCTACGACATCTTCACCGTCAGGAACTTCGCAATTGCCATCATCGCCGCCTCCATCGGCTACGTCATCTTCGAGCACCTCCGCAAACAGCTCTAGACCCATCGCTTGTTTATTGTCATCCTGAGCGGAGTTTGGTGCGCCCAGCGCCAAACGCAGTCGAAGAACCTGCGGGTTAGGACCAGGTTTGCCATTCTGACCCTAAGCGGAGTCGAGGGGAAGAATCCCCGCATTTGCCTCTGCAGTTGTTTGTTCCTACCGTTTCTCCTGAATCGGTGTTCATCGGTGTCAATCGGCGTTAAGCCGTTTTTGCTGAATCCCGCATCCGTACCACCAGGTCCACCGGAAATATCCGCTCCCCGCCCGCAAGCGCCGCCTCAATCTCCCCCGCCGTCCACCAACGAATCTCCTTCATCAGCTCAATCTCGTCCGTCGTCACGCCCTGTAGCGCCGGAGCATCCGCCTCGCATCGCGCCCTGAACACAAAGTCCACGTTGTCCCTCATCTCGCCCTGGTGCTCAAACTGCGTTGCCTCGGTATACACCGGCCCCACCACCTCCACCGTAAGCCCCAGCTCTTCGCGCAACTCACGACGAGCGGCATCCATCGGCGTCTCTCCCGCCTCAATCTCCCCGCCCGGCGTCAGCCAGAACCGGAACTCCCCATCGCTCCGCATCGCCACGCACCGAATCAGCAACACCCGCCCCGCCGCATCGAAGACCATCACCCGCGCCGTCCGCCGACTGCGCAACTTAATTCCCCGCCTTCCTTATCGCCGCAAACTCCGCCGGCGTAGGAATCGCCCCCATCTCGCGACCCGCAAACATCTCCTGAAACAAATGCTGCATCTCGGCCTTCACCAGCCCATTGGTCGCAAACACCTCGCGCGAGTCCAGGGTAAACTTCCCGCCATCGAAGTGCGTCACCGTCCCGCCCGCCTCCTCCACCAGCAAGATCCCCGCGCTGGTGTCCCACGGATTCAGATTGAACTCCCAAAACCCATCCAGCCGCCCGCACGCCACATACGCCAGATCCAGCCCCGCCGACCCTGCCCGCCTCACCCCATGCGACCGCAGCGTGATCTCCTGATAAAAATGCACATTGGGTGAACTGTGTCTCTTCTGCGATGGAAATCCCGTCGCCGTCAGCGACTCGGCCAGCGTGCGCGTCTTCGACACATGGATCGCCTTGCCGTTCAGCCACGACCCCTTACCTCGCTCCGCCACAAACATCTCGTCGCGCAGCGGATCGTAGACCACCCCCGCCACAATCTCCCCATCCGCATCCTTCGCCAGCCCCGCCGCCCGTCGCTCCAGCCCCAGAATCACGCAGAACGCCGGAAACCCGTGCGCAAAATTGGTTGTCCCATCCAGCGGGTCCACGTACCAGCGATACTCGCTCTCCATCTGGTCGCGCGTCCCCTCCTCGCCATAGATCCCATGCTCCGGAAACGCCGCCGTCAGCTTCTCGCGGATCAACTGTTCGCAACTCCGGTCGGCCACCGTCACCAGGTCCACATCGCCCTTGTACTCCGTCTCCACGCCCTTCTCGTAATAGCCCCGCAGCAGCGCCCCCGCCTGCCGCGCAATCCCCTCCGCCACATGGGCAAACTCAAACCGCTTCATCGTCTCTCCTCAATCAATCGCTTCTTACCAGCCTATCAGCCCACTCCACACACTCATAGCTCACACGCTCACAGCTCATAGCTCTTAGCTGGAATCCAAAACGCACCGCAAACCACCCACATCCTCCCACTCCCCCCATTTGCCCCTTCTTCAACCGTATGGGTAAGATTCCTCGTATCCATTCCCTGGGGAAAACCTATGACCATCCGCATCAAACCTGCCCTTTCATCTCTCGCCCTGCTCTCGTTTGTCCTAACGCTGCCCGCCCAGCAGCCCGCTGTCGCGAACCCCGCGTCCACCCCCGCCGCGCCTTCCTCGCAACCCGCCAACAACTCCTGGACAGCCCCGCCCGGCTCGCAGATCACCATCGACCGCCGCTCCGGCCGCTACACCATCACCCTCCCCGTCCAGCCCGTCGACGGCTCTTCCGAACAATCCCTCCGCTTCGCCGACTGGGACGCCCATCCCTACGCCGGCTCCGGCCCCTACCCCGCCACGCGCCAGGAACCCGCCTCCTTGCCCACCCACACCCTCTACCTCCCCGCCGACCTCAGCAAATCCCCCAAGCTCCCCATCATCCTTTGGGCCAACGGCGGCTGCCGCAACACCTCGGTCGAGTTCACCCGCTTCCTCGGCGAAATCGCATCGCACGGCTATCTCGTCGTCGCCGTCGGACGCAGCACCATCCCATTCCTCGTCATCCGCGGCAGCATCGCCGCCGTCGCCGACCAGAAAGACACCAACGGCAATCTCTACGTTCAGATGGACGCCTCCTATATGACCAAGGGCCTCGACTGGGCCGTCGCCGAGAACGCCCGCCGCGGCAGCCCCCTCTTCGGCAAGCTCGACACCGCCAAAGTCGCCACCATGGGCCAATCCTGTGGAGGCCCGCAGGCATTCACCGCCGCGCACGATCCACGCGTCACCACCGTCATCGCCCTCAACAGCAACTTCCCCAC
>CAWERM010000186.1:0-8874 GCA_963810995.1 uncultured Acidobacteriaceae bacterium | reverse complement strand
GAATTGCTTGCCCCGGACAAAGACGCGATCTCCGGGGTGCAGCATGACGTTGTCAATTTTGGGGCTGACAAAGGTGCCCACGCCGCCATCTTGCATAAAGAGCGTGTAGGTGCCTTTGTGGTAGTAGGTCACTGTCGCTTCAAAGGCAACCGGCAAGCCTTTGTCGGCCTCGGCGCTGCTGAGAGCCTGTATTGCGCGACAATGTGGTCAGCGTGCCGGGGGGCATCGCCCAGGCCGCCGAAACAAACCGAAAACCACCGCTATCGCCGCAATCGATCTCTTCATAGCTTTTGGGGGCCGACCGTGCCTTATTCTTTGATCCCGGTTTACTTATCGGCGGCAATCGCCTAAGAATCAGGCTTGAGAATAATCCTGATTACCTCAGTACACTGCCTACCGCTGCGCAGACGGGGAAGTATGATCGGTATAGTGCAACCTGCCCAAGCACGCTATCGTTCCAGCGAGAAGCAAGACCAACCGTACCAGTATGTTATAACATAAGATTTATTTTGACGGGGTACTGGCCGGTAGTTCCGCGTTTCGGCGCAAACGTTCGGCGCGTCGGAATTTGATTTCAATATCGGCGGCGGGGGAGTTTTTGATCCGACCGGAAATTATTTCAAAGGTCAGATTGACGAAGTCGCCGTCTGGTTTCGCGCGCTGGCGACGAATGAAATCACCGGGTTGCTCGCCAGCAACGCCGATTTTGTCAGCTACACCAATTACATGAGCACCGATGTGCGGACGCAGATGTATGGCTCGAACGCCACCGCCTATGTCCGCATCCCTTCACTTGTTCCAGCACGAACACGTTCGACAGCTTGCAATTGCTCATGCGTTTTGATGACGGCTTCGCCGCGTTTTTAAACGGGCATTTGATCGCGAGTTCCAACGCGCCGGCGTCGCTCGCGTGGAATTCCACCGCCACGCAGCGGCATCTGGACACGCAGGCGGTGCAATGGACGGTTTTCGATGTCAGCGCGGCGCGGCAATGGCCTACGCAGGTAACGCTGGCATCGCCCATCCGCTGCAACAGGCTGACCGCATTGGGTATGGAGATGTCCAGGTTCGGCTGCTGCAGTCCATCGCGCAGGCTTGTGTCGAACAGTTCGATCCGTCCACTTCTGGTCTTCTGCATCTGTCCGTGTTCCGAACCGAAAATATTCTTCCAATCATCGTTCCACGGCGCATCGCCGGACTTCCATCATACCTGTGCGCTATTCAAACGTGCGAAGCCGGGTGCCCCATGTCCCGCTTCTGAGACCTGGGATTTCAGCATTTCATTCTGTCTTATCCTGTCCTCGTCTTTCCGATCCGTGCTTCTATCGGTGTCGATCGGTGTTACAGTTTTCCCCGAATTCCCAGCAAATCCGCATGTCAAGACCCTCGTCGCACCAATATCCCTCTTACCCGCACCATAACAATTACTTCGCTCCGCAAAATAGTTGGCATAGTAGTTATGCCCCAACGCGAATCATTAAAGTATGGGGGAATGTTGGGTTTAAGGGGTTAAGCGGGATTCGCCGCCGCGAACTAGTCTCGAACAGTCACTACTCGGTAACTGTCTGATTCTGGATATTTTATCGGTAACATCTGTGGAATGAGTATCTTGGCGACACGGAACATCTTTATTCCATTGATAAGAAACAACTTTTGCGCAAAATACCCCCAGGGGGAGGGGGTGTACGGAGGGTAATTAATAACCAATTGGTTAACATATCACCGAGGCGGATTTCTGCTTACCGCGTGATTTGGCCGACCACGTCAGTTCCGGCGGCCAGTGGCTTCTCCACCACATGCCACAGGTCGCCCGCCTCGTCGGTGACGACGGCCAGCACGGGTACTTCGATGCGTGTTCCGCTGCGCGAGACGGCATGAAGCAAGCCCACATCGCCCGCGGAAAATTCCGTGCGGTCCAGCGTCATCCGCCAGCGCACCGCCGTGCCCTCGCGCGACTCCAGACGGATGTCCGTCACCACGGCGGAAAATTCCGGCAGTTGGTTCATCCGGCCCGGCCATCCAGCAGAGCTTCCATCTCCCGCTTGCTGCCCACAATGAGCGGAGTGCGCTGATGGATCCCCTCCGGCTTGATGTCCAGGATGCGGCCCTTTCCGCTGGACGCTATTCCGCCCGCCTGTTCCGCGATGAAGGCCAGCGGATTTGCCTCATACATCAATCGCAGCTTGCCGCCCGGCTGCTCCTGGGTCGGTGGATACAGGAAGATGCCGCCCTTCAGCAGCGTGCGGTGAAAGTCAGCGACCAGGCTGCCGATGTAGCGCGAGCTGTACTGGCGGCCCAGAGCGCCGGAGCGCAACTTGGCGACATATTCGCGGATACTCGTCCGGCCAGGTCGCGCTGTTGGCCTCGTTGACGCTGTAGTAGCTTCCCTGTTCGGGCATCCGCATGTTCTCGCTGGTCAGTACGAACGCCCCGATGGTCGGGTCCAGCGTGAACCCATGCGCTCCGTGGCCCGTGGTATACACCAGCACCGTCGACGGCCCGTACACCACATATCCGGCCGCGACCTGCGCGTGTCCCGGCTGCAGGATGGATGCCTGCAAGTCGCCGTCGGTGGAGGGCAGGCGGCGCAAAACGCTGAAGATGGTGCCGACGTTCACGTTGACATCGATGTTGGAGGAACCGTCGAGCGGATCGAAGACGATGATGTACTTGCCGGTCTCCACCGAACGGTCGAAGGTCACCGGCTCTTCGTCCTCTTCGCTGACCAGCGCGGCGACAGAATCGCGCAAACCCAGGCAGTGCAGCAAAGCCTGGTTTGCATACACATCCAGCTTCTGCTGTTGCTCACCCTGCACATTCGTGTGCCCGATCGCGCCCAGAACGTCGTTCAGCCCAGCGGTGCGAATCTTCGCCTCCACCATCTTGGTCGCCAGCGTGATGCCGCTCAGCAGCCAGCTAAATCGTCCACTCGCCTCGCTGATCTCCTGCTGTTGCTGCAGGATGTGCTGCTGTACCGTCGTAATCAAATTTCCCACCCTCCCATCGTCTCCACCCTTAGGTCAGATCGTCCGTGTCGAACGGAGGAACCTTGCGGCCCAGCGCGGAGAGGTCATGCATCTTGCCCACCAGCCCCTCAACCACGGCGTTCAGCTCTTCTTCCGATCCCGCCTCCGCGGTGGCAACCATCTCCGCCAGCGCCTCGGGCGCGTGCAGACTCTCCAGAAGCACCGTGCAATGCGCCACGGCCGTGTGTTCCAGACCCAGGCCTTCGGGCGTCTTGGCCTTGATGCCCACTTCGCCGGGCTTGATCCCCAGCAACTGGGCAACGCGTTCGCGCAGCTCTCCGGCGATTGGCGCAATCTTGGGCTGCGCCAAGATGAGCACTGTGTCGACGTTCACGATGCGGTAGCCTGCAGTGGCAACCTCTTCCAGCGCCGTCTGCAAAAAGACGCTGGAGGCCGCGCCCTTCCAGCGAGGATCGTTGGGCGGAAAGAAGCTGCCGATGTCGCCAGCAGAGACTGCGCCCAGCAGCGCGTCGGTGATGGCATGAAGCAGTACGTCACCGTCGGAGTGGCCGGCGAGGCCTTCGCTGTGCTCGATCGCCAGCCCGCCGATGATCAACGGAATGCCCGCCTGAAAGGCGTGCGAGTCAAACCCATATCCGATCCGCATACTCATGAGAGCACCTCAGTCTCGGCATAAGGCGTAACACCGATTAACACCGATTCCACCGATTTTTCTTTAGGGCTTTTGAGTTCGTTGTCCATCACAAGCCGCTTGAACCGAGGCCTCGGGCCAAAGTTCATCAGGAGTGCAACCTCGATATTCGTCGCTCTCAAGTAGTGCAGGGTCTGAGCTTCATGTTCGCGGATAATACCTTCAGTGGCCTTCAACTCAATTAGAACGGTATCATTCACAACCAAATCTGCCCGGAAAACTCCGACCACCTCACCGCGAAATCGAACTTGTATCGGAACCTCAGTCTCAACTTTCAAATTGGATTGCCCCAACGCCAGCCGCATCGCCTCACGATACACTGACTCTACAAAACCAGCCCCTAATTCGTTATAGACCTCATAGAATACACCGATGATTTTCTGAGTTAGATCATCGTGCTTCCCTCGAAGTTGACTATAGTTAGTTTCCATTGCCGTCTTGGATCGGTGCTTGTCGGTGTCAATCGGTGTTAAGTCTCTGTTCTTGCTGTTCGCAGGTAGAACTCGGCCAGTTCCAGATCTCCCGGCTGGGTGATCTTGAGGTTCTTGGGCGAGCCTGGAACGACGGCCACTTCGATTCCCGCCCGCTCCAGCAGGCTGGACTCGTCGGTGCCTATGAACTCATCCGCGACTGCCTCGGCAAACACGCGCCGCAGCAGCCCGCAACGCGCTCCCTGAGGAGTCTGCGCCTGTACGATCCGCTCCCGAGGAATGGTTGCCGTCACAATCGCCCCATGCGCTGTGCGCTCTACCTGCTTGATGGTATCCACAGCCGGTAGGCCGACGATCGCCGCGCCGTGCTCGGCGACCGCATCGATCGTGCGCTCGATGGTGGGTCCATCGATCAGAGGCCGCGCCGCATCGTGCACTAACACTACATCATCATCGTCGCAGCCGTTCTCGGCGACAAGCAGAGCCAGCGCGTTCGACACTGACTGCTGGCGTTGGTCACCCCCTTCTACCACATGCACCTTGCTGCTCAGTCTGAACTCTGTCAACTGAGTCTGCACCCGCTCCATCTCCGTGCCGCGCACCGCCACATAGATGGCCGCAACGCGCTCGACCGCGAGAAACGCGCGCAGGCAATGCACCAATATGGGCACGCCGGCAATGGTAAGAAACTGCTTCGGAGTGGATGCACCGCTGCTCGCCGCGCTGCCTACGGACATCCTTGTCCCAATCCCAGCCGCCGGAAGAATCACAAATACTCGCATAGCCCACGAAGTATAACAAGATAGGCGCTACTTGAGACGCAAATATGCAGCCAACCACCCCGCCAGCGGCGACGCGCAGTACCATTAGTCACGATGGCAAACCTCGTCCCAGCGCTTGACCGCAGCCACATCCGCCCTGGAGACCGGGTCTGCGCCGCCGTCTCCGGAGGTGCGGATTCGGTGGCGCTGCTGCTTCTGCTGCATCTCGCTAACGCATTGCCGCGCAACGCTCTCGGCGTGGGATTGTCGGCGGTCCACGTTCACCACGGTCTGCGCGGAGAGGAAGCGGACGGCGACCTGGCCTTTGTCGAGGCGCTCTGCGAACGGCTAGAAGTTCCGTTGCACATCCAGCGCGCCGACGTCCGCGGTCGCGTCGCCCAAGCACGCAATGCCGGCCAGCCTGAGACTGTTGAGGAGGCCTCGCGCGCCGTCCGCTATACGTTCTTTGAGCAGCTCATTGCCGAGGGCCGCGCCGACTCTGTGCTCACCGCGCACACCCTGGACGACCAGGCCGAGACCGTCCTAATGAAGTTACTAAGGGGAGCATGGACCGAGGGACTGAGTGGAATCTATCCGGTTGTCCTCGTCCCCAATGCAACTCAGCCCGGCAAGATTCTTCGCCCACTATTAGGCGTCCACCGTGCCGATCTTATTGCCTTCCTCGAATCGAGCAAGCAGGGTTGGCGAACAGACTCAACGAACGCCGATCAGGCCTTCACGCGCAACCGCATCCGCCACTCTGTGTTGCCCTTGCTGCGCGAGTACAATCCTGCCATCGACCAGGCGCTGGCTAACCTGGCCGAGCTGGCGCGTGAGGATGAGGCGCGCTGGCAATCCGAACTCAGCCGCATCCTGCCACAGTTACTGCTGCCAGGCCGGCCAGTTCGTGGAGGAGGACGCGGGGTCAGCACCGCGTCTGGCCAACCCAACTCCGTCGCCATCGAGATCGACCGTCTACGCGCACTCGATCCCGCTCTGCGCCGCCGCGTCGTGCGCGCTGCCGCACGGACGCTCGGTGTTCGTCTCAACTTCGACGAGACTGCTCGCCTGCTTGCCCTTGCCGGCCTCCTCACCAATCCAAACAACGGTGACTCCTCCATCGCACGCAGTGGTTCCTCTCTTCACCTTGCCGGTCAGCTGAGAGCCCAGCGCTCACCGCGCGAGATTCGGCTCTTCCGCGAGACGCCGCTGAAGAGCCCAAAGAGCATCGATTCACTCTGACCTCCTAAAACGCGTTTCCTGCGAAGCGTCGACAACACCACAAAAGTGGCAAATTGGGAGATAACTATGGATGCTCACCTCCGCTTCATAGCTATTTACTGCGCCATAGTGCCTCCGCACAGAGTAGAATCCATTTATCTGACGCGGAACGCCGCCGGGCCGAGTTGCGGATATCTGCCCAAGAACTGGAACCATACTGTCCGTGGACGCGTCTAACAAGCAGCAGGTTTCGACGCCGAGGTGTCTCCCTGCCGGGTCGATGGCCGCAGCGAAGCGCCGCTGCAACAGGGTGCTTCAGGCTGGAAGAATGAGGAAACGCGATTGAATTCGACCGTCAAGCAACTCGTTATATGGGTGTTTCTGATCACGGGCGTTATATGCCTGTGGACCTTTGTCGGCAAAAATATGGGCGCCGTAAAGGAGTCACCGGCCAGCTTACAGCGACCTGATGAACAAGGCGCAAGCCGGCCAGGTCAAGAGCGTCATCATCGACGGCTCTACGGCAACGGGACAATATACCAACGGCGACCAGTTCCGCACCACTGTTCCGCTCAACGATCAGGAGATGTACAAGACCCTGCGCGACCACGACGTCATTATCAACATCAAGGACCCGAACTCCAACGTCTGGCTCTCTGCGCTGATCAACATCGCTCCCTTCGCACTTCTATTTGGCCTGTGGTTCTTCCTGCTGCGCCAGATGCAGTCCGGCGGCAACAAGGCCATGAGTTTCGGCAAGATCCCGCGCCCGCCTGCTCTCCATGCAGCAGAAGAAGATCACGTTCAAGGATGTCGCCGGGGTCGATGAGGCCAAGGAAGAGCTCAAGGAGATCATCGAGTTCCTGCGCGAGGCGCAGAAGTTCCAGCGCCTGGGCGGTCGCATTCCCAAGGGCGTTCTTCTGGTCGGGCCTCCGGGCACCGGCAAGACGCTGTTGGCCCGCGCCGTCGCTGGCGAGGCGAATGTTCCGTTCTTCTGCATCTCCGGCTCGGACTTCGTGGAGATGTTCGTCGGCGTCGGCGCAAGCCGCGTACGCGACCTCTTCGAGCAGGGCAAGAAGAACGCCCCGTGCATCATCTTCATCGACGAGATCGACGCCGTCGGACGGCATCGCGGCGCAGGCCTCGGCGGCGGACACGACGAGCGCGAGCAGACCCTCAACCAGTTGCTGGTCGAGATGGACGGCTTCGAGTCCAACGACGGCGTCATCCTGATCGCCGCCACCAACCGCCCCGACGTACTCGATCCAGCGCTGCTTCGTCCCGGCCGCTTCGACCGCCGCGTGGTCGTCGATCGCCCGGACATTCGCGGCCGCGAAGAGGTACTGCGCGTCCACTGCAAGAAGGTCCCCATGGCCGAGGATGTCAACCTGAACATCCTGGCTCGCGGGACTCCGGGCTTCTCCGGCGCCGACCTCGCCAACATGGTCAACGAGGCCGCCCTGACGGCCGCGCGCTACAACCGCAAGTCCGTCCACATGTTCGACTTCGAGGTGGCCAAGGACAAGGTCCTGATGGGCGCCGAGCGCAAGTCCATGCTGCTCTCCGACGACGACAAGAAGGACACCGCCTACCACGAAGCCGGCCACGTCCTGGTCGCGGCCAAGCGCCACCACTCCGACCCGCTGCATAAGGTCACGATCATACCGCGCGGTATGGCGCTGGGCGTCACCATGCACCTGCCAGAGGAGGACAAGCACACCGTCACCAAGGACTATCTGGACACTCAGCTCGCCATCCTGATGGGAGGGCGCTGCGCAGAAGAGATCTTCATGCACCGCAAGACCACGGGTGCGGGCAACGACATTGTGCGTGCCACGGAGCTGGCCCGCAAGATGGTCTGCGAGTATGGCATGAGCGACCTCGGTCCGCTGACCTACGGTAAGAAGGAGCAGGAGGTCTTTCTGGGTCGCGACATCGCCCAGTCGCGCGACTACTCCGACGACACCGCCAAGCAGATCGATGTGGCGGTGCGCGCCTTTGTCGACGAGGGCTACCGCTCGGCCTACAAGATACTCGAAGAGAACGCCGACATCATGCACCGCATGGCGGCTGCGCTGCTGGAACGCGAGACGCTCGACCGGGCCGAGATCGACCTCATCATCGAGGGCAAGGAGCTGCCGCCCTTCAAGTCGCCGCTCGCTTACGCAGATCCCGGCCCAGGCGAAGGCCAGAAGGTCATCAAGCCAGAGTCGGGCCGCAAACCAGACTTCGGCGAAGGCCGCCCCAGCCCCGCATAGGTCTATTTCAGTTCAGTAAACATGAGACGGCCTTCGGGCCGCCTTATTGTTTTGGCCTGATGACGTCTGCGACAGATTGAAAATCTGGGTACACTTCAAACTCCCTCACCTGCAACACCGCGACTGGGTGCGACAATAGAAGCACCTCGAATGCGCATCCTGCCTCCAATCGCGGCGCACCGTCTCTCCCGGCTACTGCCACTCAGCTTTGCTCTTCTGCTTGCCGGCTGTGGATACCACACCGCAGGATCGGCCACGCACATTCCAGCCAACGTGCGCAGCATCGCCGTACCCGTCTTCGCCACCCATTCCCAGGCCTACCACACCGAGATGGCGCTCACCCAGGCAGTCGTCCGTGAGCTGGATACACGCACCCGCTACCGTGTCCTCACCAGCGGGGCCGCCGATGCCGATGCTGTCCTCAGCGGCACCATACTCACACAGACCTCGGTACCGCTGACCTATGACTCCACCAGCGGCGAGACCTTCAGCTACCTGGTCACCATCACGGTGAAGGTGGTGCTC
>CAWERM010000185.1:0-5565 GCA_963810995.1 uncultured Acidobacteriaceae bacterium | reverse complement strand
AGCGGTCGCCGCCAATGTCCCATGGTTTCTTGCATTGAGATGTTACCGGTATGCGCACCATCCAGCCCGTAGTGATGTGTTGTCCGTTGGCAATCACCGGACCCGAGTCGTTCGCGTAGGTGTGCGCCTCCAGGTTGGGCTCTGTCTGGTTTAGCGCGCCGGGGTCTGCTGTCACTACTAGCCCCCCGTCTCCGGCAATCGTTGCATGCAAATTCGTCACCCGCTGGCTCGTCTCGATCGGTAGTAGCAGCAACATATCCCTTTGATTACTGTGATCGGTGCCCAGCGGCCACTCTTCGCGGTTCAGCACCGAGTTGCAGCAACGCCGCGAGGGTTGACCGCCCGGTTCGACCAGCGCCACCGGTATTCCTGCACGGGTGAGGCCCCGAATGGCAGGTGCGTTGTTCGCATGTGGCGCGACCGTATCGTAATTCGTGTCTGCGAAGAAAGCTGGGAACAGACCCATAGCGAGCAACGCCAGCGCAATGATCCAACGCTGCCTCCCTGTGGCCTCCCATGTCTCCACCCCTTGCGCGCGCAGAAACACCCAGCCAGCCAGAACAAACGCGCCAACCACCACCGCTAGCAGGCTGACCCATGTGCGCATCGTCGTTGTGGGAATGCGGTTGGTTGCCAGCGCAAATCCCAGCGCGTTCTTCAGCAGCACGGCGGGGCTCACCAGTGTCAGGTGTCCGGTCCGCGTCGCGCCGTTACCCTGCGCCACCATCAGTTCCTGTAGTGGTAACAGAAACGCATACGCTAGCAGCACCCCTATGCCCGCCCCTACTGGCGCTGCCAGGCTGCGACCAATGAATAGCACCCCGATCAGAGTACCGACGGCAATGCTCGCAAGCAGCAGGCCTGGCGTCCAGATCAGCAGTTTGTGCAGCAGTAGCGGCTGGCCCACATGTCCCACATACACCAGCATCATTGGGACCAGAGCTCCATAATAGGCAATGGCCAGCGTCACCAGTACGAGGAATTTCGCCGCCAGCCAGTCTCCGCGATTGACTGGTGCGGTAAACACGCACTCCACAAATCGGTTCGTGCGTGGACTGGCGATCATTCCGGCGGCGACCGGGATAAACATCAGCGGGACGAGGCCATAGGCAATAATCCCATATCCATCCAGCCATGTGTCCTGAGTGCCGACGGTCGCCATCCCTCCGACTGCCAGCAGAATCACCGCTGCGCCGATCCACGAGAATCGGCCACGCATCGTAGCTTTCAGTTCCTCTTTGTAGAGCGTCGCAATGGAGAGAGCAGATGTCATGTGCGCAAGCGGGGAAGGCAATACAACATCAGACTATTCCGGGAAGCTGAAGCATAGCTTAAGACCGCCCCGCTTCCTACTCAGCCGCTTTCGGCGCAAAGTAGCCAGTATGCGCGCGCACGTGGTAGCGCGGGTCGTTGGCCTGCAGATAGATAGTCCGGAATGACCCATCCTGCTTGAAGTTCGCCGGCCTGTACTCTAGCAAATACTGGCTGCGCAGCTCCTCCTCGATGCTGTTGAAGTCCTGCGCCACGTCCTCGATCTTCACCGGGAAGAAGGCCCGTCCGCCGGTCGTCTCCGCAATCTTGCGCAACGCATCGACGCCCTCCTTGTCCTTCGTCGGACTCACATCGGTGCTGATCGCGTACACAATCGTGTCCGCGCGCTGGCATTCCTTGATCGCGTCTTCCTCCAGCGCGTGGCTATAGTTGTCCACCCCGTCCGACACCAGTACGATCGCCTTGCGCACCGGCCCCGTCTCACGAAGCGTCAGCATCTGGTCCTTGCACGTCGAGTAGAGCGCGTCGAACAGCGCTGTTCCACCTCCCGGACGCAACTTGCGGATTCCCTGATTCAGCAGGTCGATGTTGTTGGTAAATCCCTGCTCCACATCCATCTGCACGTCGAAGCCCTCCACAAAGGCGCGGTCGTTGCGGTGCAGCACCTGTAGTAGGAACGTGATCGCCGAGTCCTGCTCGAACTGGAACCGCTGCCGGATCGAGCTGCTGGTGTCCAGCATGATCCCTACCCGCAAAGGAAGGCTCGTCTGCTGTTGGAAGTGAAACACCTGCTCAGGCTTCCTCCCGTCATCCAACAGCCCAAAGTCCTGCGACTGTAGACCCGTGATGAACTTCCCGTTCTTGTCCGTCACGGTAAACACCAGGTCCACTTCGTCTGCGAAGGCCTTGATCGTCTGGGTCGCCTGGTCCTGGGCCGGAGGCGTAGACACACTCGCCTGTGGATCGGCCTTTGTGCCGGCCGCCGTCGTCGTTTGCCCCTGCGCCGGCGTAGCCGCGACCGCCACTGTCATTCCCACCCAAGCAAACAGAACAAGCATCCTGTGCCGTGCAACGTCGCAACCGATTTCGTTCAATATCTTCACTTGCATGATTCTATCAACTCAAATCCGCTCCGTCCTCAGCCACGCCAGAAACTTCTCCAGTTCCTGCGGCATCGGAGCCTCCACCGCCACCGCCTTGCCTGTCTGTGGATGCGCAAACTCCAGGTGCGCCGCATGAAGAAAGTTCCGCTCCAGCCCCACGCTCACCCCGTCCGTTGGACGTTCCGCGTTGTCCTTCCGCACTGCAAGATGCATCGCGCGCGGCGCGCCGTACAGCGTGTCGCCCACCACAGAATGCCCCAGCGCCTGCGCATGCACCCGAATCTGGTGCGTCCGTCCCGTTTCGATCCGAACCTTCACCAGTGTGAACATGCCATAGCGTGTCGCCAACCGCTCCACCACATGAAAATGAGAGACCGCGCTGCGTCCATCTGCTCGCCGCGTCGTCATCCGCGTCCTGCGCACCAGATCGCGCGCTATCGGCAGGTTTACCGTCACGTTCTCCTTCGCCAGCGCTCCGTGCAGCAGCGCAGTGTAGGTCTTCGTCACCCGCCGCATGGAGAACATCTCGCCCAGCTTGCGATGCGTCGAGTCGTCCTTGGCCACCACTATCGCCCCGCTGGTCTGCTTGTCCAGCCGATGCACAATCCCCGGTCGCAGTTCGCCGCCCACATCCGATAACTTCGCCATGTGGAACAGCAGCGCATTCACCAGTGTCCCGCGATTCCGCGTATCGTCAGTCGCGCCCGCCCCCGCATGAACCATCATCCCCGCCGGTTTGTTCACCACAGCCAGATACTTGTCTTCGTAGAGAATGTCCAGCGGAATCTCCTCCGCCGCAGCGTGCAGCGGCGCCGGATGCGGCTCCCCCTCGATCTCGATCTCCTCGCCGCCGCGCAACTTCTGCTTTGCCTTTGCCGCCGCGCCGTCCACCCGTACCTGGCCCGCTTCGATCAGCATCTGCACCCGCGCACGGCTTATCTCCGGAATCGCCTGCGCCAGATACGCATCCAGCCGCATCCCAGCCGCCGCCGCATCCGCAGCAAACGTACGCACCCCGTCCTCGATCTCCGTGTCCTCTTCCAGATCGAGAACCGGCACCACCGTAGCCGGCTCCGTCTCCACCCCGCGCGTGGCCCTGTACTCGGCCCGCACAGACTGCCGTCGTCCACCCTTGCGCAACATGTTCTTTGAGGGCATCGCCCACATCCGTCAAATTGGCTGCTACCAGTAATACTGTATCCGTATTGTTTTAGGGCACGGCTTCAGCCGTGCCGCAAACCTCACACTTGATCTTCGGCTTTAGCCGCTGAGGTCAAGCAGTATGCCGCAGAGTGGCTCTCTGGCCTGCAATTCATCCCGGCACTACTCACAAACCGCAGTTGAGATGAGTCATTTAAGCAGCAGAAAACCGACCCACTGGGCCGTGCGGCGAAGCGCTGGTGAACCCGTCCTTAGACGGCGGGACCCTGCCGTGGCTCTTCAGGCATTCCGAACTGGCGGACAGCACACCGAGCCATATATACGAGCAGGACCCCTGTTCATGCAATGTTGGTTCAACCAGCGTTGTCCCCCGCACCTGCTTTGCAGGCCGGTTTCTAGCTTGGATGCTACCCGTGCCAGCCGTTCTTTGCAAGCCGGCAAACCACTGCTCACATATTTCCCAATTGCCACTCCGCCACGCTCTCTGCCGCGTAGTCGAACTCCACATACGGCCCATCCAATCCTGTCTGCACCGGTACCGCAACCCCATTCACCGTCGCGCTCGCCACCGATCCAAACCTCCAGCGCACCGTCACCCGCGCCGCCGGGCCTCCGCTAATCTTCAGCGACTTGGCCGTTCGCGCCACCGCTCTTCCCTCAAAGTCCGTAATCTGCGTTTCCGCCGAACCCGCCCCCCCGATCAACTCATATACTCTTCGGTCGTCCAGCGATTTCACCTTCGTATTCCCGCTCTCCTTCTCTGGCACCAGTGTCATCACATCCTCGGGAATCTTCGCAATGACAGCGCCTGCACGCGCCCACACTGGAATCGTATCGACCTGCGCATCCGCAACCACAACCTTCCCTCCCGCAACCTCCGCGCCCGTCCAGTAGTCCACCCATTCGCCCGCCGGAAGATACACCGCCCGCTGCGTCCCTTCATCGATCACCGGAGCAACCAAAAAATCCGGCCCAAATAAATACTCGTCCTTCGCCGCTCGCGCCCGCGCGTCGTCCTGGTACTGCAACACCAGCGCGCGCATGATTGGCATCCCCGTCTTCGCCGCCTCCTGCGCCGCCGCATAGCGATACGGAAACAAGCTCATATTCAACACCGCATAGCTGCGATAGACATCCAGCGCCTCGTGCCCGCCAGCATTCTTATCAAAACCCCAAGGCGCAATGTTCGCGCTCGACATCACCTCCATCACCGGCGAAAACGCCGCATACTCCGTCCATCTCTCCAGCAGCCGCGCATCGGGAGTCGTCGCCGTAGCCTCGTAGCCGCCCAGGTCCGCAGTCCACAGCGGCATTCCGCTCAACCCCGCGCCCAGCCCCGCTGTCACCACCGTCGGCAGCCCGTTCTCCGGCGAAAAGCTCGCCTCATTGTCCCCGCCCCACAGAAACCCAATCCCGTTCGCCCCCACCGTAACGCTGCGCGCGAACAGCACCCCATCCCCCTTCAGGTCCTTCTGGATCAGCTCCTCGACGGCGTTGTTGTACAACACCGCATAGCGATTCCGCATCAACCGTTGGTCCGTCCCATCGCCAAAGCGTACGTCACCCAGAAAGCTCCCCTCCGCATCGTCGTCCTTGAACCCATCCGCGCCCGCTGCAATCGCCTGCCGGACTTGAGCTTGCCACCACTGCTTCGCCCTCGGATTGGTAAAGTCGATCGGCGAACCCTCGCCCTTCCACCACCTCCCTACATACGAACTTCCATTCGGGTTCTTCACAAACAGACCCTGGTCCGCGGCCTCCTGATAATTCTCCGCCAACGGCGCAATCTTCCCCTCAAACCCAACCTCCTTCGGAGGATCGCTCTTCACGTTGATCCACGGTGTGTGCCACAGCACCAGCTTGAATCCCTCCTCGTGAATGTGTTTCACCATCGCGGGCGCATCGTCGAACTGCTTCGGATTGAACTTGTAGTCGTTCTGAGTGGTCTCCCACGGCGAGTCGATCAGGATCACGCTCCCCGGCAGCCCCAGCTCCCGTGTCTTGTCCACATCCTCGCGATATGACGTTA
>CAWERM010000184.1:0-5677 GCA_963810995.1 uncultured Acidobacteriaceae bacterium | reverse complement strand
ACTTCTACTTCGTAGAGCTACGTATTGCTCTGGCAGCAGGGCCTCATCACCTTCCGCAAGATCATCGAAGACACCAACAACTTCGCCGGCAGCTACTTCTTCTGGAACACCGTGCTCGACGACCGCGAGACCAGCAGCTGGGGATGGCGACAGAACAGCCTGCTCACGGTGGATCGCGCCACGAAGCAGGTCCGCTACAACCCGGAGTTCTACTCCATGAAGCACTTCTCCGCCAGCGTTCTTCCTGGCGCACGCCGCATCGCCCTCAACGGAGGCCCATTCAAACCCATCGTCGCCTTCGCCAACCCCAACGGCAGCCAGGTCGTCGAATTCGAGAACGACTCCGCCCAGCCGGTGGACGCAACCCTCCAGTCTGGCGGCAAGTTCTACCTACTGCACGTCCCCGCAAAATCCATGAACACCGTTACCATCGCCGCGCGTTGAATCCCGCAATCTTCGCCTCGCACGCAGCCTCCCACCATCACTGATAAACAGCTGTTTACACCCCCGATTCGCAATCCCGGCCCAACTATCCGACAATGGAGAGTGGCCATGCTCTCCCAAATCTCCGCAGTGAACGACACGAACCCCGACGTGAATCCCGTCGCCGATCCCGCCCCGCCGCGCGTCGTCCTCGTCGCCAGCGACGGCATCGTCATCCGCGGCGCGCGCACCCACAACCTCAAGTCCATCGATGTCGACATCCCCCACAACGCGCTCACCGTCGTCAGCGGCGTCTCTGGCTCCGGCAAGTCCTCGCTCGCCTTCGACACCATCTACGCCGAGGGCCAGCGCCGCTACGTCGAATCCCTCTCTGCGTATGCGCGTCAATTTCTCGAGCGCATCGAGAAGCCCGATGTAGATTTCATGGATGGCCTAGCACCCGCCATCGCCATCAAGCAAAAAAATTCCACCCGCAACCCGCGCTCCACCGTCGCCACCGCCACCGAAATCTACGACTACCTCCGCCTCCTCTACGCCCGCTGCGGCACCGTTACCTGCCTGCACTGCGGCGGCATCGTCCGCCACGACACGGTCGACGAGATCGTCACCGCGTTGCTCACCCTTCCAACCCGTGCCCGCGCCTACGCCCTCTTTCCCATCACCCGCGCTGAAATTAAATTCGAGCCCCTCCAATCCGCGACGACCGACGTTCCTCAAGACGACAAACCGGTCAAACCCACCAAAAAACCATCCTCCAAAAAATCGGCTAAATCGGCGCCATCGGCGTTAAGTTTTTCCCTCACCGACACACTCAAAGAGCGCCTCGCCGAACTCCGCCGTCGCGGTTACAACCGCCTCTACCAGAACGGAAACATCGTCGAATTTTCCACACCCGAATCCCTCCTGTCGCTCGACTTCGCCCAACCCATCTTCGTCCTCATCGATCGTCTCGTCATCTCCCCCGATAGCCGCGCCCGCATCGTAGACGCCATCGAAACCGGCTACCGCGAGTCCGGCGAAGTCCAGTTCCACATGGTCCCGCGCGAAGAGACTGAAGCGCCAACGCATCTCAGATATTGCGCCGCATTCGAGTGCTCCACCTGTCACCGCGCCTATCGCGAGCCCGAACCGCGCCTCTTCTCCTTCAACAATCCCTACGGCGCTTGCCCTCGCTGCCAGGGCTTCGGCAACACCATCGACTTCGATCCCAACCTCATCATCCCCGATCGCTCCCGCACCCTCGCGCAGGGCGCCATCGCCCCTGGACCACCCCCAAGTACCGCCCATTCCATGGCGAGATGATTCGCTTCGCCAAGTCCGCCGCCATTCCCACCGACGTTCCATACTACGACCTCGATCCGCCGCAGCAAGAACTCCTCTGGAACGGCAGCGGCCCCTACCCCGGCATCCGCGGCTTCTTCGCCGCGCTCGAGCGCAAAAAATATAAGCTCCACGTCCGCGTCTTCCTCTCCAAATATCGCGGCTACGCCCTCTGCCCCGATTGCCGCGGCCAGCGCCTGCGCGCCGAAGCCCGCGCCGTCCTCATTGCGCCTCAAAATGGCCCGGCCAAAAATATCTGCGAAGTCTCCGCCCTCACCATCACCGCCGCCCAGGCCTTCTTCGACAATTTGCAACTAACACCGTCACAAATAGAAATCGCCGGCAAGGTCCTCGAAGAGGTCCGCCAGCGCATCCACTTCCTCATCGAGGTTGGCCTGGAATACCTCACCCTCGACCGCCTCAGCTCCACGCTCTCCGGCGGCGAATCGCAGCGCATCCAGCTCGCCACATCGCTCGGCTCGCGCCTGGTTGGCGCGCTCTATGTATTGGACGAGCCCTCCATCGGCCTGCACCCGCGCGACACCGCCAAGCTCATCCGCATCCTCCACTCCCTGCGCGACCTCGGCAACACCATCCTCGTCGTCGAGCACGATCCCGACGTTATCCGTTCCGCCGATCACCTCCTCGACCTCGGCCCCGGCGCGGGCGAACTCGGCGGCCACGTCCTCGCCGCGGGCACCGTCGCCCAGGTCACCGCCGACCCGAACTCCATTACCGGAAAATATCTGTCCGGCCGTCTGGCCATTGCCATCCCGCGCCATCGCCGCGAGCCCGGCCGCGAGCGCCTCCAGCTCACCGGCGTCCGCCTGCACAACCTGCGCGGCGTCGATGTCGAAATCCCGCTCAACCTCCTCTGCTGCGTCACCGGCGTCAGTGGCAGCGGCAAGTCCACGCTCATCCACCAGGTGCTCTACGCCGCGCTTCAGCAGGCGCTGCACCGCGAACCCGACGCCTCCGCGCCCGAGCCCACCGCCCTCTTCCGCTCGCTCACCGGCACGCAATACCTCAACGACGTCGTCCTGGTCGACCAGTCGCCCATCGGCCGCACGCCGCGATCCAATCCGGTTACCTATATCAAAGCCTTCGACGACATCCGCGCGCTCTTCGCCGCCCAGCCCGACGCCAAACGCCGCGGCTTCGGCCCCGGGGCCTTCTCCTTCAACGTCCCCGGCGGCCGCTGCGACACCTGCGAGGGCGACGGCACCGTCACCGTCGAGATGCAGTTCCTCGCCGACATCGAGTTGCCCTGCGAAGATTGCAATGCCACGCGTTACAAATCTTCCATTTTGGAAATTAAATATAAGGGTAAAAATATCCACGACGTTCTAAACATGACCGTCAAGCATGCCTCGTCGCTACTTCGCGGGACACCCGCGCATCGTCGACAAGCTCGCCGTGCTCGACGAGGTCGGCCTGGGATACGTCCGCCTCGGCCAGTCCGCCACCACGCTCTCCGGCGGCGAGGCCCAGCGCGTCAAGCTCGCCTCGCACCTCGCCACCGCCCGCTCCATCGCCATCCGCATCGGCAGCAACTCCGACCTCTTCAAGCAATCCGACAATCCCACCGCCGCGCAAATCGCCGCCCGCTCGCGCAGCCGCACCCTCTACATCCTCGACGAGCCCACCACCGGCCTCCACTTCGACGACGTGCAGAAGCTCCTCGCCGCCTTCCGCAAGCTCATCGACGGCGGCGGCTCGCTGCTCGTCATCGAACACAACCTCGACGTCATCAAGTCCGCCGACTGGGTCATCGACCTCGGCCCCGAAGGCGGCGACGCCGGCGGCCACATCGTCGCCACCGGAACCCCCGAGCAGATCGCCGCCAACCCCCGCTCCCACACCGGCACCCACCTCCGCCCCCTCCTCGGCCTAAGCACCAACGGCGCGTAATATACCAGCCTAGGCCGAAGGCCTAGGGCACAGTTCCACAAGAAAACTGGGTGCCCCATTCATGCGCAGTCTCATCGCGCATGAGTGGGTTGCTTCTTCTCTCGTCATTCTGAGCTACGCTCAGAATCTCCGTCGTTGCATTTTTGTTTGTCATTCCGCAGCGCAGCGGAGGAATCCGCTTCTGCCCTTGTTCATCGGAGGGCGCGTGGGGCTTCAGCCCCACGAATTACCGGCATTCGGCGATTAGAAACCCAGACCGAAAGTACAATCATTGGGGAGGAAGCATCCTTGCTATTTCTTACCGCTGAGCAGCATCGAGAGGTCTTGCGTCGCTTGAGCAATCTGGGCAGAAGCAGGGTTGACAAGGTTCATTTTCACCCATCTGGCGTCGAATATACATCAATCATGATGTCCTTCTTACTGCAAAATCTTTCTGCTTCGGAAGCACTCTTGAGAATGTCGAATTCATTTGGCAAGGAGTGGTTTCCCGCTACCGTGGGATATTCGATTGCACGGACTATGTTTGAGACGGACGTGACTGCTCACTACATCACGAATGACCCCACCGAGCGTGTCCGACAGTACATTGACTTCGCCGCCATTCTTAACAAACGTAAGATGGACGTATGTAAACAGCATCGGAACAGTAAAGATCCCCAGTGGCATGAAGCGATGGATATTCTTTGGCAAAATCACTGGGCACATCGTGAGCAAGACGTGATGGCCAAATTCAACGCCGTCGTTGATCGGTTCACACGCGTCAACAGGAACGGAAAGACGGCAGTCGTCCAGAACTGGGCCGGAAAGACATTACGCCAGATGGCAGAAGAAGTTGAGCACGTGGAGGCTTACGATATTTTCTATACTGAACTTTCCTCATTTGCTCATGGTGATGTGCATATGGCTGATCGGTTCCTTCGAATAGACTCGGACGGCCCAGTGTGGACTCAAAAAGCAAAGGAAGCTGATGTAGGGAATGTATTCAGACATGCAGCGTCGTTCCTAACCTGCTATTTGGAATTGTTCGGCGTTCAGTTTGGAACCTGGTCCATGGCCGATGTTACCGAGTGTTGGTCCGTCGATACAGTTCAATAAGAGAAATTGGTTGGCCGCATGTCCAGCCCTCGCTTATCCGATGTGCATTCAGCCCCAACCCATCCCTTGCAGCCAGTAACCAAGTAGGTTATTATTGGTCATGGAGAAACGCTCGCCCCACTGTCAGCTTTCCGTCGTCAGGGCGCTGATCCAGCAAGGTAAGGTTCGCTCCACGTTCTCCGCACTTGCAGGGGGAGCGGCGTTGGGTTTCGATTTCGATGGAATGTTGGCCGTGGTGCTGGCCCTCACACCCAAGGACTTCTACAAGTCCATGACCACACACACCGACCACAAAGTTTGGCAGGATGTCTACCGTCCCACCACCAAGGCCGGCGAGGTTTACCTAAAGCTGACCGTCATCGACGATGTGCTGATTGTCTCGTTCAAGGAGCGATGAAGATGAAATGTCCATTCTGTGCCAAGGCAAAGCTGGTTCGCGACACGCGCGACATGCCCTACACCTACAAGGGCGAGAGCACGGTCATCCCCGGCGTGACGGGCGACTTCTGTCCGGCCTGCGGCGAGGCCGTTCTCGACGCGGCTGAATCGGCCCGCACCAGCGCGTTGATGCTGGAGTTCAACAAGCAGGTCAACGCGGCAATCGTCGATCCGCAGTTCATCGCCCGCGTGCGCAAGCGCCTTGCGCTCGATCAGCGCGAGGCCGCCGAGATCTTCGGCGGAGGCGTCAATGCCTTCTCGCGCTACGAGAACGGAAAGACCAAGCCGCCGCTAGCTCTGGTCAAGCTCCTCAAAGTGCTGGAGCAGCATCCCGAGCTGCTCGACGAGATCAGAGCCGCTTAGCCGCCTCCCTCTACTTCACCAGTACCGGCTGCAGCCACGCTCCGTTCCCGGCGGAGTCCCACACATCGAAGCGAACCCACTTCTTTCCCGTTGCATCGAACGGTAT
>CAWERM010000183.1:0-4859 GCA_963810995.1 uncultured Acidobacteriaceae bacterium | reverse complement strand
AACACCGCAAGCGGCGGAAGCCCTCGAACAAGGCCATCGTGCGGCGGCGAAAATCGCGGCGCTACGGACAATTGAAGATCAAGTGAAGATCAAGTAGTTGTTGACATGGGAAGATCACTGAAAAGGGCCCGTTCGTCAACCCCGAGTTGTTTCTGAAAGTGCAGAAGCAGAATGACGTGGGCACGAAGGAGCCGATCAAGACGTGGGCTCGCGCATGCACGATCGTGCCCGAGTTCGTCGGCCATACGTTCATGGTCCACAACGGCAAGCTGCACTTGAAGGTCTTCGTGACCGAGGAGATGGTCGGCCACCGGCTGGGCGAATTCGCGCCGACGCGGACGTTCCGCGGGCACGGCGGGAAAGGCAAGCGATAGATCATGGCTTACACGGCGACGTACCGATTCGCGCGGATCGCGCCGGCAAGGTCCGCCCGCTGGCCGACCTGGTCCGCGGCAAGCTGGCCGACGAGGCGCTGGAGATCCTCCGCTTCCAGCCGCACCGCGGCGCGCGGATGCTGGAAAAGGTCCTCCACAGCGCGCCGAGCAACGCCGAGGACCGGCGGGCGGCGAACCTGCGGCACCTGATCGTGACCGAGTGCCTGGTGGACGGCGGGCCGATGATGAGCGCATGCGGCCCGACGCCCGCGGCATGGCGTCGGTCCTGCTGAAGCGGTTTTCGCACATTCACGTGGAACTGGATTAACGAAACGAACAGCCCATGGGTCAGAAAGTCAATCCCGTCGGATTTCGCACCGGCGTTATGGTCGGCTGGAAGAGCCGGTGGTATTCCGCTGGCTGCTGTGTAGAGGGCGTGAAACATTGTTGAGTCTCCTTTTAACTTATCTTGGGCAGATCCTGGGTTGCGGTTTTGTCCATCTCCGAGGAGTACATGGAAAGCTCACGCTGCATCATCTCGGCAGAGCGTTGCGCGGTAATCAGCTCGACCATACTGGTAACTGGGTTAACGTTGGAGCTTTCCAGCATCCCCTGCTTCACGGTTGAATCGGTGGATGCCGCCTCGCTGTTCGGCGGCGCGGAATAGTAGGTTTCGCCGGCGCTGGTCAAGTTTGTGCCCGCCGGAAAACTTACCAGCTTCAACTTGCCTGCCACCGCCCCATTCGAGGAGATGGTTCCGTCCGGGCTGATCGAAACCGAACCGGGCGGCAGGGAGATGGCTCCCTTATCGCCCATCACAGGGTCGCCGGTGGAGGTAATCAACTGTCCCTTGCTGGATAGCTGGAAAGCTGCCGTCGCGCGTGTACATGGGGCCGCCGGCGGTTTGCACAACAAAGAAGCCTGACCCCTGGATGGCCAGATCAAGGTCGTTGCCGGTCTTTTGCAGAGCGCCCTGGCTTTCGTCCAGCATGGTTCCGCTCAGGATTCCATAGTTATTGATTGCCTGGTTCAGGTCGGAGTCCGGCGCGCCGCTAGCCTGAGCGAGCACTGAGCTGAATTGGTTATGCTGCGCCCGGTAGCCCACCGTGCTTGCATTGGCCAGGTTGTTGGCAATCGTATCCAATGCCTGCGTGCGAGAGACTAAAGCTGTACACGCGGCATAATATCCACTGTCCATAGACGCCTCTTGTCCTAGGACAATGCACGGCAGATGCCATTCCAGTGGGCAAAATATGCCCCAAAAGGGTCAATTCGCAGCAGAATACCCTGATTTTGATGAGGGATCGATGAGAACAGCCGTCCTGGGGCGCCTGCCGAGGCACATCCGGGCTTCCTCTCTCATCGGAAGGCAATCCGTGTGCGCCTTGCCTCAGCGCCGGTTAGCGATAGTTTGCCGGCCCCGGTTGCTCGGCTCCATTCCACACCAGGTGTGGGCGGAGACCGTGTTCAAAGGGGCAATCGATGAACGACCTGTTGGCACGCTGATGGGCCTCTCGCACAATTCCCGACCAGAGCACCGGGTATCCGGTGAAGTGGATTTCACGGAAGAACTCCGTCACACAGGCAGGCAGCGACCATCTTGTTGCAAACCTGAGCCCAATCAGGGCAGTATCGGCCTCGCCGGCTTCTCTCCATCCCAACAGCTCAGGCAGCATGCCGATGGTATGAAACAGACCGGCTAAATAAGCCTCTTCGGGATTTACCTTGAGCATCTGTTTTGCAATCTGCATGGAATGCTGGGCAATCTCCCTGGAATGGTCCCAGAAGTCCGCGATGGCAACTTGCCGGCCATCGCGAGCGATGGTTTGAGCCGACACTGCCTTCAGACAAGCTTCCAGGCCAAGGTCGGAGATGCAATCCTCCATGCGGATGGGGCGACCGTCCGCGTTGCCGTACTCCCGGCCCGCCAGACGCAGTATCTGCAATGCAGCGCCGAGGTCGGAGAGTACCAGTTGAGACATCTCTCGCAGATCGACGCATGGCTCCTGGACCAGGATGTCCAGCAGAAGCAGTGTTTTAGTCAATACCGGAATGGCGGGAAGGTCCTGGACAAACTCAACCTGCGAGGGTTGGAGTTCCACCAGCTGATGCCGTCGAGTTTGGTTCCCGGAAACGTTCCTTGTCGGCACTGTGCCACCACCTGGCACAGTTATCGGCAACTAGCACCAATTGTTTTACCCGAAAGAGCGGATGTTCTCCATCGGCATGTGGAAATTTCTCTTTCGTCCAGCTTCGGTCGCATTCTTGACTCGAAACAGCACGTCGATCTTCCGTCGTTTGCCCGTAAGTCTTGTCCATGCATAGTCCCTACAGTGCGCGAAGTTGGCTTCCTTGGCGGCAACTTCCACCGCAAATCCGGCCACCACATTCGCCATCTCCACCGGCGAACTGGGATCTTCAAAGACCACCTCCTCGCAGCCCGGAACGGTAGTCAAGCGTCCCATCTGCTCTCGGAACTCGGTCGCGGTAATGAAGCATGGCTCTGCCCTGAAGCCGGTGATCTGTTCCAGGGAACTGAGCAGGCTGTGTTCCACCCGGTAGACAAAGCCCAGGACGAACCGCTTTGCCGCCGTGGAACAGTGCAGCGGCACCGCCGTGCATGCATGCAGCAATGCCGGTGGAATATCTGCCTCAACCGGCTGGCCCATGCGGTCCTGTCCAAGAATCGGATAGCCCCACTGCGCGGCCCTGGCGGCGGCCAGTTGCCTCTCGCTGGCCAGTCCATGACGGACCAGGACAGCCTCCAATTCTTCTCCGTTCAATCGGCTCTCCGCCATGGCGAAGCGAAGCTGATCGTCCGTCAAGTAGCCCTTCGACAACATCACAAGGCCGATGGACAGACGCGGGTGGTGCGGCATTTCCAGGACGCTTGCGCCGGAAAGCATGGAGAACCGCTTGCGCGCTGCGGTGGCAAAGCAATCCACACTGCAATACCAATGTTGATCCACGTGGATTCCGACGCGGCTCTGGATGCTGCGCATCAGGAGCGTGTTCTGACAGGTCTGAAGAGCGCATACCGAATACATGCTCTTCCATCCACGGTCAACGCCCGGCAGAATGGATGCAAGTGACAATTTCATCAGACTTCACTCCTGTACGATCAACCGCTAAATCTGAGCCGCAATTGGTTGTGGGACTTCGGTGACGCGTAACCCGTAGTTGCCGTCCACGATGACGGCCTCCCCACGGGCAATCACTTTTCCATCCAGCAGCAACTCCACCGGGTCGTCCACTTTGCGATCCAGTTCGATCACCGAACCGCTTGCCAGTTCCAGCACTTCGCGCAAGGGTAACTGACGCTGGCCGAATCGAAGCGACACATTCAACTCAACATCCATCACCATCTTGAGATTGACCGGATCGAGCGGAGTCATGCCGTTGCCGACAGCATCTTTCCTTGCCGCTTGGGACGTCAAAGCCTCCAGAAACTCACCGTCGAAATAGAGCAGCAATGGCATCTCCGGCTGCTCTTCGGTGGAGGCGGCCAGGGGGACAACCAGCATCCCGCCGAATGCCAGGTCTGCAATTCGCTCCACCTTGAAGGTGATCTCGCCGTATTCGGCCGAGAGCGACGCCGTAAGTCCGGCGGTCGCCGTGGAGATGACCTTTGTCAGCGCCTCGGAGTGGTCCTCGCGGAAGGCCGCCGCCGGCTCTCCCAGTATCTTCGAACCCAGTTCAGCGACCTGCGGTTCATACAACTCGACAAAGCATTCGCCGTGCAGGGCACCGTCCGCGGTCAGGCGGAAATGGACAGGCTGCCCATGACGCGTGCCAAGGTCCGGGTTGTCCAGCACTTTAAGGTGAAAGGGCGTCCCCGCCGCTTGGGTCAGGGCTTCGGCTAGAGAGGAGGTAAAGGCGTCTGCAAATTCCCGCGCCGTCTGTTTAGTGCTCCGATTGTCCATGGTTCCTAATCCTTTCCCCAACCTGTTAGTTGCGCCCGGCGGCCGACCTGCGCTGCCTTCTGCGCGCCGTTCCTCACCGGACTTGCTTCAAATATCTCTCGTCCGCCTACGGTCAGCATTCCCGGGGTCCGGACGGGCGCCCGCAGTTTCAGAACGCATCCTGGCTGTAGACCCACCAGGTCGCGCACGGAGACCTTCATGCTGGGCAGGTCGGCAGCGACCGCCACGTCGCAATCCAGAATGCGCTCCCGGATTGTTGCCGTCGGGAAGTACTTCAATTCCCCTTTTTTCTGCGGTTGCTCGACCTTGCTCTGCTTGATAAGAAAAGTGACAAAGGAGGTTGGAAAGATCAGTTGAAAGTACCCGGTGGTATCCACCATCTCGATCTCGAATTTCACAAGAGTGACTTTTTCATTGGGCGCGCAGAACTGATGCATGGCCGTGGAGTCGAGGCGATGGTTTGCCACCAGGGACATCTCCGGTATCTCCCATGCGTCTTCGGCTTGGCGGGCAATCAGCGATAGCAATACGTACTTGTCGCCGCCGGCGGCAGGGAGAAGAA
>CAWERM010000182.1:0-3769 GCA_963810995.1 uncultured Acidobacteriaceae bacterium | reverse complement strand
CCACCTTCAAAGGTGCATGGGGATCACCGTACACTTGACCGACGGCAGCACTCGCACACTTGATTCAGCGTTCTTCGTCGAAAAAGTTCATAACCCCACAGCGCTTTCGGTGAAGGATATCCCCCGGTGATGCCTGCGATTCCGTTGACCGACGACGAGATTAAGCAGATTGAAGCGTACCTGGAGGGTCTACAAAACTAATGGAACTCCAAAAAAATCTACAAAGAATTATTTTGATTGAATTGCTGGTGCCGCTCACTCTGTTTATCTTCGGCGCGTATCACGGCGTGATGCAGGTCATGTACCAGTCGGGCGTAATCCGCGCCACATCCTTTGCCGGAATCGATTACTACGAAGGCCTGACCGCACATGGAATAATTAACGCCATTGTCCTGACCACTTTTTTCGCGGTTGCATTTGGGACGATGGTGGTCAGCCAGGAATTGAAGTCGCCAGTTTCCATCGCCGGGGCAACGCTTTCGCTGGTCTTGATGTTGCTGGGAACGGTGATGACGGCTGCCATGATCTTCCTGGGCAAAGCCTCCGTGCTGTACACGTTCTATCCGCCGCTGATGGCCCACCCCTTGTTCTACCTCGGACTCGTCCTCTTCATCGTTGGCTCCTGGGTGCCGCTGTTCACGTGGATTCCCGTGTATATGCGCTGGCGGAAGGAGAATCCGGGCCGGAAGACACCGCTGGGAGTCGTAGGGATATTTGCCACCTTCATTGTGTGGCAGTTGGCCACGCTGCCTGTTGCGTTTGAAGTCCTGGTACAGCTTCTGCCGTGGTCGTTGGGATGGACCTCAGGCGTCAACGTCATGCTCAGTCGAACGCTCTTCTGGTTCTTCGGGCACCCGCTGGTCTACTTCTGGCTGCTGCCTACCTACGTCCTCTACTACACGATGTTGCCAAAACTGGCTGGTGGAAAGCTGTTCAGCGATTTTGCCGGGCGCTTCACCTTTATGGCGCTGATACTGCTTTCGTGTCCGCTGGGGCTGCACCATCAGTTTGCAGATCCGGGAATCTCCACGACATCGAAAGGGATCCAGGGCGTGCTCACGCTGATGGTCGCGATTCCGAGCATGCTGACTGCGTTCACCCTGGCGGCATCGTTGGAACTGGCGGCCCGTCAACGAGGAGGCAAGGGACTCTTTGGCTGGTGGAATAAGGTGCCCTACTTCGACCCCGAAGTCTGGCTCTTTCCCTATCTTTTTTGCGGGCTGGTGATCTTTCTGTTTGGAGGGATTACGGGCATCATCAATGCGTCATACAGTATGAATAATGTTGTGCATAATACCGCGTGGGTTCCCGCGCACTTTCACCTGACGGTCGGCGGGCCGGTCTTTCTCGGAATCCTGGGCGGAAGTCTGCTGATTATCACGGGACTGCTCAAGAAGCCAGTTGTCTCGGGTACGTTGGCGATGACCGTACCTTATGTTTGGATGGTTGGTACCTTCGTCTTTTCAACCGGCTTCTTTATGGGCGGACTGCAGGGCGAGCCGCGCCGCACCAATCTGGGATTGACCTATATGAACCCTGCCTCACCCAGCTACCGGCCAGACTGGTGGCTTGCAACCCACATGGGCATGGTCGGCGGATGCATCATGGGCCTTGCCGTCCTCCTCTACTTCATCGTTCTGGTTCGCAGCTTGGCAGCCGCGCCGGATGCAGCACTGTCGCAGGTTCCGTATTTACTACCGATTAGCGAGCCATATCACGATGAAGACGTATCCGCAGTGCGCAACTTTACGCCATGGGTAATCGCTGCGGTATTGCTGTGCGTCGCATCCTATTACGCGCCGGTTCGCGACATCGTGAAAAATGGCATTAGGACCGCACCAGGCTTCAGACCGAATAGCCCGGTTGCGGTCGACACGACCCACTCAAAATCATGAGCCTCAAACGGTATCTTCTTCTGTTCACATTGGCGTTGACGCTTGCCTTAGGCGCTCAGGCCATGGCGGTAGTTCCCGTCGGCAGCAATGCAGGACAGAATGCCGGACATTGCAGTGTGGGGTGAAGCCAACCAGCAAAGCACATTGTGGGATCGACTGCGGACCGCTGGACCGGGACCCGTAATCGTCTTACCTGTGTATACCCGTTGCACGATGAGTTGCCCCATTCTGGCACGGATGCTGGTGAAGGACACCGCGCAGATCCAAGGCGCCGCGCCCTATCGCGTGCTGATCTTCTCTTTCGACGCCGGCGAAGACTCTGCATCCCTCCGCAAGTTTCGCCTACAGGAGGGACTGCCGCCCAACTGGATCCTTGTGCGCTCCGACGCCGCAGACATCCGCCGCTTTTGCGACTTCTTTCACTATTCGGTACTGACCGAGGGACCGGTCATGATTCACCTCAACCAGTTATTTCTGCTAGACCATACCTTGCAATGGCGAGCGACCTTCATCGATCAAGACTGGAATGCAGCCGTGCTGCGCACCTGGATGAGGCGCGTGGAATTTCCAGGACCCTTAGGGTGGGCGGTAATGAATCCGGAAAAGCTGGTCTACATCGGATTCGGCGGATTGCTACTCAGCCTTGCACTCATATTGGGGACCTTGATATTGCGTTCGCGATCCCGGGCAAACTGAGCTACTGCCATGTCCGACAAGGCACGACAATTTCTCCCGGAGGCTGGTTCGTTCTAGCTGCACCCACTGGTGCTGCCGCAACTCATGCAGCGGTAGCAGGAGCCGGAGCGGGTCATGATGGCGCCGCAGGTGGCGCAACTGGGCGCGTCTCCCATGTCGTACATGCTCTTCATGGCATCGGAGGCGTGATAGACCGTTCCAGCGCCGGGGGCGCCGGGAACCCCGTATACGCCACGGTCTGCCATGGAGTCTTTTGTCTGGGCTGCACCGTCCGCGCGGGCGGAGAGGTCGGGCGCGATGCCATGGCGGGGCGGGGTGCGGTCGGTATACTGGCTGCCCGCTCCGTTGTCGAAGATGTCTTCGTCGGAGATGGCCTTGTGGGTACGGGCCTCGCGCTGCAGGATGGCCTGCGGGCTGGCATCGTCCGCCGTGGAGAGGGTGTCCAGCGGAGCGTGTGGCGTGGCCTGATGCGGCGTTGCGGTAGCGTCCTCACTGGCGGCGGCCATGCTGACCGTGTTTCCTGGAGCGGTGACGGTGCCCTCCACCGGCACGCTGGCCGCGGGGGCGAGGCCGGCAAACAGGTCGAGCTGCGTTCCTGAGAGGAAGCGCAGCTGAATCCAGCGGAAGATGTAATCCATGATGGATTTGGCGAAGCCGATCTCGGGGTTGCCGGTCCAGCCGGAGGGTTCAAAGCGGGTGTGGGCGAACTTCTCGCAGAGGACCTTCAGTGGCACACCATGCTGTAGCGAGATGCTGATGGCGGTGGCGAAACTGTCCATCAGGCCGGAGACGGTGGATCCCTCCTTGGCCATGCGGATGAAGATCTCGCCGGGGTAGCCGTTGGGATAGAGGCCGACCGTGATGTATCCCTCGTGGCCCGCGATGGAGAATTTGTGGGTCACAGAGGCGCGCTCTCCGGGCAGGCGATGGCGGCTTGCGCGCGGCGGGGCTTGCGCGTCTGCTGCGTCCACGTTCTGTGTGCTGGCGGCCTGAATCTGGGTAAGCTGGCGCGTGAGTGCGGCGTTGGCGGCCTCCAGCGCAGCGGTGCGTTCGGCAGCAGCAGCCAGTTCCGTTCCGCTTCGGCGGAGTCAGTGGAGGAGGCGGCGACGGCGCGGGTGCCCTTCTTATCGTCGGTTTGGGCCACCACGTTGAGCGGCTGTGTCCCCTTGGAGTTGTCG
>CAWERM010000181.1:0-4728 GCA_963810995.1 uncultured Acidobacteriaceae bacterium | reverse complement strand
AATGAATGGAGAGGAGAGGAACAAGGCGAGAGGGGACCGAGTGAGAGGCGAGTGCAGAGGCGAGACCAAAAGGGAGAGAAGTGAAGAATGGCGGATAAGGGGGGAGGAGATTAACAAAGCAAAAAACAGAACGGGAGGGGAGAGCAAGAACAGCAAAAAAGAGAACAAGCGGAGAATGACAGAAGCGCGCGCAAAGAAAAGCGGGAAGGCAAGGGATAGACGAACAGAACGACAAACAAACCGGAGAAGGACCAAAAGAGCAGTGAAAGGGACGAGCACGCCGCCGCCTCCGCCGCAGGCGCCGCCGCCGACGCCGCTGCCGCTACCGCCGCCGTCGACGCCACCGCGATCGCCGCCGTCGCCGCCGCAGCCGCCGCGACCGCCGACCGCCGCCGTAGCCGCTGCCGCCACAGCCACGGCCGCCTCCGCCAAAGCCGCGGCAGCCGCCGCAGTCAGCCGCCGCCCCGCCAAAGGTTCCGCGGGACTGCTCCGTGACTCGCAAAGCAAAACGGTCACGCATTTTCGTGTGACCGTTTACGAATGTAATGGTTTGGGTTTAGGCCTCTACACCAGAACGCGTTCTCCCATGGACAGCGATTCGGGCTTTGCGGCCAGATAGCGGTCGATGGACGCGGCTGCCTTGCGCCCCTCGGCAATCGCCCATACCACCAGCGACTGGCCACGCCGCATGTCGCCAGCGGCGAAGACGCCCTCCACCGAGGTTGCGTAGTTCTCGTCCGCTGCCACATTGCCGCGCTGGTCCAGCTTCAGGCCCAACTGCTCGATCATTCCAGAGCGCACCGGCCCCAGGAAGCCCAGAGCCAGCAGAACCAGATCGACCTCCAACGTGAACTCCGAACCCGCCACCGGCGTAAAGCTCGGCGGAGGCCCCACGCGCACCGCATGAAGATGCGTAACATGGCCTTGTTTGTCGCCGCTGAAACTCACGCTGTTGATGCCCCAGTCGCGGATTCCGCCCTCTTCGTGGCTGCTCTCGGTGCGCAATTGCAACGGCCACATCGGCCACGGCGTTGACGCCGCGCGCTGGTCCGGCGGTTTGGGCATGATCTCGAACTGGTGTACGCTCTTCGCGCCCTGCCGAAGACTGGTCCCCAGGCAGTCTGCGCCGGTATCGCCGCCGCCCAGGATTACCACCCGCTTGCCCCCCGCCAGAATATCCAGCGAAGCATCCAGTACATCGCCCTCGCAGCGCTTGTTCTGCTGCGGCAGGAACTCCATGGCAAAGTGGATCCCCTTCAGTTCCCGGCCAGGGATTGCCAGGTCGCGCGGATGCTCCGAACCGCCCGCCAGTAGTACGGCATCGAAGTCGTCCACCAACGATTCCGCGGGAATATTCACGCCCACATGCGCGTTGGGCACAAACGTCACCCCCTCTGAGCGCATCTGATCCAGACGCCGGTCCAGAATGCGTTTCTCCATCTTGAAGTTGGGGATTCCATAGCGCATCAGCCCGCCGATGCGGTCGTTCTTCTCATACACCGTCACCGAATGGCCTGCGCGGCGCAACTGCTGGGCCGCCGCCAGTCCCGCAGGTCCGCTACCCACCACCGCCACGCGGTGTCCCGATTCGTGCTCGGGAGGCTCGGGCTGGATCCATCCTTCATCCCACGCGCGGTCCACAATGCTGCGCTCAATAAGCTTGATGGAGACTGCCGGTTCCGTGATGGCCAGCACGCAGGCCGCCTCGCAGGGAGCAGGACAGATGCGCCCCGTGAACTCCGGAAAGTTGTTGGTCGCATGAAGCCGCCGGATCGCATTCGGCCAGCGGGCGTTGTATACCAAGTCGTTCCAGTCCGGGATCAGGTTGTTCAGCGGACATCCCGTATGGCAGAAGGGCACGCCGCAGTCCATGCAGCGCGCTCCCTGCTCGCGCTGCTTCGCCTCGCCGAAAGGTTCATAGATCTCAAACCAGTCTTCCAGCCGATCTTCCACCCTACGCCGCGTCGGCTGTTCCCGCTGAATCTCTAGAAAACCCGTCACCTTACCCATGCTGCACCTGCCCTGTCGCCACCATGGGCGACACATTTGCCGGGGAGATCTTGGCCACCGGCGACACATAGACCGCATCCGTTCGCGCCACCCCCAGGACCCGCTTGTATTCGTGCGGATACACCTTGATGAACCGTGCCTGCGTCGTCTCCCAGTGCTCCAGAATCCATGCCGCATGGGGACTGCCCGTCAGGTCGATGTGGCGCTGCATCAGCCCGCGCACCAGCTCCACGTCTTCGCTCGCCAGCAGCGGCTCCAGGTCCACACCCGTCCGGTTGCAGCGGCGCGTGGAGAAGTCGCCCTCATCGTCGTACACATAGGCAATTCCTCCGCTCATGCCGGCGGCAAAGTTGCGCCCCGCCGAGCCAAGCACAACCACAGTGCCTTTGGTCATATACTCGCAGCCATGGTCGCCCACGCCCTCCACCACCGCCGTGGCGCCGGAGTTGCGCACCGCAAACCGTTCTCCCGCGATACCGCTGAAGAACGCCTCGCCCCCGGTCGCGCCATACAGCACCACGTTGCCCACCAGGATGCTCTCTTCGGGCAGGAAGCTCGATGTCTTCGGTGGAAACACGATGATGCGCCCGCCGGAGAGTCCCTTGCCCACGTAATCGTTGGAATCTCCCTCCAGTTCCAGCGTGACGCCAGCCGGGACAAACGCTCCAAAGCTCTGTCCAGCCGAGCCTGTGAAGCGGAAGTGGATGGTCTCATCGGGCAGTCCGTCCGCACCGAACCGGCGCGCAATCTCGCCGCCCAGCATGGCCCCGACCGTGCGATGCACGTTGCGAATGGCGAAGCTAGCCCTCACCGGCTTCTTCTCTTCCAGCGCCGGCTTGGCCTGTTCGATCAGCGCATGGTCCAACGCAAATGCAAGCCCGTGGTCCTGATCTTTGGTGCGCCGCCGCCCCACATGCGAGGGCAGCTCCGGCGCGAACAGGATCGACGATAGGTCGATGCCCTTGGCCTTCCAGTGAGCATCGGCCGTCGCCGCATCGATACGGTCCACTCGGCCCACCATCTCATCGAAGGTCCGGAAGCCCAGCTTCGCCATGTGCTGGCGCACCTGCTCGGCCAGGAAAAAGAAGAAGTTGATCACATGCTCCGGCTGTCCCTGGAAGCGCGCGCGCAACACCGGGTCCTGCGTCGCAATGCCCACCGAGCAGGTGTTCAGATGGCACTTGCGCATCATGATGCAGCCCATGGAGATCAGCGGCATGGTGGAGAAGCCGAACTCCTCGGCCCCCAGCAGCGCGGCGATCACCACATCGCGCCCGGTCTGCAGCTTACCGTCCGTCTGCACCTTGATTCTGCTGCGCAGATCGTTCAGCAGCAGCACCTGCTGCGTCTCCGCCAGGCCCAGCTCCCAGGGCAGTCCCGCGTGCTTGATCGAGCTCTGCGGCGATGCGCCCGTGCCGCCGTTGTCGCCGGAGATCAGGACCACGTCGGCGTGCGCCTTGGAGACGCCCGCGGCCACCGTTCCCACTCCCACCTCGGCCACCAGCTTCACCGCGATGCGCGCCTTCGGGTTCACATTCTTCAAGTCGTAGATCAGTTGCGCCAGGTCTTCGATCGAGTAGATGTCATGGTGCGGTGGAGGAGAGATCAACCCTACGCCGGCGATCGAGTAGCGAGTCCGCGCTATGATCTCGTCCACCTTGTGCCCCGGCAACTGTCCGCCTTCGCCCGGCTTGGCGCCCTGCGCCATCTTGATCTGAATCTCGTCCGCGTTCACCAGGTAATGGGCCGTCACACCGAACCGCCCACTCGCCACCTGCTTCACCGCGCTACGCCGCAGGTCCCCGTTGGCGTCGCGTACAAAACGCTCAGGGTCCTCGCCGCCCTCGCCTGTGTTGGACATCCCGCCAATACGGTTCATCGCAATGGCCAGCGTTTCGTGCGCCTCCTTGCTGATGGAGCCATAGCTCATCGCGCCGGTGGTAAAGCGTTTCACAATCTCCTTGGCCGCCTCCACTTCTTCCAGTGGCAGCGGCTCATCCGCATAATTCAACCGCATTAGGCCCCGCAGCGTACACAGGTGCTTGCTCTGCTCGTCGATCAGGTCTGTGTACTCCTGGAAAGTCGTCGGACTGTTCTGTCGCACCGCCTGCTGCAGCTTGCTGATGGTCGCCGGATTCACCATGTGGTACTCGCCGCCCTCGCGGTACTGATACTGCCCGCCCACTACTAAGTCCGTCTCCGACTCGGTCAGCGGTTGGAAGGCGTACGCGTGCTTCATCTGCGCCTCGCGCGCCAGTACATCCAGTCCCACGCCCTCCACCCGCGAGGCGGTCCCGGAGAAGTATGCATCCACCAGGGATTTGTTCAACCCCACCGCCTCGAACACCTGTGCCCCGCGATAGCTTTGCAGCGTGCTGATCCCCATCTTGGAGAAGGTCTTCAGCAACCCCTTGTTGATCGCCTTGATGAAATTCTTCTCTGCGTACTCGGCGGTAACATCGTCCGCCAGCAGCCCGCGCAGCTTCATGTCGCGCAGCGTCTCGAACGCCAGGTACGGGTTGATTGCGCTTGCCCCATAACCGATCAACAGCGCAAAGTGCATCACCTCGCGCGGCTCTCCGCTCTCGATAATCAACGCCACCTGGGTGCGCGTCTTGTCCCGCACCAGCCGATGATGCACCGCCGCCATCGCCAGCAGGCTGGGAATCGGTGCCATCGTCTCGTTCACTCCGCGGTCCGACAGGATCAACAAGGAGT
>CAWERM010000180.1:0-24802 GCA_963810995.1 uncultured Acidobacteriaceae bacterium | reverse complement strand
GAGTAGATACCGAGCCGGCGATGCAGCAGAAGAGCGCCGAGGATGATGCCGGAGTTGTAGATGACAGGCGTGCAGGCCTGATAGAGGAAGATCTTGCGCACCTGTAGGCGCGAGTCATGACGCTGCCGATGAAAAAGAAGAGCTGAGCGGGCAACAGCAGCCGAGTGAGGGCGACGCAGAGCGCGGCACCGACGAGGTCTTTACGGTAGCCGGTGAAGAAGAGCCAAACGTATTGGGGAGCGAAGACTTCACCCAAGAGAAGGCCGACGCAGAGGACGATCAACATGGTGTTGAGGATGACGGAGAGCGCGCGGTCGGCACCTTCTTCGTCGCCTAGTTCGCGATAGCGGTTGAGGATGGTGATGACGGAGATGGAGGCCGCGCCGCCGATGAGGAAGTAGTTGATGAGATCGGGTAGGGTGAAGGCGGCCTGATAAGCGTCCTGCTCCATGCCCGCGCCGAAGAGGTGATTGATGACCTTGATGCGGATGAGGCCGAGGACTCCGGAGAGCAGCGCGCTGACCATAAGAAGCATGGCCGCAGAGCCTGCGGTGTGTTTGCGGGAGAGGTGCGAGGATGGGGCAGGGGATGGAATTGGCTGCGGCTGCTGGGGCAAGCTAGTTCCCATCGCCTTCCGGGTTCGAGCCTGAGGATCGGGCGTTGAAGAGGAAGTCGCCGGAAGGTGTGCGGTCCGATGGACGAGCTGGAGAGACTGCATTCGGGCCTGGTTGAGCGCTGGAGGAGGAGCGGCGCGCAGCGCGGCCGGGAGCAGAGATACGCTCGTCGTTGGCGGGTAGGGGCTGGAGCTTCTTGGAGGACTTCGCTGCGCCGGCGATCCTGACGACTGGCTTGGAGAGCGTGGCTGCGATCGCTTCCAGTTCACGGCGCAGAGCGCGGAGCTGTTTTGCTTCGGACTTGGGAATTGCTTCGCCGAGCAGTGAGAGCTGGGGTTCTTTTTGCCGGAACTCAGACTTCAGTACCGCACGCGCTCCGGGAATGGTGTAGCCCTCCTCCTTGAGGAGGGTCTTGACGCGCATCGCCATCTCGACGTCGCGGCGGCGATAGAGGCGCTGGCCGGATCCTCCCTTGTTGGGCTTCAACTGAGGGAACTCACTCTCCCAGAAGCGCAGGACATAGGCAGGAACCTTGCAGAGTCGGGCGACATCGCCGATGCGGAAGTATAGCTTGTCCGGGATTTCAGACGGCTGCGCGGCAGAGCCACGGATATTTTTGCGGATTGGTTGGTTGTGTCCCATGCGCCAGACCGGAACCTTCCCTTGCAGTTGCGACCTGAAGCCCCAGAATACAGGCCGACTCCGCCGATCTCAAAGAGCGAAGACAAGCCGGAGAACGATCAGGGCAACCGCACTTCGTTCAGGATGACAACCAGAAGATATTAGCACCTAAACTCAATCTGCTCAGAAGGGATTCAGTTTGGCGAGGCCCTTTTTCTTCTTGTGCTTGCTGGAGGACTCGTCGGCCTTGTCGAATGCGGGCTTTGGCTTCTTGCCGTTGGCGGCAGCGGTTTGCGCGGGTGGTTGGGAGCCGGGAGTCACTTCGTTGATGGAATCGGGCGCAGCGGCGGGCTTCTCGATGGGAGGCAGAGCGGCCGGAGTTGTTGGGCCGAGGGGCTTCAATCCCATGTTGTCGTCGGGCGGCGGGGCTGCGGCTGGCTGCGCGGGCGCGGAGGAATCGGAGCCTGGGAAGACGGGAGGCGAGGCAGGCGCAGGGCCTGGTGCAGGGGAATTGGAGGAGGGCTGCACGATCTCGATGGCCATCGAATTTCCACTGGAGATTGCAGGGGCGACTTCCGGCACGTTGGTGACCGCTGCCGAGCCGCTGGTGTCCGCCCCCACCGCGGCTGCGGGAACATCCTGCAAGGTGAGCGGCGCGGTGGAGGCGGCCGGGGCTGGTGCCGGGGCAGCCGGGTTGGACTCGGGCGGTGCGAGCGGGGCCGTAGTCGCAACGGTGCGCGGTGGGTTTGCCGCAGGATTCATCGCGGCGTAGTAGTCGCTCAAGGCCTTCCTGGTAACATCGGGCGCAAGGGTGGGCTTGGCGTCTTCCAGCGGCGGCTCGCCGACAGAGGCAGCGGGAACGGTGTCCGCCTTGTGCAGAACGAAGAGCTCCACGCGACTGCTGAGGGTGTACTGGCCGCGGCTATTCTCCAGCGCGAGGCTGGCGGCAGCCTGCTCCGGCGTAGGAGCCGGGATGGGACGACCCATGGCGACGAGACGGTCTTTGGCGTCTTCCACATGGGCAGAAGCGGAGTGTTCGAGCACAACCTTGTCGAAGGCGGCGGCGGCCTGGTCTTCATCTATCTTCAACAGCCGCGCCTTGCCCGCCTCAAACATCTCCTGCTGTGCCTTGCCTGCGCCCAGGGGAGATTTCATGGACCGGACGCCACGCGCCTCTGCCTCGAACGCGTCGCCCAGTCCGACCAGTACGTCGTCCAGATGACTGTAGAGCGGATAGCTGTCGATGACGGTCTGATAGCGGGCGATGGTGGCAGACCAGTTCTGGTGGGTGGCGTAAAAAGAGGCGATATTGGCCTCGCGGGATGCCAGCGTCTCCTGTACCTCGCGCAGGCGCTGTTTGCCCTGGGGTATGAGGCTGCAATCGGGGAACTGCTGCAACATCAAACGGTACTCTTCCTCGGCGTGAACGGAGTTGGAGTAGTCGCGGTCGGGCTTATCCATCTGCCGGAAGTAGATGTCACCGACCCGCATTTGAGCTTCGCAAGCCTCGGGAGCGTTGGGAAAGAAGGTGATGAAGTCCTTGTACTCCTGCTCCGCCTGTGTGAGCGCCGCGGTGCCGCCTTCCTTGTACCAGCTATCGGCAACGCCGAGCTTGGCCTTCATCATGTACTGGGAGTCGGGATAGGTGTTGAGCAGGGTCTGATAGTCGAGCCGGGCAACGTCGAATCGTCCGTGCTTCACTGCGTCTTCGGCCTTGTCGTAGAGCACCTTGTCGGGAAGGTTCGGGTCCTTTCCGACCAGCGGGTCAACCTTCTTTTCCTTCTTATCCGCCTGCTTGGTGTCCTTGGACTGGACGACCTTGTCTTCTTTCGTCTTGCGGATCTTGGGGGCCTTCTGGTTGGTGATGGCCAGGCCGGGCGACGCGGCAGCCGCAGGAGTTGCAGAGGCGGGTGCGGATTGGGTCTGGGCGCCGGCACCCGGCACCGTCGCCGCAGCCTGTGCGCGCACACTGCTAGCTGCCGATAGAAGAGCAGCCAGGGCGAGGCCGGCGAGCAGGTTAGGGAAGAGGGAACGAGCCTTGATGGGGGAGACCTGGATACTGCTGGCGGTGGTGAATAACGTCATGCTTGGAACTCCGTCTGCCTCGTCGTGCAACATTCTGGCTGGCGCGCACCGGCGGTGTGCGGTCTAGGTTCTATTCTAGTGCAGAATTGCCTTGTCCGTGGCCCTTGGGCGGGTCCGCGAGGCCCGTGATGCAAAGCGCTAACCCTGCAAGAGCGCGGCACGCGCCAGACGCAACAACTCAACCGCGTTCTGCTCGGTGCGCCCTGGTTCAAAGACGGCAGAACCCGCGACCAGAAGTTCCGCTCCCGCTTGGACGACGGATGCGACCGTATCGTGAGCGACGCCGCCATCCACCTCGATGCGGAAGTGGAGGCCCATCTCGCGGCGCAGGCGGGCAAGATGCCCGATCTTGTTAACGGCTAGGGGCAGAAATTGTTGGCCGCCAAAGCCGGGATTGACGCTCATCACCAGAACGTAGTTCACCATGGGGAGAACTTCGATCAGGGTCTCGACCGGCGTGGCGGGATTGATGACGACGCCGGGAAGAACATTGTGTTCGCCGATGTGCTGGAGGGTGCGATGCAGGTTGCGGCAGACCTCCTGCTGCACAGAGATCATATTGGCGCCGGCTTGGGCGAAGGCGGGAATGTACTGGTCGGGGTCCTCGATCATGAGATGGCAGTCGAGAGGGAGCTTGGTGATGGGGCGCAGCGCCTTGACCACAGGTGGGCCGAAGGTGATGTTGGGGACGAAGTGTCCGTCCATGACGTCGATGTGGACGATGGTGCCACCGCCGCGTTCGGCTGCGGCAACTTCATCGGCGAGATGGGCAAAGTCGGAGGCGAGGATGGAGAAGGCGAGTTCGATCATAAGAGCGGTTGCAGGTTGCTGGTTGATAAGTGCGTTGGTGGAAGTGTATCAGTGAACTTCTTCGGTTGGTGTTGGCGGTTGCTGAATTTGGGATTCCGGTGCGGATTTTGGTTCGCCGAGGGAGATGCGGGCTGCGGCGTTGAGGATGCGGCGGATGGGCCAGGTACCGTCTTCCTTCGCGAAAAAAGCCTCGCCGATGCGCTGCTTCTCTGGGCGGTAGTACCAGCGGCGGAGGAGCGAGAGGTGGTCGGAGAGCGTCGCGAGGTAGGGTGCTGATTTAGGGTGTGGATTGGCGCGGGTGGCGAGGTCGTTTAGGCGTTCGGCGATGCGGTCATCGGGACCCACCGTGGGAGCGTCGTTAGAATCTGACGTTGTGCTGGGAGTAAGTGCCGATGCGGGTGCAAGCAGCGACGGGCCGACGAGAGAACCTCCCTCGACGAGAAAGAGTGCGGTGGTTGGTTCGGGCATGGTAGCGTCAACCCACATCACAGAATCGGGATGTGGGGCACCCAGTTGTGCGGACTTCTGCACGATGAGGGCGCGGAGGTTGGGGATGGGCTGGACGAGCGCGTCGGCGAGCGATGCGGCGGCCTTGACCCGCAGGCATTGGGCATGAATCTGTGCGGCGAGCTCGAAGTCGAGTTCCGCGGAGGCCTGTTCGCGCTGGGCGGTGAGTTGCGTAAGGAGCGATTCGCCGCGTGTGGCGAAGAAAGCTTCGACGGCGTCCGCCTCGGCGGCGTATGCGGCTGCGCCCGCGGGTGTGCAGGCCTGATTGCAAGGAGCCAGGCACTTGTTCATCTCCTGGTAGACGCAGCCTGGATGCTCGGGATACGGGGCGAGGTCCTCGTAGCAGCGGCGGAGCTTGAAGAGGTCGAGGACCGCGTCGCAGTAGCGGTCGGCGGCGGCGCGCGAGGGAAACGGGCCGTAGAAATTTGAGAGCGCACGCTTCGACGAACCGGTTGGTGGAGTAGACGCGCGGATAAGCGTTCTCCGCGGTGAAGCGCAGGAAGAAGGGCGTGTGCAAGCGCAGGCGGCGGCGGGCTTCGGTCTGCGAAAAGATGCTGACGGCGGCGTGGTAGAGCGTCAGGGTGGACTCGAACTCCGAGCCGGTGACGGTGTAGTCGATGCGTGCAACGCGGTCGCGCAGGTTGAGCCGCTTACTCTGTGAGTCGGGCGGCGCGAGTATGCGGGTGATGCGTCGGCGAAGATCGGCGGCGCGGGTGAGGTAGGGCTGGTCTTCACTGCGTGGGCCGTGCAGGGCGATGACACCGGGGAGCGCGGGGATGGCGCGCAGGATTTCGGTGGAGTTCTCGGGCGAGAAGGGGATGGAGCGCTCGAAGTGGAAGGAAGCGACCATAGAAGGATTGTAGGGCGTTCGCACGCCTTTTTGTCGCTTCGCATGGCCCTTCCGTTGGTCGGCACGGAATTTCAAGGATTCAACGGATATTGACGGCCATCCTAGTCATAATTCATCCGAGCTTGTCAGCTGCCGGCGATGGTCATGCCTTCGATGCGGAGGGTGGGGGCGGCGGTGGAGGTGCGGAAGACGAGGTCGTTGCCGATGGCGGAGATGTTGCGGTACATGTCCTTGAGGTTGCCGGCGATGGTGATCTCTTCAACCGGGTAGGCGAGCTCGCCGTTCTCGATCCACATTCCGGCGGCACCCTGCGAGTAGTCACCGGTGACCAGGTTGACGCCGAAGCCCATGGTCTCGGTGACGTAGAGGCCGTTGGGAACATCGGCGATGATCTGTTCTGGCGTGAGTGCGCCGGGCTGGAGAAAGAAGTTGCCTGCGCCGATGCCTGGGTTTCCGGCCAGCGAGCGCGATGCGTTGCCAGTGGAGGAGTCGAGGCCGAGCTTGCGGGCGGTGTAGGTGTTGGTGACGTAGCTGCGGAGGATGCCGTTCTCGATGAGAACTGTGCGGCGGGTGGGCAGGCCTTCGCCGTCGAAGGGCGCGGTGCCGAAGCCGCCGGTCTTCATTGAGCCGGAGACGCCGCCTTCGCAGTCGAAGACACGATCGAAGACCAAGGTCCCGTCGTCGATGACGGTGACATTCTCACCGGCGACGCGCTCGCCCAGCATACCGGCGAAGAAGCTGGCGTGACGATAGATGGCGTCTCCGTTGGCGGCGTCGAAGATGTTGCCGATGATGGAGCGGGCGATCTCCGGCGAGAAGACGACAGGGGCCTGCTGAGTTTTAGCCTGGCGCGCGCCCAGGCGTTGCAGGGTGCGGCGCGCAGCTTCCCGGCCGATGGCGAGGGGGTCTTCCAGCAGGCGCGTGCTGCGTGCGGCGGAGTACCAGTAGTTGCGCTGCATCTTGCCGTCGGTATCGTGGGCGATGGGCTGGGCGGAGAAGCCGCAGTAGCTGCGACGGTACTCGCCCAGGAAACCGCGCGAGTTGATGTAAATCTTGTGCGAGGTTGCGGTGTCGAAGTCGCCTCCGCCGGAGTTCTGGATGCGGGTGTCGAAGGCCATGGCTGCGGCCTCCACCTCGCGCGCAATGCGGATGCGGTCGGCGGGTGGCTGCTGGTTGACATCGTCGAAGTAGAGGTGTTGGGCGGAGACGTCGTGCTGGGCAAACTCGGAGGCTTCGGGAAGACCGGCGAAGGGGTCTTCGGAGGTGATGCGAGCGAGGGTGACTGCGCCGGTTACCAGGCGGTCGATGGAGTCGCGGGAGAAGTCGGACGAGCTTGTGCTGGCGGTCTTTTGTCCGATAAAGACACGCAGGCCGACTGCGCGGGAGCCAGACTCCTTGAGCGTCTCGATCTGGCCAAGACGGACGAGGGTGGAGAACTCGTCGCCTTCGTAAACGACAGCCTCGGCGTCGGTGGCACCAGCGCGGAGCGCGCAGGAGAGGACGTCGGAGGCGAGCTGCTTGAGGTCGGCGGAGTCGATGGTTTCAGTCGGCATTCTTACAGCGTATAACTCCTAGGGAGTTTCCGGATGGCGCGGCGCGTGATCCCCTAGCGGACTGGGTGCTCGGAGAGGCGGGGCTGGCGGCCGTCGGTGGCCTTGCGAAAGAAGAGGCCGGAAGGGCAGTACTCGGAGTCTGTCTTGAGCTTGTGGGCGATGTGCGGGGGCGGCGCGCCGGGGACGTGATGGCGGTGCAGCTTGACCGCGCCGGTGCAGTCGGAGCAGCGGAACTCAGTGTCGTCGTCGATGAGGGCTTCAGAGACGGATTTGAGCTTCCAGAAAGGTTCGTATCCACCGCCAGTCTTGAGGCAACGTCGTTTGACCTGGCACTCGTAGATTTTTTCCGATTCGGCGGCCATTTGATACTCCTTTGTGCGTGGTGCGGTTGTGGATCGGGTTAAGGCGTGCAAGCCATACCCCGGTTAATCGGAACGGAGGAAAACGCAAGTGAGAATACAGAGATTCTGAGCTGCGCTCAGAATGACGAACATGGCGGCTTGTAGCTAGACCACGGGGTTGGCGGAGGGTTTGGCTTCGCGGCCGTCGGTGGAGCGCTGGAAGAGCAGGCCACTGGGACAGAACTCGGCATCGGCGGCGAGCTTGTGTTCGACGTAGGCGACGATGCCTGCCTTGCCGTTGCGGCCGAGCAGTTTGACCGCGCCGAAACAGTCCTTGCAGCGGAAATCGGTGTCTTCGTCCACCAGGGCTACCGCGACGCTTTTGATCTTCCAGTAGGGCTCGTACCCTCCGCCTGTTTTGAGACGGCGGCGGCGCACCTCACACTCGTACATCTTTTCCCGTTCGACTGCCATTGAGAGACTTCTCCTCTCCTGCGACTACTTCGTTTCGAATTGCCGTCGATGCAGCTGGCGGCGCAATACATCCGTTGCAAGACTTCCTGGGAGAAGAGATGCTTATTCGTTTACTGCCCTGTTCCGCCAACGGTCATGCGGTCGAGCTTTGTGGTGGGCATACCGACACCGACAGGGACGGACTGTCCGGCCTTGCCGCAAGTGCCGATGCCTTCGTCAAGGGCGAGATCGTTGCCCACCATAGAGACATATTTGAGAGCTTCGGGGCCGCTACCGATGAGGGTTGCGCCCTTGACCGGACGGGTAACCTTGCCGTCTTCGATGAGGTAGGCCTCGGAGGCGGAGAAGACGAATTTTCCGTTGGTGATGTCCACCTGGCCGCCGCCGAAGTTGACGGCGTAGAGGCCTCGTTGAACTGACTTAATGATGTCTTCGGGCTGATCTGTGCCGGAGAGCATGTAGGTGTTGGTCATGCGCGGCATGGGGATGTGTTGGTAGCTCTCGCGGCGGCCGGAGCCGGTGTTGGGTGTGCCCATGATGCGGCTGGAGAGCTTGTCGGAGAGATAGCCGCGGAGGATTCCGTTCTCAATGAGGACGGTCTCCTGGGTAGGATTGCCCTCGTCGTCTAAATTGATTGACCCACGGCGATTGGGCATCCTGCCATTGTCGACGACGGTGACTTTTTCGCTGGCGACCTTTTTCCCGATCAGCCCTGCAAATGCCGACGTCTTTTTGCGGTTGAAGTCGGCCTCCAGGCCGTGGCCGACGGCTTCATGGAGCAGGACGCCGGGCCATCCGGGGCCGAGGACGACGGGCATCTCGCCGGCCGGGGCCGCGATGGCGTCGAGTTGTAGGATGGCGGTGCGGGCGGCCTCGCGGGCGAAGTGCTCGGGCGAGTGGGGGCCTTCAAAGAAGTCGAGGGTGACGCGGCCGCCGCCACCGATGTGCCGCGGGTGGTGGCCCCGGCGCCTTTGTTGGCGGCGGCATCCTTGGCGATGACGAAGATGTTGAGGCGGGCGAGGGGCTGGGTGTCGGAGGCGAAGGTGCCGTCGGAGGCGGCGACGAGGATGCGGCGGAGCTCGTCGTTGAAGCCGGCGCGGACCTGGGTGATGCGCGGGTCGAAGTCGCGGGCGGCGCTGGTCGGCGCGCTGGATGAGGAGCAACTTGGCGGCGATCTCGGCGTCGGCGGCTGCCCCGGCGATAGGGTAGAGGGTGGGCTGGTCGGATGCATGGCGGAAGCCGGCGATGCGCTCCGTGGCGGGGCCGCTGGCGATCAAGGCGGCGGTGCGGGCGGCGCGCAGGAGGCGGTCGGAGGAGAGGTCGTCGGTGTAGGCGTATCCGGTGCGCTCGCCGGAGAGGACGCGGATGCCGCAGCCGACGCTGATGCCCTGGCTGGCGGATTTGACCAGCGACTCGTCGATGCCGAGCGAGGTGGAGGTGACGGACTCGAAGTAGAGGTCCGCGTACTCGCCGCCGGCGGAGAGCGCTTCGCCGAGGCAACGCTCCATCAGCCGCTCGGAGAGGCCGAGCTTTTAATGAAGTATCGTTTGTGGTCGGGCGTTGGGACGGTAGTTTTTTGGGTCTGCGGCAAGGGCACAGTTCAATTCTAGGCTTCCACAGGGCCAACGGCAAATAAACTGCGAAGAATAGGTCGCGGACGTGATAAAGTTGCGTGCCTTGCCATGTTGGGAAGGAACTGGCGGCGAGGGATGCAAAGAATCTACTTGACCGATTAAATCTACATAGGTAGAGTTAATGGCATGAGTTTGAAGATGCGTCGCTCTCCGCAAACCGCGCTGGTGCTGGCCGAGTTCCTCTCGGACGAGCAGCAGTGGCGTTACGGCTACGATATCAGCCGCAACACGGGACTGAAGTCGGGCACGCTGTACCCCATCCTGATGCGGCTGGCGGAGCACCGGATGCTGAAGACGAGCTGGGAGACGGCGGAGACGGGCCGCCCGCCACGCCACCTGTACAAGCTGACCAAGGATGGCCTGCGCACTGCGCGTGAGATGGTTCGCGAGTCAACTGCACAACCGGCTGGCGAGCCAGCCTACGAAGGGGTGGGCCTATGACTCTGGTACGCAGGGTGGCGCTGGGGATTTCGAGCAGTGTGGTGCGCTGGGCGTCGCCGGGATGCAAGGAGTGGGCCGAAGGACTGGAGCGCGAAGGGGCGGTGATTGAGAGCGACTGGGCTGCGCTGCGCTGGGCGATTGGGAGTACGCGGGTCATACTCTACCCTCGCGGGGTTCCAATGAGATCGCTCGACGAAGTCCCTGATGCAACGTACAAGCTACTGGATGGGGCGCTGGTCCGCAGCGGGTTCTTTTTGTTGATGCCAATTATGGAGGGGCCTTTATTTTTGCAATGGTTCTTCGTGACCAGAAGCACCTTGGGACGCGCTGGTAGCGCCATTGGCGTTCTTGGTTCGGTCATTGCGGTGACTTATTTGTTGATGGAACGGCACAGGCTTTTGTTGATAGAACGGCGCAGGCTCAAAGAGACATGGGAAGACTACATCTACAACGATCCCGTGGCCTGTGTACACTTCTACAAAGAGCAACTGAAGCGTTGCGACAAACTCTGGATTTATAGTTCTTCTTATCTCTGTTGGATGTTGGGCAAGGCGTTGTATGACCACTACGACCACGTAGATATGTTCACATGGGTATTGTTTAGTGCGTTCATATTATTCATTTTTCTAGTGATGCTGATAGTGAAACGATACAAGCTGCGGCGGATCGAGGAGATCGATGCGCTGCTTGCGGAGCGGGATGGGTTAGACTGAAGGGTGGAACGAGAGCGTGGAGTGGCCGGAATGAACAACGACGGAGATTCTGACCCGAAAGCGGGTCAGAATGACGATTAAGTATGGGTTGGAATGTCGCTCCGATAGAGTTTGGCAATGACAATTCAAAAAAGGAGTTGGAAGGACGGCATCTACCCCTTGAGGCGTCATTCTGAGCGAAGCTCAGAATCTCGGTCGTTGTTTCGATCGGACGCGAAAATTTCCGGTTTGCGAAGCTTCGATTCGTCGAAAGGTGGGATTGGCTTGCCCCATGGCTCGCTCAAATCTCGCCAGTAGCGATTGACGGCGAGGACCATTTCGATCTTGCGGCCGCGGTGCATGTTCTTGATCGCCGACTCGCGCGCGATGGCTTCGCCGATGGTTGCGTAGCACTGGTAGTAGACGAGCCGGTCGATGTTGTATCGGGCAGTGAAGGAGTTTGGGTCCTTCTTCGCCTTGTGCTGTGCTACGCGAACCTGGAGTTGAGCGGTTACGCCGGTATAGAGTCGTCTGCCTTTGCTCGAGAGGATGTAGACGTAGCCGCCTTTTTCCATTTGGGGAGTTTAGTAGATGCGCTGGACAGGGGCAACGGCAAAGACAACGACAGAGATCCTGACCCAAAAGCGGGTCAGAATGACGCTTCATTAAATGTCAGAATGACGCCCACAGAGGGTGGATGATGGGTCAAGGAAGGCCGTGAATGCTCACAGTTTCTGCACGACGACGGCAGTGCCGTAGGCCAGGACCTCTGTGACACCCTGCATCAGTTCGTTGGCATCGTAGCGGGCCATGATAACGGCGTTGGCGCCGGCCTGTGCTGCGTGCTCGGCCATCATGACGAAGGCATCCTGACGGGTCTTTTCGCAGAGCTGGGTGTAGAGGGTGATGTTGCCGCCGAGCATGGTCTGCAAGCCTGCGCCGATGGTGCCGAAGAGGTTGCGCGAGCGGACGACGATGCCGCGCACCAGGCCGATGTTGCGCACGATGCGGTAGCCGGGAAGCTCCAGCGCGGTGGTGACCATGGAGGGATCGAGCGAGGTGGAGGCTGGGACATTGGTCTGGGGATATGTGGCCATGGGGCTGCTCCTGTGTGAGTGCAAGGTTCGAGGTTCTGGCTGCTGAAGGATTGTACGCGCGAGGAGAGGTTATGGTTCCGTGCGGGCAAGGGCGGCGACCAGCGCTGTGACGGCTCCGCTGTCGATGGCGTTGGCGGCCAGTTGGATGCCGTCGCGGAAGGCATCGTGGCTGTCTGGCGTGGAAGATGGGACGATGCCGGCGGCGATGAGGACGGCGGCAGCGTTGAGCAGGACGACATTGCGGCGGGGACCTGGTTCACCGTCAAAGATTTCACGCAGGATGGCTGCGTTGGTTGCGGCATCTCCTCCGCTCAGGCTGTCGATGGGAGCGGAGGAGAGGCCGACCTGCTCCGGTGAGAGATGGCTGAAGGTGACGGTGTCGCCGCGGACTTCGGCGAGTTGGGTTGGGCCGGATATGGAGAGTTCGTCTATTCCCGCTCCGTTAGCGACTGCGCCGTGGACGACGAAGGCGTGGCGTACGCCGAGCAGGCACATCGCCTCGGCGACAACCGGAACCAGATGCGCGGAGTAGACACCCATGACCTGGGCACGCGCTCCGGCGGGGTTGGCCAGTGGGCCGAGGATGTTAAATGACGTGCGCACGCCGAGGGCGCGACGGATGGGCATGACAGCCTTCATCGCGGGATGCAGGCCAGGCGCATGCAGAAAGGCAAAGCGGTGGCGGCGGAGGGATGCGGCACCGGCGTCGGGAGTGAGAGAGATAGGTATGCCGAGCGCTTCTAGGACATCGGCCGAGCCGCACTTAGAAGTGACAGCGCGATTGCCATGTTTGGCAACAGTAGCTCCGGCTGCGGCGGCAACCAGCGCGGCAGCAGTGGAGATGTTGAACGTGCCGGTGTCGTCACCACCAGTGCCACAGGTGTCAACCAAGAGGGCGCGTTCCGAATCGTCTAGGGGGACAGGAACTGCGGCGGCAAGCATGGCTTCGGCGAATCCGGCCAGTTCGGCGGCGGTCTCGCCACGGGCGGCAATGGCGCCGAGCAGCGCGGCAAGTTGTAGCGAGTGTGGACTTCCCGGCTCGGATGCCTGCGTGCTGCCGGCCAGGATGAGATCGAGCAGGGCGCGCGCCTGACTGCGTGAGAGGACCTCGCGCTGCTCGACGACACGCTTCATGTATTCATGCAGAGCCATGAGGGAAAGGGTATCAGGCGGGGGCATGTTCGGTCGCGATCAGATGTCTTCCTCCATGGAGTGACGCGCTGGCAACATGCTCCGGTGAAGGATGCGGACGATGTGTACGAACTTGGATGTGGGTCTGTAGAAGAGGACATGGCTGCCCACTTCCATGCAATGCAGCCCGGGCCTGATGTGGTTGCAGGCGCGGCCCAGCAGAGGTTGATCGGCAAGGCGCTGACACGCGGCTTCCATCTGCGCGAGATAGCGTGCCGTCTGTTCTTTGCCCCAGCGATCCAGAGTATAAACGCCGATCTGGAGCAGGTCCGCCTCAGCGCGACGAGTGAATTTGAAGGATGCCATCGGCTAGCGCGCCTGCGCGGGGAGCTTCAGTGATTTGCGGATGCGGGCGAAGGAGTTACCACGGGCTACGCCACTTGCTTCGCCCTCGTCGATGGCAGTGCGCAGGGCTGCGAGTTTGACTTCAAACTCACGCTCTTCCCGCTCCAGGGTACGAAGCGCCGCTCGGACGACCTCGCTGGCATTCCCATAACGTCCCTCTTCAATCCTGCTTGCGACAAACCGATCCTGCTGTACTGTGAGATTGACATTGCGCGTGGGCATTGCGGGTTCCTTTGAAGAGACGATCCTGATTGATCGTAACTCGATTGGCAATGTTTGCCAACTATAAGTCTTTACTATCGTAAGGAGCGAATATCGACTGTTTTGAGCGATAAACGCACAATAGTGGAGTGCGTGATTGCTCCTGTTCCTACAAATCCACTAGTATCGGAATGCGCGATTTTTCAAAAAGAACCGAGACAAACAATATGAAGATCCACGAGTACCAGGCAAAAGAGATTCTGCGGAGGTGCGGCGTTCCCGTGCCCGACGGCGAGATGGCCACCACGTTGGAAGAGGCGGACAAGGCGGCCAAGACGCTGTTCAGCAAAGGCAATGCGGCGGTGGTGGTGAAGGCCCAGATCCACGCCGGAGGCCGTGGTAAGGGCGGCGGAGTGAAGGTGGTGAAGACGATCGAGGATGCCAACGTGGCGGCCAAGGCGATCCTGGGGATGCAGCTGGTGACGCACCAGACCGGGCCGGCGGGACAAAAAGTGCAGCGTCTGCTGATCGAGGCCGGTTCGGCGATCGAGCGCGAACTGTATCTGGGGCTGGTGCTGGACCGCGCGACGGCCAAGATCGTGTTTATGGCGTCGCAGGCGGGCGGCATGGAGATTGAGAAGGTGGCGCACGACAATCCGGAGCTGATCTTCAAGGAGACGATTGAGCAGGCGATTGGATTCCAGCCGTTCCAGGCGCGCAGGCTGGCCTTCAAACTGGGGCTGGACGCGAAGCAGATCAATCCGGCGGTGGCATTCATGACGGGCCTGTACAAGGCCTTCTGGAATGCGACGCGTCGCTGATGGAGATCAACCCGTTCATCACGACCAAGGACGGAAGCCTGATGGCGCTGGACTGCAAGATCAACTTCGACGACAACGCGATGTTCCGGCACAAGGACCTGAAGGAGCTGCGCGACCTGGCGGAGGAAGACCCGCTGGAAGTGCAGGCGTCCAAGTTCAACCTGAACTACATCAAGCTGGACGGCAACATTGCGTGCATGGTGAACGGCGCGGGGCTGGCCATGGCGACGATGGACATCATCAGCTACGCGGGCGGAAGTCCGGCGAACTTTCTGGATGTGGGCGGAAGCGCCAGCCAGGAGCAGATTGAGAATGCGTTTGCGATCCTGCTGAGCGATCCCAATGTGAAGGCGATCTTCATCAATATCTTTGGCGGGATTCTGCGCGTGGATGTACTGGCGTCGGCGGTGGTGGCGGCTACCAAGAAGCTGAATGTGAAGTTGCCGATCATTCTGCGACTGGAAGGCACGAATGTGGAAGAGGGTCGCAAGATTCTGGCTGATTCGGGGATTAAGTTTGAAGTGGGAGCAACGATGAAAGAGGCTGCCGACCTTGCTGTCGCCGCCGCGAAAGGGGGCAAGTAATGTCAGTCCTAGTTGATAAAAATACACGGTTGATTGTGCAGGGGATTACCGGGCGCGAGGGAACGTTCCACGCCAAGGGATGCGAGGAGTACGGGACCAAGGTAGTGGGCGGAGTGACGCCGGGCAAGGGCGGAATCACGCATGAAGGCTGGCCGGTCTTCAACACGGTGGAAGAGGCGGTGAAGGAGACGGGCGCGAATGTGACCATGATCTTTGTGCCGCCGCCGTTTGCCGCGGACGGGATTCTGGAGGCGGCTGCCAGCGAGATTCCGCTGATCGTATGCATCACGGAGGGCATCCCGACGCTGGACATGGTGAAGGTGTGGGAGGTTGTGAAGCGGTCGAAGTCGCGGCTGGTGGGGCCGAACTGTCCGGGGGTGATCTCGCCCGGCAAAGCGAAGGTGGGCATTATGCCTGGGCGAATCCATAAGGAAGGTTCGGTGGGGATTGTGTCGCGCTCGGGGACGCTGACCTATGAGGCGGTGTATCAGTTGACGACGCGCGGGATCGGGCAGTCGACGGCCATCGGCATCGGTGGCGACCCGATCATCGGGACGACGCACATCGACGCGTTGCGGTTGCTGAACGACGATCCGGAGACTGAGGCGATCATCATGATCGGTGAGATTGGCGGCACGGCGGAGGAGAAGGCGGCGCTGTTTATCAAGGAGCATGTGAAGAAGCCGGTGGTGGGCTTCATCGCGGGACAGACGGCGCCCCCGGGAAGGCGCATGGGCCACGCGGGCGCAATCATCAGCGGCGGCGAAGGCACGGCGGCCAGCAAAATGGCGGCGATGACTGCGGCGGGGATCCATGTGGTGAAGTCGCCGGCGGAGATTGGCGCGATGATGGCGAAGGTGCTGGGTAAGGCATAGAAGCAGTTATAAGGTGTATGTTGTACCGGGTCGTACCGATGCGTGCGACCCGTTTATTTTTTCTGGTTGCGGTAGAAGAAGCCGGCAACGAGGAAGAACGCGGCGATGGTGAAGGCAAGACGCGCATGCAGAACTGCGTGTACATGGAGTTGCTCCACGCCGTCCAAGAACCATACCACGCATCCGACAAACCATATCCAGGCGGACTTTTGCATAGCTCTACTGTAGACGGAGGGCGGAGCTATTAGCACTTAGTTTTTTAGCGAAGAACAAAAGTAGCGGCTAAGGCGTAGAGCAGTGATGAAGGGCGACCCTCATGGCTAACAACGAAGAGCCTGCGCTGTTTTACACTGGAGGTGGCGCAACTTTCGCGCACAGGAGAGAGATTTTGAGTCAGAGGACATTCAGCATCATCAAGCCGGACGCGGTGCGCAAGGGACATACAGCGGCGATTCTGGCGCAGATCGAAGGGGCGGGATTCAAGATTGTGGCCATCAAGCGCGCGTCGATCTCGAAGGCGCAGGCCGAAGGTTTCTATGCGGTGCATGCGGGACGACCATTTTTTGCGGAGCTGACGAATTTCATGAGTTCGGGACCGATCTTTCCCATAGTTCTAGAGAAGGAGAACGCGATTGCCGATCTACGCAAGCTGATGGGGGCGACCGATCCGGCAAAGGCCGAGGAAGGCACGATCCGCAAAAAATATGCGGAGTCGATTGGGGAGAATGCAATCCACGGCTCGGATGCGGAGGAGACGGCGGCATTCGAGATTGGCTACTTCTTCGCAGGGATCGAACTGAAATAGTTTCATGACGCGGGTTCCGGCTTGGCGACGACGACGGTCTTGGCGTTGAGAAACTCGCGCATTCCGGCGGCGGAGAGTTCGCGCCCGTAGCCGGAGCGCTTGATGCCACCGAAGGGAAGGCGGGGATCGCTGGCGGACTGTGCGTTGAAGAAGACGGCACCGCATTGCAGATCGGCGGCGAAGCGGGTCTGTTCGGCGCGGTTGCGCGTCCAGACGGAGGCGGCGAGGCCGAAGGGGGTGTCGTTGGCGACGGCGATGGCTTCGTCGATGTCTGCCACGCGAAAGAGCATAGCGACGGGGCCGAAGATCTCTTCTCGATAGACCTGCGAGGTGCAGGGAACGTCGGCCAGCACGGTGGGCTCGTAGTAGAATCCCCTGCCGAGCATGGGCCCACCGCCGGTGAGTACGCATGCACCGGCCTGGAGTGCGGCCTGCACCTGACGGTGGAGTTCCTCGCGCTGCTGGGCGGTTGCGAGCGGGCCGATCTGGGTGTCTTCCATCGTGGGATCGCCGACTTTGATGGCGTCCATGGCGGCGACGAAGCGGGACTCGAATTCCTGGTAGAGGGGGTCTGCGATGAGGAAGCGCTTGGCGGCGATGCAGGACTGGCCGCTGTTGATGCAACGTGCCTCGACGGCGGCTGCGACGGCGGCGTCGAGCGAGGCCGAGGGCATGACGATGAAGGGATCGCTGCCGCCCAGTTCGAGGACTGATTTTTTGATGAGCCATCCGGACTGGGCTGCGATGGCGCGGCCGGCGGACTCGCTTCCGGTGACGGTGACAGCGGCAATGCGCTCATCGGCAAGTACCGCTTCGACCTGGCTAGCTTCGATGAGTAGAGTTTGGAAGCTGCCGCGGGGAAAGCCGGCGCGGCGCACCAAGGCTTCGATGGCGAGAGCGCACTGGGGGACGTTGGAGGCGTGCTTGAGCAGGCCCACGTTGCCAGCCATGAGGGCGGGCGCGAGAAAGCGGAAGACCTGCCAGAAAGGGAAGTTCCAGGGCATGACGGCGAGTACGACACCGAGCGGATCCCAACGGACGGATGCCTCTATGGAGGGGGCGTCGATCGGCTCGGGAGCAAGGATGCGGGCTGAGTGTTCGGCGTAGTAGCGGCATACGGTGGCGCATTTGGCGATCTCGGCGCGGGACTGTGTGATGGGCTTACCCATCTCGGAGGTGATGAGCGCTGCTAGCTCGGCGGTTTCATCCAGTAGCAGGTGCGCGAGCTTGTTCATGCAGAGTACGCGGTGGGGGAGCGGTAGCTCCGCAGTATGGGTAAACGCGTCCGCGGCGAGAGCGATCTTCTGCTGCAGCTCCTCTTCGGTCAGCGGTGTGAACGTGCGCTGCAGAATGCCGGTGGCGGGATTGATGGACTGGATGGGCATGAGACGTTACTCAGAGGCAAGCTTACCAAGGGCGGAAGGCGATTCGCCGAAGACAACGATGGAGATTCTGGCTTTCACCAGAATGACGAACGAAAAAGGAAACCCACTCATCGCGATCAAGCTGCGATGAATGGGGCACCCAAATTCAACCCATGTCTCAGAAACAAGACATGGGGCACTCGTGCTAGCGGGGCGGGCGGGCGTAGGGCTCGCCGGTGGGGGCGACCTTGGTTGGATCGAAGCTGGTGGTGCCGCCGGGGTTCCAGGTAGCGCCGCGCGGAACCAGGACGGTGTCCGCGGTGCGTCCGGTGGACTCTCCGGTGCGGAGTTCGATGCGATTGGCGTCGATACCCTTCTCTGTGGTGAGGTAGAGCTTGACGTTGAGGGAGCGCTGGGCGGAGGCCTCGGGTGACTCCTGGGGATCGTGGTTGCCGACGACCACCAGGGTGGCATCGGACTCGCGGTTCATCTCCAGTGCGATGTCGTCGAGGCATCCCTTGGCCTCGTTGTCGACACGGACGGGACGCTTGCGGTCGCGATCGAAGGAGATGGAGCAGAGGCTTCGCGAGGCGGGAGCGGGCGGAGGAGGCGGCGCGACCACGGTGACGGTGGTGGTGGAGGTGGCGGTTTTACCGTGGTCGTCCACCACGTTGCATGTGATTTCGATGGTGCCTGGGCTGACGTCGGCCGTGGTGAGCGCGCCGGTGGTTCCATTGCCGCCGATCTGTCCGGCGGAAGTGGTGTAGGAGTAGCTGAGGGGCCTGTTCTGCGGGCTGCGACCCTCCGAGGTGACGGTGGAGACGCCTCCTGGCAGGATGCTGCTGGGGTTGGCGGAGCAGGAGAGGGTGGGCGGATCGAAGGCCTGGATGCGGAAGCTGGCTGCGCACTCGGCATGTTCGCTGACACGGATGCCCTCGCTGACTCGTCCTGTGACGGTGTAGTCGCCCGCATCGAGGTTGGCCGTGGAGATGGTGGCGGTATCGCTGTCGCCTTCGATCTGGCCTGCGTTCACGGACCAAGTGTAGACGGGCTTCATCCTCTTGCCGGGCTCAAGGTTGATGACGCTTCCGGTGACTGTGATGGGGTCGCCGGGGAAGACGGTGACCGGCTGCACCACGCAGCCATAGGCGGCGGGAACTTCCTCGGTTGCCCCGCCCAGGCGGATGACGATGCCGGAGCTGAGGCGGAAGGCAGTGATTTTGGCAACTCCGCCGTTGACGAAGGTGGGCGCGGTGTTTGCGCCAAAGTTGATGTCGGAGTATTCCAAGTCGGCCTGAATGGGGCGGATGGCGAGATGATTGCGCAGGAACTGCGCCGAAAGGATGTAGTCGAAGCCCGCTCCGATGGTGGCGCCGTATCCCCAGGTGCAGGTCTGAAGCAACGGGCCACCGTCTCGTGAGCCGCCGAAGAGCAGGTGGGCAAACGGAACGTAGCGGCCAGACTGGGCACGGATGATGGGACCGCCCTGCGCGACGTAGGAGCAGTCGTTGGGTCCATAGGGCGAGGCTGCGCCCTCGAACTCCAGCCCAAGGTGGGGGCCGAAGTAAGCGCTGAGGCTGCCGATGCCTCCCCAAGTAATAGGTAGGTAGGTAGAGCCGTCGAGGGTGTCGCCGAAGGGGGCAATGGCGCTAAAGGGATGGTAGTAGGAGTACCCGCCGAAGAGATCGACATGCGAAGGACTAGGCGACGGCGTGCCCGTGGGCTCTGCCTGTGCCGCACAGTAGAGTGGGAGTACAGCTGTGACTGAGGCCAGCAGAAGCGCGCGGAAGATCTGGGAAGAGCGCCGGTGCATCATGTATTCCTCCACATCAATGTTTCAAACTCCTGCCGCCATAGCTGCATCTGGTATCGAACCAATTACGGTTGGGCCACGGTAAGAGTGACCGAGGCTGTTTGCGTACTCACACCGCTGACTGAGCTGGTGGCTGTAATGGGGATGGTGTAGACCTGATAGATGCTGGACAAGCACGCGCAACCAGCGAGGCTGACGATTCCAGTGGCGCAGAGCAGAACCAGCAGCAAGCGGAACCGGGGCGATCGGCTGAGCTTTGCGCGGCCAGGGTGCAAGCCTCTTCTGCGTCGTGCCAATCCGACGAGGAATGCTCCCAGGCCGAACGGGAAGGCGGCAGCGAAGGCAATCGGCGAGCGGCCGGCGGGCTTGCTGCCGGGGGCGATGGGGTGCGCGGGAAGAGCCATTCGCGCATCTGCCACTGTGTTGACCACGGTCAACGTCGTATTGACACTGCCGCCAGCTACCAGGGTCACGGTTGGACTGGCAAATGAGCAAGTGGCATCCGCCGGAAGGCCCGAGCAGGTGAGCGACACCGGGCCGGCAAATTGCTGGATCGAGGTGACGGTAACTGCATAGGTAGTCGATCCTGCGCCGCGGATAAACTGGTTCGGCGGGATAGCAGTGACCGTGAATGTGCCGGGAGTGACTACCTGAAGGACGGTGCCCGAGCTAGTGGCATAATTGGCGGTTGCCTGGTAGGTTGCCATGATAGTGAAAGTGCCCACCGGCAGTGTGGAGGTGCTGTAGGTCGCCACGCCAGATGAGTTGAGTGTGCCGGTTCCCAGGAGAGTCGACCCGTTGTAGAAGTTGACAGTGGCGGCGGGAACGGGCTGGCCCAAGGAGGTAACCGTGGCGGTGAAGGTGACGCTGGTGCCCTGCGGGACCGGTGAGGCGGAGGTGGTGACAACGGTAGCTGTCGCGGGCGGCGCGATGGTCAAGACGCCGGGAACCACGGTCAGGTTGTAGTTGGCGATGGCGGTGCCGGTGACGGTGGCAGTGATTGGGTATGTGCCGATGGGAGATGTGATGGTCGCAGGCGTGGAGTAGGTGATGGTGAAGGTGTCGCCGTTCAGCGCTCCGGCGATGCTGCCGGTGAAGGTTGGGTTGGCCGTGCCGAAGGAGCGTATCGCGTTATTGACCGTGACCACCAGCGGCGCGGCGGCGGTAGTGATGGTGAGAGTGCCGGGAACCACGGTCACGGAGTAGTTGGCGATGTTGACTCCGGTGACGGTTGCGTTGATGGGGTACGCGCCGATGGGGGAGACGATGGTGGCGGGTGCGGAGTAGGTGACGGTGAAGGTATCGCCGTTTAGCGCTCCGGCGATGCTGCCGGTGAAGGTTGGGTTCGCTGCACCGTACGGGCGACTGGCATTATTCACCGTGACGATCAGCGGCGTTACCGTGGGTGTGATGGTCAAGACGCCGGGAATCACGATCAGGTTGTAGTTGGCGGCAGCCGGGCCTGCGACAGTGGCGTTGATGGGGTATGTGCCGGCGGGAGAGGTTATGGTCGCAGGCGTGGAGTAGATGACGGTGACGGTGTCGCCATTGATAAGGCCTGTGACGGAGCTGGTAAAGTTTGGATTGACGGTGTTAATCGGGCGTGACGCGTTATTGACCGCGACCACTAGCGGCACGGTGGCGGTGGTGACGATCAGGGTCCCGGGAACCACGGTCACATTGTAGTTGCCGATGTTGGCGCCGGAGACGGTGGCATTGATGGGATAACTGCCGACAGGGGATGTAATGGTTGCCGTTGTGGAGTAAGTGACAGTGAAGGTATCGCCGTTCAGCGCTCCGCCGATGGAGCTGGTGAAGGCCGGATTAGCCGTGCCATAGGGGCGGGATGCGGAATTGACCGTGATCACCAACGGCGCGGCGGCGGTTGTGATGGACAGTGTACCGGGGACTACAGTGATGTTGTAGTTGGCGGCGGCCGGGCCGGAGACGGTTGCGTTGATGGGATATGTCCCGATGGGGGAGGCGATGGTCGCAGGAGTGGAGTAGGTAATGGTGAAGGTGTCGCCGTTCAAAGCACCGCCGATGGAGCTGGTGAAGTTTGGATTGGGGGCGCCGTATGGACGCGATGTGCTATTGACCGTGACCACCAACGGGGCGGTCGCTGGTGTGATGGTCAGCGTTCCGGGATTGACGATCAGGTTGTAGTTGGCGGCGGCCGGGCCGGAGACGGTTGCGTTGATGGGGTATATCCCTACGGGAGATGCAATGGTCGCGGGCGTGGAGTAGGTGACGGTGACGGTGTCGCCATTGAGCAGGCCTGTGACGGTACTGGTGAAGTTTGGATTGGCGGCGCCGTACGGCCGCGACACGCTATTCACGCTGACCACCAGCGGGTTGGTGGCTGGAGTGATGGTGAGGGTACCGGTAATCACGGTTACGGTGTAGTTGGCGGCGGCCGGACCGGAGACGATGGCGTTGATGGGGTATGTGCCCACGGGGGACGCCGGAGTTGCCGGAGTCGATAAGGCGACAATCACCGTGTCTCCATTCAACAGTCCGGAGACAGACCCGCTGAAGGTGGGATTGGCCGTGCCGTAGGGACGGCTGGCGTTATTGACCGTGATCACCAGCGGGTTGATCGCGGTGGTGATGCTCAGGGTGCCTGGATCCACGATCACGTTGTAGTTGGCGGCAGCCGGGCCGGAGACGGTTGCGTTGATGGGATATGCGCCGACGGGTGAGGTGATGGTGGCCGGCGTGGAGTAAGAGATGGTGAAGGTGTCGCCGTTGAGTGCTCCGCTGACGGTGCTGGTGAATGTGGGATTGGGCGTGGCGTAGGGACGCGAGGCATTAAAGACTGTGACCACCAACTGGGCTGTGGCAGTGGTGATGGTGAGGGTGCCGGGAATCACGGTTATGGTGTAGTTGGCGGCAGCCGGGCCGGAGACAGTTGCGTTGATGGCATATGTGCCGACGGGAGAAGCAATGGTCGCCACCGTGGAGTAGGTGACGGTGACGGAGTCGCCGTTAAGCAGGCCTGTGACCGTGCTGGTAAAGTTTGGATTCGCCGTGCCGTAGGGGCGAGATACGCTATTGACGGTGACCACCAAACCCGCGGTGCCGCCCGTTCCGGCTGGAGTAATGGTGAGCGTGCCGGGATTCACGGTCACGCTATAGTTGCCGATGTTGGCCCCGGAGACGGTTGCGTTGATGGGGTATGTGCCTACGGGAGAGAACTGGCCCGCGGGCGTCGAGTAGCTGACGGTGACGGTGTCGCCGTTGACCAGACCGGTGACGATGCTGGTGAAGGTTGGATTGGGTTGTCCGTAGGGACGGTTGACGTTATTGACCGTGATCACCAGCGGCGCGGTGGGCGTGATGGTCAGGGTGCCGGGATTCACAGTGATGTTGTAGTTGGCGGTGGCCGCGCCGGAGACGGTTGCGTTGATGGCGTAGCTGCCTACTGGAGAGGCCGGTGTTGCCGACGTGGAGTAGGCGATGGTGAAGGTGTCGCCGTTAAGCGCGCCGGTGATGGTGCTGGTGAATGCGGGATTGGCCGCTCCGTAGGGTCGCGAGGCGTTGTTAACCGTGACCACCAGCGGCGTCGTCGCGCGAGTAATGGTGAGTGTGCCGGGATTCACGGTGACGATGTAGTTGGCCGCGGCCGCTCCGGAGACGGTAGCGGTGATGGGATAGGTGCCGACGGAAGAGAACTGGGTTGCCGTCGTGGAGTAGGTGACGGTGACGGTATCTCCATTGAGCAGGCCTGTGACCGTTCCTGTGAGGGTGGGATTGGCCGTGCCGTAGGGACGCGAGAAGCTATTGACGTTGACTGTCAGTCCCGAGGTGCCGCCCGTTCCTGCCGGCGTGACGCCCAGGGTGCAGGTATTCACGGTGATGACATAGTTGGCCGCGGCAGCGCCGGAGACGGTTGCGTTGATGGTGTAGCTGCCTACGGGAGAGAACTGCGTTGCCGTCGTCGAATAGGTGACGGTGACGGTGTCGCCATTCAACAGACCAGTGACGGTGCCAGTGAATGTGGGATTGGGCTGGCCATACGCACGCGTGGTGCAATTGACGGTGACCGTCAGCCCCGTGCCTCCCCCCGTTCCCGCTGGGATGATGGTGAGGGTGCCGGTGTTGTTGGTCAACGAGTAGTTGCTGAGGCTGGCCGAGCCGACCGGGGTCAGGGTTGCTGTGATGGGATAAGTGCCGACAGGGGAGAACTGAGTCGCCGTGGTCGAGTAGGAGACATTGAAGACGTCGCCATTGACCTCGCCGGTGAGGATCCCGGTGAAGGTGGGATTGGGTTGTCCGTACTGGCGCGTGTAGCTATTAGGCGTGACCGTAAGGGGCGCCTTGGTGACCTGAAGGGTGGTGGTTCCGGTGACCGAACTGTAGTACGAGTTGGTGGAGGTGAAGGTGAAGTGTACCGTGTAAGTGCCGACGGCCAGTCCGCTGTCCGCGGCATTGCATGTGATAGTTCCCGCCGACGCGTTGGTGATCGAGGTTGTGCAGAGGGTTTGGGTGCCGACGGAGAAGGCCATGGAGCCGCTGGCGGGCAGGCTCCCGCTGAACACAAACGACTCTGCGAAGGCATAGCCGTAGACCTCGGTCTCCGAACTCAGAGTGAAGGGCAGGGGCGTGGTGGAGTATCCGTAGGAGCCGGAGGTGTTGAAGATGACCGTCTGCTGCGAGTTGTAGGAGTTCGAGATGAGGTTCGACTGACCAGCGGGAGCCGGGCCGACTACCGTTGGGTGGAAGGTGTACCCGATGTCGCAGACTCCGCCAGAATCGACCGTATTGGTGGTGCATGTGGTTGGGCTGCCCGAGACGGCAGTGTAATGCACTGTATCTGTGGTAGTGAACGGGAAGGAGGAGAACACCAGGTTGGCGTTGCCGGCGTTGGCGAGGAACTGCAGCATTGGAGGCGCCGACGTTGTGTTGACGGGCACGTTGCCGAAGCTGATGAAGCTGGTGACCGGGTAGGTGACCTCGCGCATCGCGCTGTTGCCGCTATCGATGACGAAGAGGTCGCTTGAACCATCGAGGGCGATTGCCAGCGGCGCGTGGAGAGTGGCATCGGTGCTGGGGCCGCCATCGCCGGTGTATCCTGCGGTACC
>CAWERM010000179.1:0-7944 GCA_963810995.1 uncultured Acidobacteriaceae bacterium | reverse complement strand
TTCCCCTGCCGCCAGCACGTACGTATTGCTGGCAATGCTGTCGCCGACCTTGAAGTCGCTGACTCCGGGACCGAGAGCGGCGACGACACCCGCAGCCTCCTGCCCCGGAATGAACGGCAGCGGCGACGGATAGCGTCCCTCGCGCAGGTAGATGTCGATGAAGTTGACGCCACAGGCCTCGATCGGACGAGAACTTCGCCGGGACCTGGTGTGGGAGTGGGCAGCTCGCGGAGCTGAAGCACATCGGCCCCGCCGGTCTGGGTAATCTGGATCGCTTGCATCATTCTTCGATGCTACCGCGCGCAGAACGAAGCTGGAAGAGACGACGCAGGCACGGCCGCCGTGGATTCGTTTGCAGCCAGAATCGCAGCGGATTGGCTGTGACTCGCCGTGCGCTCGGCGCTGCTTTCTGAGACAATACGGACTGCCATGCAACCCGACAATCTGATCTCGCTGAAAGACGATATGGTGGCCTTCATCGCCGGCCATGGGCTACGACGCTTCAATGGATATGTCACGGACGAGGTTCCCACCGTGGTCTTCGAGGACGATGAGCTGGACTCCTGGAAGGACTTTGTGGAGCACGCCAAGGCCTCGGGCGCCAGCTTCCTGACCATGAGTGAAGTGACGCTGGAGAAGACTGACGTCGCCATCCTGCTGGAGCAACTGCGCGACCAGACCTATCCCGATGCCGACGCGATCGAGATCGACGACGCCGAAACCCTGGTGAAACATGTGGGCAAGATCGGCTATCTGCAACTGGGATTCGCCCACCAAGGCGTCATGTTCCTGTTCGAGACCTCGACCGAGTGGTACGAGCAGTTCCAGGAGCTGATCGAGACCGTCACCGACCTGGGTGGCATCGTGGTGGACGATCACGACCACGATGAGGACTGACGCAAGTGCTGTCGAAGTTGGCGGATCAGCATAGGCCAGTGGAGCAAGAGCCCCCCGGTCCAGCGCAGTCGGCCGCGTGGCTGCTGAAAGTCACCGGCCATCCCGATGCAGCCAACACCGCCGAATCCCTGGCCGCACAACTCCACTGCCCGCCTGTCATCGCGCGGATTCTGTCCGCACGCGGCATCGACACACAGGCCACCGCAGAGACCTTTCTAAACCCGTCGCTGGAAGCGCTACTGGACGATCCCGCCAACGACCCCACGCAGATGCTGGGCATGGACGCCTCCGTCGAGCGAATTCTGCGCGCAATTCGCAACTCCGAACCAATCCTGATCTACGGCGACTACGACGTGGACGGCACCACGGCAACCGTTCTGCTGAAGACGACCATCGAGCGCATCGGGCTGGCGATGGAACCGCAAAGGCCCGCGCAGGTCAGCTACCACCTGCCGCACCGCATTCGCGAGGGTTATGGGATGCAGAACGCGATTCTCGGCGAAGCTGCTGCGTCCGGCGTTCGCTTGGTAATTAGCGTAGATACCGGCATCCGCGCCATCGCCGAAGCGGTGGAGGCGCGCGCGCTTGGCCTCGACCTAATCGTCACCGACCACCATCAACCTGACGGCACAGCGATCCCCGGCGCGCTGGCCGTCATCAATCCCGCACAGCCTGGATGTCCCTATCCCAACAAGAGCCTGTGCGGCGCGGCCGTAGCGTACAAGCTGGCGCAGGCGCTGCTGGACGCAGCCGCTCCGCAGACCGCGGACTCAAAGATCTTTCGCGCACGCACACGCAAGGTGTTGCTTCCGTCGTTCCTCAAGCTGGTAGCCATTGCCACGATCGCGGACTCCGTGCCGCTGACGGGAGAGAATCGCGCTGTTGCCGCACTCGGTCTGGCGGCGCTGGCCAATCCCGTGCAGCCCGGCCTGCGCGCGCTGATGCAGTTGGCGAAGATTCCGCTGGACCGCGCGCCCACCGCGACCGAAGTGGGCTTTCGGCTGGCGCCACGCATCAACGCTGCCGGTCGCATGGACATCGCGGACGACGTGGTGGAACTGCTGCTGACCCGCGACGTGGCCCGAGCGCGCGAGCTGGCGCAGAAATTAGACCGCTTGAATCAGGACCGCCGCGCCTCCGAGGCACGCGCTCTGGATGCCATCGAACGCGAACTGCTGACTCTGGCCGATGCTGATGGCGCGTACCCGCGCGAGTGCATGGTCCTCGATCATCCGGATTGGCATCGCGGAGTGCTGGGCATACTGGCCTCGCGTGTGGTGGAGCGCACGGGACGGCCCGCGTTAATCGTCACTCATGCCGACGGTGACGCGCACGGCTCCGGTCGCTCCGTCCCGGGCTTCCACCTGCTGGACGCCATTACCGCCAACGACGCCGAAGACCCGGCTGCGCCTCTCTTCCATCGCTTTGGAGGCCACGCCCATGCGGTCGGCTTTTCGCTGCCCTACGACCGGCTGCCCCTGCTGCGCGCCCGCATGAAGTCCTATACGGCTACAAATCTCACACCCGCGCTCCTGGCACCACAGCTCGACTACGACGCGGAAGTATCGCTGGACGAGATTACGTCTGAGCTGATGGCCTGGATTGCGCGCCTCGCGCCCTTCGGCATGGGCAACTCCGAGCCGGTCTTCCTTACCCGCAACGTGGTTCTGGCCGCGCCCATCCGCCTCATTCAGGATAAGCACATCGCGCTGCAACTGATGCAGAGTGATAATAGGCAACCAGCCAATCCGCGCACAATACCTGCTCTCGGTTGGAGCCGCGACGCCGTCGGCTGGGCGACGCGCTGCCAAAGGCTGGCGCTGGTCAAGGGCTCCGTCATCGATGTTCTCTATCGCCTGCGTCACAACGCGGGACCCTACGCCAGCCGGCAGTTCGACGGCCTCGAACTAGAGCTCTGCGACCTGCGACCTGCCGGCGCGCCGTTGCACTCCTCGCAAATGCGGAGTGAGCGAGAGCATTCCTTCCCTGGTTCACCCTCCGAATGAACATAATCTTTTGTTATTCCCAGGCAAGTAGTATTTTGCTTCGTTCGGCGAGACAAAACGTCTTATATACTGACACTTGAAGACATGGCCCCTCCTTCCAAATCAAATCGTGCAATGCAGTTTGCCCTCTGGGGGACAGCGCTTGCCGTCATCCTGATGGCGTTGTATGCGATTCGTTTGCTTACTCGCGAGCGGGTCAGTGTGGTGGCCGCGCAGGTCAGCTATCGGGACCTGGTCAAGTCCTCCTCGACCAACGGCAAAGTCGAGCCGACGGACGACTTTGAGGCACACGCGCTGGTTTCCGGTCAAGTGCAGCAGATCTACGTCAATGTGGGCGACAAGGTCCATGCGGGGCAATTGCTCCTGAAGATGGACGATGCGGATGCGTTGGCACGGCTTGCCTCCGCCAACTCCGCCTTGCGGGCGGCTGAACTAGCCGTGAGCGACATTGAGCACGGCGGCACGCAGGACGAGCGCAACACCTATGCCGCGGACGAGAACCGCGCCAAGTGGCAACTCCAGCAGGATACGGATGCGCTGGCCGCGCTGCAAAAGCTACGGCAGAAGGGAGCAGCTTCTCAGGCTGAGATTGACGCCGTCAACTCCCGCCTGCAGTTGGACCAGAATGCGCTGCACAGTATCGAGATGCACAGCACCCAGCGCTACGGCGCGGCCGATCTGGCGCGCGCGCAGGCGGAACTGGCCGATGCACGCGCAGCCGTCGCCGCCGCCCAACGCGCCTATGACAGCGTAAATATTCGTACACCCATCGCCGGCACCGTCTACTATCTCCCCGTCTCCGAGTACGATTACGTCAGCAGCAACCCCGACAACAACGACCTGATCTATGTTGCGGACCTCAAACATATGCGTATCACGGCCTACTTCGACGAGCCCGAGGTTGGCAACCTGGCCGACGGACAGCCGGTCACGATCGTCTGGGAGGCCAGACCCGGGGTCACTTGGCACGGCCACATCTCCCAGGTGCCCACCACCATTATCAGCTATGGCACACGCAGCGTCGGCGAGTGCTTCATCGACGTAGACGATGCCGATGGCGTACTGCAACCCAACGCCAATGTCACCATCACCGTCACCACGGCGCAGCATTTGCATGTGCTCAGCATTCCGCGCGAGGCCTTGCACGACGAGGGCTCACAGCACTACGTCTTCCGCATTGTTCATAACAAGCTTGTGCGCACTCCCGTCCAGTTGGGCACGCCCGCCAAACCGGCCATCGTCAACCTCACGCAAGTGGAGATCACAGGCGGCCTTGTTGAAGGCGACACGGTTGCCCTCAACGCCACCACCAACCGCGAACTCAGCGACGGACTTGAAGTAACGACTGTTTATCGATGAGCATGAACGCACAATCCACGCCGATGGCTTCGTTCAAGCTCTGCCAACGCGACCGCGGTCTGCCTCTATCATGCTCTCTGACCCTGTGCATCTGTTTCATGCTTGCGCTCTCGGCCCATGCCCAGATATCGCTGAGCACGGCGGTTGACCTGGCGCTGCGCGACAACCCCCGCGTACAGGCAGCGCAAGCGGATGTTGACAAGGCGCGCGCCCAGCTCTCCGAGGCCCACGACGTTTACGTACCGTCCATAAACGCTGGCGCGGCAGTCGGCCAGTCCTACGGCTACAGCCCCTATCCGCCGACCCTGTTCACCGTCACCGGCGGTGGCCTGGTCCTCAGCGCCTCGCAAAGCTCCTACATCCGCTCGGCCCGTGCCGGAGTCGATGCCGCCCAGCTTGCATTCGATGACGTTCGTGAATCGGTCGCCGAGGATACCGCGCTCGCTTTCCTCACGTTGGAATACGACCAGCAGCGCGAGCAGGTTGTGGGCCAACAGGAAGGGTTTTCCAAGACTCTGGTGACCATCGTGCAGGAACGGGTTGATGCCGGGCAGGATACGGCGATCGAGCTCACCCAGGCCAGACTTACCGCTGCCCAGCTTCACCTCACAAGCCTGCGCGCCGCAGACCAAACGGCAACCGACCGTGAGCACCTGGCAAGGCTCGTCGGCCTGTCCACAACCGCGCTCAGTGTCGATAGTATCTTCCCGGCCAGCCCCGTGGCGCTGGACACAACAGCTGATACAACAGTGCATGGCTACGCTAACGCCGGTGTCGCCGCACTATTTGCCGGCGCCGAGGCCAAACAGAACCAGGCCCGCGGAGACGCACGCTTCCTCGGCCGCCCCCAGGTGAGCCTGTTTGGCACGTTCAATTATTACGCCACCTTCAGCGACTCGTTTGCGCAACTGCAGAAGGTCTATCAGGCGAACACTGGTCAAACCACCCTGCGTGCCAGCGAGGGCGCGTTTGGCGTCCAGATCACACTTCCTCTTATGGACAGAGCGCGTGGAGCCAAGGCGCGCGAATCGGCCGCCGATGCCGCGCACGCCAAGCACGACGCGGAGAATGCACAGATCTTGGCGCTCGATGGGCAGAGCCGATTGCGCCATTCCATCGACGAGTTACAGGCACAGGCCGAGGTCGCCAAACTGCAACAGCAATACGCACAGCAGCAGCTCGACGTCCTCCAGCAGCAGCTTCAGTCCGGCAACCCCGGCGGGCCGCAGATGACGCCCAAGGAGGAGCAGAACGCAAGAATTTCCGAACGCGAGAAGTACCTTGGCGTGCTCGACGCAGGCTTCCAACTGCATCAGGCCGAGATCCACCTGATGCGCCAGACCGGTCAGCTTCTGATCTGGCTCAGATCCACAGCACCGACAAAATCGCCTGCTTCTCCAGTACCAAGCGCTCCGCAACGCTGACGCACATTATTTGGAGAGTAGAAACACGCCTGCGCAGACAAACAGCGCGGCCAGCCAGCGGCGTAGATTGACATTTTCTTTGAGAAAGAGCTTGGCGGCGAAGGCATTGCCCAGGAAGGTCAGTGAAGCGCTGGCAGGCGCAGCCAGTGAGAGCTCGACGTTCGACAGGGTGAAGAGCAGCGAGAAGAAGCTGACGGCCATGGACAGCACACCCATCAGAAACATTGGACTCGATGTGACGGTGCGAATGGCCCCGCTCATGCCGGACTTGGCGCGGATCAGGTCGAGGTCGCCGATGCGCCGCATGGCCCCCGCTGTCAGCACATCCCCCGCAACCGCCGTGGCCGCGACCGTAATGATGGTGGCCCATGTTTCGATGGGCCCGGCGTAGATATGCGTTGGAAACATCATCGCGTCTCACCCGTAGTTGCGGCTTCGGATGCGGGTTCTTCCGTTGGATGTTGTGACTCGTGCAGGGTAAGCGACGGCCCGTTGGCAACAAAGCCGACGCCGCAGACGATCAGCAGAATTCCTACCCAGCGGTAGACGGTGATCGTCTCATGCTGCCAATACTTGGCCAGGAACGCGACCACAACGTATCCAAACGCCGTGGCCGGCAGCACAAAGGTAAGGTCGGCCCAGGAGAGTGCGGTGAGATAGCTCGCAAAGAAGCCCAGCAGGCAAAGGATTCCAGTGATCACCCAGGGATTGCGTAGTGCAGCCAGAAGCAGTACCAGATGCGCCAGCGAGACCGGGCCTATCTGCGTCATACCATGGGAGAGCAGTGTGTCGCCCACCGACGCGGTCAGCATCACGGCAAGCAGAATGAGATAGCGTTGCGGAGTGAGAGTGTGCTTCATTGGGCGTCGCCCTCGCGCAGCGCGTGCGGAGCGTATTGCCTGAACTCAGTGAAAAATTCCTGTGGCTTGTCGAGACGGAAGCTCAGCTTTTTCATTTCGTCTGCGTAGATCTCTGCGATGCGGGATACGCGAACGATCCTCTTCATCTGGCTATAAAGGATGGAACGATGCCGCCACAATGCGCGGTATTCCAGTGACGAGGGCGTCAGTTCCACGTAGCTAGTGAAGTGTTGCAGACCGAGAAGCAGCGTAACGATCAAGAAAATTGCAAAATCGAGCAGCAATTGCCAACCGGGAGTGTGCATTCGGTGAGCATGGTGGCGAGTCATCCGCGCTATTGCATCGATCATGGGAAGCAGCCCACCGAGATACTCCGCCTGATTGATATGCAGACGATATTGCATTGTTCCAAGCATACCTCACACGAAAAGCGGCCAGCCTGGGCCAGCCGCTCAGTGGAACGGATAAGTGCGCGCGCCGCGTTTAGCTGGAAGAAGCCTGGGCCTTGAGCGCGTTGGCGGCCTTGGTGGCGCGGGCGGAGCGGTTACGTTGTCCCCGCAGCTTCATGAAGGAACGCGCCTCGCTGTAGAGCCTCGGGACATCGCGATTGACGATGGCCTGCCAGACAACGCGGAACGCGGCCTTGGGGCGGAAGAAGTATTCGTCGTAGAACTTATGCACCATTTCCAGGACGTACTCGGCGGGCAGGCCGGGGTACTCGATGTGGGCCATCTGATGGCCGGCGTCGTCGCTCATGGAAAGGTTGGTGATGTAGCCCTTCTCCTTGGCGAAGTCGTACAGCTCGGTGCCGGGGAAGGCGTGCGCCATGGATACCTGAATGGTCTCGCAATCCAACCGCTTGGCGAACTCGATGGTGTTGCGGATCGACGCCGCGGTCTCGCCGGGCAGGCCGAGGATGAAGTCGCCGTGGATGACCAGGCCGAGTTTGTGGCAGTCGCGGGTAAAGTCCAGCGCGCGCTCGACGGTTGCGCCCTTCTTGATGTTCTTGAGGATCTGCGGGTCGCCCGATTCGTAGCCAACGATCAGCAACCGGCAGCCGGCCTCCTTCATCGCCTTCAGGGTTTCATAGTCTGTCGTCACGCGCGAAGTGCAGGACCAGGTGAGGCCCAGCGGCTTCAGCTTCTCGCATAGCTCAATGGTGCGCGCCTTCTGGATGTTGAAGGTGTCGTCGTCGAAGAAAAATTCCTTCACATGGGGGAAGAGCTTCTTGGCGTTGGCCATCTCTGCCGCCACATCGTCGGTGGAGCGCTTGCGCCATGCGTGCCCGCTCAGCGTCTGCGGCCACAGGCAGAAGGTGCATTGCGCCGGGCAACCGCGTGTCGAATAGAGACTAGACGAACGGATGCAGCAGAAAGGGCACGTTGTACTTCGTAGCGT
>CAWERM010000178.1:0-3522 GCA_963810995.1 uncultured Acidobacteriaceae bacterium | reverse complement strand
ATGTTTATGTGCCTCTTTATTTCGTTCGTCGTATTGCTGGCATCCCTGTGATCGCAGGCATCTGGCCGCTCATCAGTGTGCGCAACGCCGAGTTCCTGAAGAACGACCTGAAGATCTCCATGCCGGACGCGATTATGGCCCGCATGGCGGCGGCCTGCACGCCCGAGGCTGCGCGCACCGAGGGAATTCTGATTGCCCAACATATGCTGGCCGAGGCGCGGACCATGGTGCAGGGCTGCCAAGTGAGCGCGCCCTTCGGTAAATACACGGCTGCGGCACAGGTGCTGGGACTGGCTTGAAAGAGCATAGAAAGAAGAGGTGGCTATGGCTAACTTTGAAGAGCACTTGACGCAGTTGGAGACGGTAGTGGAACGGCTTGAGCGCGGCGACCTGTCGTTGGATGAATCCGTGCGCCTCTTCGAGGACGGCATGAAGCTCTCCGGAGCTTGCAAGAAGGAGTTGGAGCAGGCCGAGGGCCGCATCCAGGTGCTGGTGGAGGGAAAAGGCGGCGCGATGAAGCCGATCGATCTTGAGCTGGACAAGGCAGAGGACGGTAGGATGGATCAGGAAGAGACTGCGGAGTAGGCGCTTTGATACCGCAATACCGACTTTGGGGTGGGATTGCTGGTGGCACTGGGTCATTATTTGCAAGTCTTTTGTTTTGGAAAATCATTATTTTGTTATAGATAAAAGGAATTCAAGATGAGACAGAATGATTGTATAAATATGAGTGTATTTTTATCATATTATCTGCTTATTTTATGATACTATTTGTCTATGGATGCTGTGGGTAGCCTTAGTGCCATCCGTAAGCTCCAAAATTTCCTATGAGGAGACTTTGAGATGACTTCACTGACTCGATTTGTTCCGTTTCGTTCGCCGTTGGCCGATGTCGCGGTGCTGCAGAACCGCCTGAACTCGATCTTTAGCGACTTCGCCCTTCCGGAGGGGGAGCAGGAGTCGCTGGCCATGGGCAGCTTCATCCCGCCGGTGGACATCTACGAGGATGTACACCAGTTGGTGCTGAAGCTGGAGGTACCGGGCATCAAGCAGGAAGCCCTGGACGTCAATGTGGAGAACCAGACGTTGACCGTGAAGGGCGAGCGCAAGTTCGAGAAGGAGGAGAAGGAAGAGAACTTCCATCGCATCGAGCGGCGCTATGGCAGCTTTACCCGCACCTTCACGCTGCCGCAGACGGTGGACGCCGGCGCGGTGAAGGCAACCTATGACGCAGGCGTGCTGACCATCTCGCTGGCCAAGAAGGAGGCCGCGAAGCCGAAGCAGGTGAAGGTGGAGATCGGTACGACCGCCGCGCAGCCCAAGCAAGTGGAGGCCAAGACCGCGTAATTGCAGCGCTAATACGTTAGGAAAATTACTAAACAGATCGCCCCGCATGGCCAGCCAGCCGCGCGGGGCGTTATTTATTTGGGCAGCACCTAGCGATCTCTGCTGGTGACGAAGCCCGGGACCCAGAGCAACGCGCGTTTGGCCTCGGAATGGGGCAGGTCGGCGATGGAGAGGCGTGCGGCCTCGGCGTAGGCGCAGGCGGTGTCCATGGCGTAGGCGATGGAGCCGTGGCGTTCGAGAATCTCCAGAATCTGCGGGCGCGAGACGCTGGTAAAGCTGCGTTCGGCCAGCACGGTGCGGATGGCCTCGCGGTCGGCTCCGGTACCGCGCTCCAGCGCGTGGATGACAGCCAGGGTCGCCTTGCCCTCGCGCAGGTCGCTGGCCACGGGCTTGCCCAGGATGTCTTCGGTGGCGGTGAGGTCGAGCATGTCGTCGACGATCTGGAAGGCGAGGCCGAGGTTGCGTCCATACTCACCGAGCTGGGATTCGGTCTCGTCGCTGGCCCCGGTGATGGCGGCGCCGAGCTGCATGGAGACACTGAAGAGGCAGGCAGTCTTGCGATAGATGAGGTCGAAGTACTCTTCTTCGTTGATAAGGCGGCCGAGCTTCTGCATCTGGAGCAGCTCACCCTCGACCATCTGCTGGGTGAGGGAGATGAGCAGTTCGAGGACGCGGAAGTTGCGCTCCTCCAGCGCCGTCGAGAAGGACTGCATATAGAGCCAATCGCCGGCGAGCACGCACTTGGCGTTGCCCCAGGTGGTGTTGGAGGAGGGGCGTCCGCGGCGGGTGTCGGCCTCGTCGATGATGTCGTCGTGCACCAGGGTTGCGGTGTGCAGCATCTCGACCACAGCGCCAAGGCGGATGCGCGAATGGCTGGTGCAGCCCAGCGCCTTGGAGGAGAGCAGAAGAAGCAGCGGACGGATGCGCTTGCCGCCGCCGGCCATCAGGTACTGTGCGATGTCGGTGATGACGTCGACCTCGGAGGCGGACTGGCGGGTAAACTCCTGCTCGATGGCGGCCAGGTCGTCGCGCAGCAGATCGAAGACCTCTTTCGCTGTCGCAATGGAGAGAGCGCTCACGTGAATTTAGAGTAGCAGGTTGCGACTAAGGATTCTGCGAGCTGCGTCGTAGGGCCGGTGTTGCGTTAGCCGCGGTAGTTGGTGAACTGCAGTTCGACGCCGAAGTCCCCGGCGCGCAATTTGGCAATGATCTTCTGCAGCGTGTCGCTGTCCTTGCTAACCACACGTACGGTGTCTCCCAGAATGCTGGCAGAAGCTTTGAGCTTCATCTCCTTGACGAGCGCGGCGACCTGCCGGGCCTTGTCCGATGGAATGCCCTGTTGCAACTTGATCTTCTGCCGCACGCTGGAGCCGGCGGCAGGCTCGATCTTTTCGTACTCCAGGTTCTTGAGCGAGACGCCGCGCTTGACCAGCTTCTGGCGAAGGATCTCCTTGACCGCTTCCAGTTTGTACTCGTCCTGCGAGGCGAGTTGAATGGCGTCGGCGCCCTCGATGGAGATGCTGGACTTGGAGTCCTTCAGGTCGAAGCGGGTGTGAATCTCCTTGGTTGCCTGATCGACGGCGTTCTTTACCTCGGCCATATCCACTTTGCTGACTACGTCGAAGCTGTTGTCGGATGCCATAGAAGGAAGTATAGAGCAGGTTCAAGGTTCGAGGTTCGAGGTGGAAGGAAAGAGGCGTTGGAAGTTGGCTGTGGTGAGTGCGGCGATCTCTTCCGAGGAAACTCCGCGCAGCCCAGCGAGGCACTGCGCGGTGTGGACCATCAGGGCAGGCTCGTTCTGCCTGGCCGCGGTGCGGAATGGGCGCGAGGAACGGCGCATCGGTTTCGACCAGAATGCGGTCGGCGGGAGCAGACATTGCAACCTCGCGCAGGCCGACGGCCTTGGGATAGGTGAGGTTGCCGGCGAAGGAGAGATAGAAGCCGAGGTCGAGCGCGTGGCGGGACTGCTCGATGGCTCCGGAGAAGCAGTGCAGGATACCGGCGGGGATTCCGTGCCGCGCCTGGGGGTTCCAGTGGGCCTCGATCAGTTCCAGAATGTCTTCCCAGGCATCGGCTGCGGCGAACTTTTCTTTGGCTTCGGGCGTGGCCAGCTCCGAGGTCCGGCAATGGATCAGAATGGGCTTGCGCGCTGCTGCGGCCACCTGCATCTGGAGA
>CAWERM010000177.1:0-14258 GCA_963810995.1 uncultured Acidobacteriaceae bacterium | reverse complement strand
ATATCTCATGCACTGGCATGGAGATACGTTCGATCTACCACCGGGCGCAGTGCATCTGGCCAAGACAGATCAATATATAAATCAGGCATTTGCTATCGATAACTTTGCTCTAGGGTTGCAATTCCATCCCGAAGTGACGGCAAATGGTCTGGAACGATGGTATGTAGGCCACGCGTGCGAGCTGAACCATTCCGGGATTGCTGTCGCCGGACTACGGGCTGACGGACAGAGATACGCTCCGGTCCTGGAAGACGCCGCGTCGCGGTTCTGGAACCTCTGGCTGGACTCGCTCTTCTAGTGTTCTCCGCTAGTTCCCTTTCACAACGCACCGCCGCCGACGAAGTGTACGATCTCCAGCCGGTCGCCAGTGGTGAGGATGGTGCCAGCCCAATGGGCGCGCTGGACAATCTGGCCGTTGTGCTCGACGGCGATGCGGTCGCCCTTGAGGTTCATCGCGGCGATGGCCTGGGCGAGCGAGACTGGTGAGGTCAGATTGTCAAAGCTGCGGTTCTGGCCGTTGATGGCGAGCGTAAAGGACATGCTCTCCTAGCTTAGAGCATTTCGACTGCATGGGTGTAGTCATGAAATGGCACTTGAAATCCCAGGTCTCAGAATCGAGACCTGGGGCACCCGAAGAGACAGCGACGGAGATTTGACTCTTCGAGTCAGAATGACGATCATGGTTGAATGGAACTCCTGACGGGGAGTCCGACTGGGGCATTCGGTTCCTCTGTAACTTGCTATCGGTCTCTAGCTCTCTTAAACTCGGTGGGGAGCGTCGAATCCTTATTGTGTCTAGCCTAAACTGTTCCCGGCCCTTGCGAATTGCTTCCCTGCCAGTCGCCCCGCTACGCCTGCCGAACGCGGTGCGAGGCTGGATGATGGTTACGGGAGCGGTTGGGTTGCTGGTGGGCGCATTGGTGCTGGCTCCGGAGATGCACGCGCAGCAGGCGACAGGCTCCAGTTCATCGTCATCGTCCAGCAGCGCTCCCAATTCGCCGGGCAGTGGAGACGACTCCCATGCCGCGTTTTGCGCAGCCCGAGGCGGCCGGCTCGGCCATTACGCTGGAGACGAGCGAGCCACTTTTTTTTCTGTCCACGGCGCTGAACGTCTGCGGGTACGATAGCGGCTTGGCTGAATCGAACCCGGTGCGGATGAAAGTGCGTGATGAGCTGAATGCTGAACTTTCCGCCTCCGCGACGGCACGCGATGCGCGCGACGCACTATGCGCCTTCATCCGCCAGCACAACCTCAGCGACCCTGCGCGCAACGTGGCGCAGTATGTCTCGCTCTCCATCTACATCACTCCCCTGCCTGAGATGGTCACATCGGTGGATGCGTCCGATCTTCCGCTGGACGCCGCTCAGGTGGTGGAGATCCTTCCGTTACTGCGCAACTTTGCGGCCGTGGTGCAACTGCACTCGGTATGGATCGAGCATCGCCCGGAGTACGAGGGCCTGATCGATCGCGTTCACGCACCGCTGGTCAAGATGATTCTGGACACGAACATCTTTCTGCGACTGCCGGTGAGCAGCTATGACGGTCGGCGCTTTCTGGTGCTGCTGGAGCCGATGCTGGCGCCGGAGGAGACCAATGCGCGCTACAACGGCACCGACTCCGTGGTGGTGGTGTCGCCGCGGAGCGACCCGCCGGATGCGGTACCGATGGACCTGATCCGGCACACCTATCTGCACTTCCTGGTGGAACCGCTGGTGGTGACGCGCAGCTCCTCGATCAACCGCCTACAGCCGCTGATGAAGCCGGTGCAGGACGCTCCGCTGGAGTACGTCTACAAGACGGACATCGTGGCGCTGGTGACGGAGTGCCTGATCAAGGCGGTGGAGGCGCAGACCATGGACGTGGGCATCGCCAAGCCGGTGAGGCCCAGCGCAGGACGGGAGCGTTCCGTGATGGAGCACTACGATGCGGATATGAGCGAGTACGACCGCCAGGCCGAACAGGTGCGGCGACGCAAGGTGGACCTGGACATGCGCCAGGGTTGGGTGATGGCGGATTACTTTTACAATCAACTGGGCCAGATGGAGAAGGATGGGACCAGTCTGAAGGACGATATGGGCGCCATGGTGTACGGCATGGATGTGGATAGCGAAAGGAACCACATCAAGCAGATCGTCTTTCTGCCGGAGGGCTCGGGCGGCGACGTGATGAGGCGTACTCCACGCCCACTGGCCGGTCTCGACCTGGCCGAGAGCAAGCTGATGAAGGGCGATCTTGACGGCTCCAGCGAACTGGCCGATGCCGCGCTGAAGGCCGATCCGGATAACGCTGCGGCGCATTATCTGCTGGGGCGGATCGAACTGTTGCAGGCCGACCCGGAGGGCGCCTTGGACAACCTTACGCAGGCGATAAAGCTCTCGCATGACCCACGCACAGTCGCATGGGCGCACATTTACCTGGGCCGGATGTACGACATCGCGCGAGATCCCGACGATCCTACCGTGGTGCGTCCGCAACGCGATAAGGCGGTGGCCGAGTATCGCGCCGCGCTGGCCAGCCGGGACAGCCAGCCAGACACCAAAGCAGCCGCCGAAGCAGGCATAAAGCAGCCGTTTGTGCTACCTCAACATACAGCGAGTCCAACCGGCCAGCAAACTCCCGTTCCCGCAGACGACGACGCACCGCTGGATCCCACAGGTAAAGCCGAAAAGGATTCCTATCGCCCCTCCCCGCCGCAGTAGGTGCCTGCGAAGACATCTTTTCTAACGGGCAACTCCGGTAAACTGAAGTTCAGAGGTACCTTTGGGAGAGCCCATGACGACGCGCGCAACCACCGCAGAGCGCTCTGCCAAGACGCCGCGTCGGGCCGCCATAGCAAATGCCAAGATTGACAGTCCGGCGGACCAGCCAGCGTCCCCGCCGCCTGCCGCAAACGCGGCTGGAGACAGTTCTAACGCACGATTTTTCGGCTACAAGTTCAAAGACCCTGGGCTGCTGAAGCTGGCGCTGACGCATAGTTCGCTGGCCTACGAGAGCAATCCCGAGGGCACACGCGATCCGGGTTCAGACAACGAGCGGCTGGAGTTTCTGGGCGACGCAGTGCTTGGCCTGGTGGTGGCGGAAGCGCTGTACAAACGGTTTCCCGCGCTGAAGGAGGGCGACCTGACGCGTCTGCGCGCCTCGCTGGTGAGCAGCCAACATCTGGCGCAGGTGGCACAGCGCATGGAGTTCGGTCCCATGCTTCTGCTAGGCCGCGGAGAGGCGCATAGCGGCGGGCAACGGAAGCCGGCGCTGCTGGCCAATGCGCTGGAAGCAGTGATCGCGGCGCTCTACCTGGACGGCGGTCTTACGCCCGCGCGAAGCTTTATCCATCGCCACATTATCGATCCTGCCGAGGCCAGTCTGAGCGGAGTGCTGCACTCCAGCGAACCACTTTCAGGCGCGGTGGGCGACTACAAGTCCGCACTACAGGAGTGCCTGCAGGCCACGGGCCACGAGCAGCCGCAGTACATCCTGATCGCCCAGTCCGGGCCCGACCACCAAAGGCGCTTCCGCATCGAGGTGCGCGTGGCCGGAGCAAACGGAGCAGCTCGCACCCTGGCCAGCGCCGAGGGCAGCACCAAGAAGCAGGCCCAACAGGAGGCAGCGCGACTGGCCTTTGCCAGTCTCAACTCCGGCGTGCAATTGAAGGCGAACCGCAATGGAGATGCGGCGACGGGCGCTAAATCGGTACAAAAGAAAGCTGCGCGATGAGTGACGCGAGCAAGACCGGCGAACATACTACCCACCAGCATAGCCTGCTTCAGGCATTCCAATCGCTGCTCTATATGCTGGTGATCGCGCTCTTTATCCTGACCTTCGTTGTGCAGCCCTTCCTGATTCCCTCCGCATCGATGGAGCCAACTCTTCTGGTTGGCGACTTTCTGCTGGTGAACAAACAAATCACGGCGCAACACTTCCCTGCCCTTGCTCCCACAAATGTTATTCGTCGCGGGGATATCATTGTCTTCCATTATCCCGTCAACCCCAGCAAATACCTGGTCAAACGCGTCATCGGCCTTCCGGGCGACCGGCTACATCTGCGCGACAGGCAGGTATTCGTGAACGGCCGCGCCCTGACCGAGCCTTACACTGTCTACCGTCCCGCAGCGCCGGACAGCTATCGCGACGATTTCCCGCAGGTGGATCGCGCCTATCCCGCTGTGGATTCGCGCTGGTGGATCCAGATGCACAAGCTGGTCTCGCAGGGCGAGCTCAACATTCCGGCTGATAGCTACTTTGTGCTGGGCGACAACCGCAACGACAGTGAGGACAGCCGCTACTGGGGGCTGGTGCCAAGGGAGGCGATTGTCGGCAAACCATTTCTTATTTATTTCTCGATGAATCAGGCCAAGGCGGGCCCAGCGGCTGGGTTATCCTCCACCGCAGAACTGCAAACAGATGGGATCGTACGCCATCATGGCTTGGCTACTTCCCTGCTCTACTTCGCACGCTGGGAACGCAGCCTGCGCATTGTGCGATGAGCGGAATCGCTGAGTAAGAAATAGAGGCGACCAAATTGGCCGCCTCTTCGTATCTCATCAAGAAATTTCTAGACTCCGACCGGCTCGGCTACAGGGACTTTGACTGGGGTGAGCCAGTCGAAGCGGTCGGGCTTGATGCCGTTGACGATGGCGAAGAATTCTTTATGGATCGCCGTGGTGATGGGCCCCATGGTGCCATCGCCGACAAGAATCTTGTCCACCGAGCGCAGGTGGGTGACCTCCGCAGCCGTTCCGCTGAAGAAGGCCTCGTCGCAGATGTACAGCATCTCGCGAGGAAGCGCCTGCTCGACAACTGGAATGCCGAGCTCCCTGGCAATGGTGAGCACCGACCTGCGAGTAACCCCGTTCAGCACCGAGTTGGCAAACGGGGTGGTGTAGAGAACACCATCGCGCACCAGGAAGATGTTCTCGCCCGATCCCTCCGAGAGATAGCCGTTCACATCCAGCGCGATCCCCTCTGAATAGCCGTTGATCTCTGCCTCCATGCGGATGAGCTGCGAGTTCATGTAATTCGCGCCAGCCTTAGCCATCGACGGCATGGTATTGGGCGCCAGGCGGTTCCAACTGGAGATGCAGACATCCGCGCCGCCGCTGCCGGAGACATACTTGCCCCATGGATAGTTCGCGATATACACCTCGACCGGAGAGTTGAGCGGGTTTACGCCCACTTCACCGTAGCCGCGAAAGGCGATGGGCCGGATGTAGCACGGCGCCACGCCGTTGGCCTCGACCAGATCGACAGCCGCGGAGCACAGCTCGTCTAGCGTATAGCCAAGCGGCATGCGATAGATCTTGGCTGAGTCCAACATGCGGCGCATGTGGTCCTGCAGGCGAAAGATGGCCGCGCCATTGGGCTGCGCATAACAGCGCATCCCTTCGAAGACCGAAGAGCCATAGTGGATCACATGCGACATCACATGGATCTGGGCCTTCTGCCATGGAATCATCTGTCCGTTGTGCCAGATATTCTTCGTCGTCTCTAACGCCATCGCTGCTCCTTCGCCTGTAGATAGAAGTATCCCAGCCAGTCCCCCGACCGCTGAATCTCTTATTATACCGATGTCTAAATTCTAGTCGCGATAGCTGTACCGCGTCTGTCAACAGCAGAGCGCGCATTCTCTGTCGATCTCCACAATCGAACCATGAGTCGTATGCTGGTAGGAGTAGTGAGAGAATCGACGTGAGCGGGAGGGAAAGCGATCTTCCGGGACACACCGCAACCTAGCACCAGTCAAGCAAAATCATGGCGCATCCGGAAAAAACAGAAGCTGATCACGCATCAAGCGCATCCGCGGTCAGGTGGACTCTATTGAACGCTGGCTGACCACAGGCGACGACTGCGTGGACATACTGATGCTGCTGGCCAACGTGCGCGGCGGCATCAACAGCCTGATGGCCTAGGTGCTGGAAGACTACATACGGCTGCATCTGCTGTCGCCGAAGAAGGCAGTGGACATGCCTTTCGAGTTGACCGAGGAACTGATCGACCTGGTGCGGGCCTACCTGAAGTGAATCAGCCGTCGTTTAAGTGAAAGAATAGCTTGTGAGTTTGGACTTCCATTTCGTCAGCCTGTACGGTCTACAGCACTCGCCTTCTAGAATGGGCCTGTCGGTTCCTGCATAGTGGTTCCAGCCGACAACTCACCTGCTGCTTGGAATTCCGGAGGACGGATATCGAAATGCTTGTTCCGGAGGAAGTGTCGAACAGCCAGGCGACAGAATTCCAGGCCTCAGTCCACGACCAGCGAGACGCCTACCGCAAAGACATCGATGGTCTGCGCGCGATAGCAGTCCTCTCGGTTGTTCTTTTTCACGCCGGCGTAGCCGCAATACCCGGGGGCTTCATTGGCGTCGATATTTTTTTCGTCATCTCTGGATACCTGATCGGCGCGCACATCTATCGCGACGTAAGCGCGGACCGCTTCAGCCTTACCAGTTTCTACCGGCTCAGGGCAAAACGTATTCTACCTGCGCTCTTCTGCCTACTGATCTTCTGCTATCTGGTTTCAGTCGTCCTGCTGACTGCGACCGAGTTGAAGCTGTTCGACGAGTATGCCGTCAGCAGTGTCTTCTCCATCTCCAACATCCTGGCCTGGTGGAAGGCCGACTACTTTGCTGTGGGCACTGAGCAGAACCCACTGTTGATGACGTGGAGCCTGGGAGTCGAGGAGCACTTCTACATCTTCTTTCCTCTGCTTGTGCTTCTGTTCGCCCGGCTGGGAAGGTCGCGGGGCGAACGCATGCGCGGGAGGCTGTTCAAGGCCATGCTGGCGATAGCTGTCCTCTCCTTCACGCTCAGCCTCGTGGGCACAAGGACCTACCCAACCGCCGCGTTCTATCTTCTGCCCACACGCGCATGGGAGCTGGCGGTGGGTGTGCTGATGGCCATCCACGAGGCCAATCCGAATCGCCGCGGCGACGCGCATAGCCTGTACGGAGGGGCGCGATGGGCCGAACTGCGCAGCGTGGCCGGGACCGTTGCCATCGCGTTTGCTGTCGTCACCTACGGCACGACCACGCATTTTCCAGGAGCGGCTGCGCTAGCGCCGGTGCTGGGATCGGCGCTTATCCTCTCCGCGCCCGGCGCATGGCTGAACCTGCGCCTACTCTCGTCCAAGCCCTCTCGCTGGGTCGGGCTGGTCTCGTACTCCTGGTACCTGTGGCACTGGCCATTGCTCAGCTTCGTGCGCATATGCGCGGACCACCCCATCTCAACCGGTAAGGCGCTGGGCCTGGTCCTGCTTTCACTTGGGATCGCCTGGCTCTCCTATCGCTTCGTGGAACAGCCATTCCGCCACTCCACCACACCGACCGCCAGGTTGCTGTGCCGCTACGCAGCAGCAGGAGTGCTGGTCGCGCTTCCAGGCGTGGTGATGGTGAAGATGCAAGGGCTTCCCCAACGCTTTCCTGTCCTCGCCGCACAGGATGCTATGCTGGATTCCCTGACGCATCCATGCGTTCTCGACGTAGTTCCAGCAACCTCGCAGGAGTGCATGCCCGCCCCCGATGGCCGGCCCGCCGTTGCCCTGGTCGGCGACAGCCATGCCGACGCGATATCGTTCCAGATGCGCGACCTGGCTGAAGCGTCCGGCCTGCGCCTGCTCAGGCTCATTCACACATCCTGCCCGCCCCTGATAGGCGTTGCAGCATCAACCATCGATGACGCTGCCTACCGCAGTTGTATTCAATTCAACCAGGCAGCACAGAAGCGCATTCTGGACGACCCAACCGTGCATCTGGTGGTCCTGGCGGGCCTGTGGGCTGGCCCCGTCGAGTTCTTCCCCAAAGGCAACGGATACCTAAGCGTCGGCCAACAGGCCCCAACCTCGCCAACGCAGAGCGATGCCAACCTCGAACAGGGGCTGGATGCCATGGTGGCGCCACTGCGCAGCGCCGGGAAGCGGGTCATCCTAATGCAGGATTACGAGGCGCTCCGCTTCGATCCGGTGCGCCGTGTGCGTGCCTACGTTAATTCCGGCCCGCAGCTGGATTGCGCGCCAATTTGGCGGGGAGTCCAGGGTGCCGGGCGTCGCGACAGGTGACGAGATGTACATACAGGACAACACCTCCGCGGCATCCATCCTATCCATGGTGGCCAGCCGGCGAGACGCCGAGACCTTCGATATGCGCACCCAGCTCTGTTCTGGACCAACCTGTATCTTTTACCGCCCGAATAACCTGCTCTACCACGACAGCAACCACCTGACCCCATCTGGCGCGCAGCTTGCCTTGCGAGGCTTCCCCATGCTGGCGCCTGCCGTACAGGCGGCAGTGCCAGCGAATTCTGCCGGGCAATGAAGAGGCTATTGCCGCTTCAATCGGTGCGACAATAAGCCTGTGTCATTCAGTACCCATTTCGTCAGCCTGTATGGTCTACAGCACTCGGTGTATGTGCGCTTCAGTGTGCTGGCTCTGAGCTCCATCTTCTTTCTGGTGGATCCCTTCGCTGCGTTGCCCACATTTCTTGCCATCACCGAAGGCTCCGACGCGCCGCGCCGCCGACGCATTGCGCGCAAGGGCGCGCTAACCACGCTGATTGTGCTGGCTGCGTTCGCATTCGCGGGTGAGGCCATCTTCCGCGTGCTGGGGATTACGCTGCCTGCGTTCGAGATTGCCGGCGGAGTGATCCTGATGCTGATCGGCCTGGACATGCTACAGGCCCGGCGCTCGGCGACGCAGGAGGTAGCGGGCGACACCGCGGCCGCGGCGCAGAAGGAGGACGCCGGAATCGTTCCCCTGGGAGTCCCCATGCTGGCCGGGCCCGGGGCCATCACTTCGGTGATGGTGCTGGTGGGGCAGGCGCAGACGCGCTGGCAGATGGCCGCCATTCTGACTGCCATCGCGATTACTGCGGCGTCCTGCTACCTTGTGCTCGGACACTCGGAAAAAGTGGTGCGCCTGTTAGGTGAATCTGGGATTCGCATCCTGGTGCGGGTGATGGGACTGCTGCTGGTTGCCCTCGCGGCACAGTACTTTGTCAACGGCCTGGCCGACCTCGGCGTACTGCCTCACCCGGCCGAGTAGGGTTTGATGGCTTTGCCTTTCTCGGAGAGGTAGGGTGCGAGAGGATCGCGAGGCAGAGCGCGCAGACCAGCTACGACACACTCTGCGTTGAGTTGCGCCCCGACTAGCGTGGTATGGGTATGCGGATCGCCGAAGAGAGGATCGACGACCGCCTGGCCCAATGCATCGTAGCGGTGCGCGATGATCTCGTTGAGATCGTCGAAGCCGACGTGTTCCTGGGCGGCAACCTGTTGTGCCCAGCCGCGATAGGTGTCTGTGCTGCGGTGGATGTGGCCGTCGACCCAGATTTTGCGCGGGACGAGCGAGCAGACGATAGGCGTGGCTCCCTTGGCCTTCGTGTCCTCAACGTACTTACGCAGGTACCAACCGAACGTGTGTACGGTTTCAGTGGTCTGGGTACGAGGATCTTGTACGTCGAGGGTCTCCTCGCCGATGCCGGGGAGGCTGCCACGGGCGTTGGGCGCGCGTGGAGGAGGCGCAGGTGCGCCGGGCTGGAGACCCTGGTCGGGGACGGGCGGCTGGCCGGGAAGGTTGATGCCGCCGTCATTATGCCCAAACTGGATGAGGACGTAGTCTCCCGGCTTGATGAGGGCGAGCGTGTTGGCCCAGTGGCCTTGCGATATATAGGTGTGGCTGGACAAGCCGCCGATGGCGCGGTTTACCACATTGATCTTGGTGGGATCGAAGAGGTCGGCGATTGGCGCGCCCCAGCCCCAGAGTCCGTCGGAGCCGGTGCCATGACCGTTGCGAACGGTGGAGTCACCGACAAGGATCAGACTGGGAAGCTTTGGATTGGCGGGACCGGTGAGGCCGAGACCTTTCTCCTGGGCTGTAGCATCGGGCGGCGGCCCGGCGGGAGACGCCTGTTGCGCTGCGAGAACAAACAGTGGGACGAGGCAGATGGCTGCGGCGGCTATCAGGGGATGGCTGATAAAGGTCGGTTTTCGTGACATGATCGACTCTTTCGTTCCGACTGGGAGGAGTTTTGAATTTTGCATATTAATGCCATCCGTCGGCTAACTCAAAGTAAACGCCCGCGTGTTCGCTCGTCCACTGACGAGTACCGATGATATTTAAGCTGTTGTGCGGATATGGCGGGTGTAGATTGGTAGCTCGACGCGCGCACGGCTCCTCGCGGAATCGTATGCCGCTCGAACGACTGTTCGCTGCCCGCTATTGGGGTAACGGCCCGCTGCCGATAAAGACTCAAGAGGTCTACCGGAGTAAACCGCAGAGTACTCTCCGGAAGTTCCTCATCTCTTTCTGAATCGGCAGGAATCTGTGTCCTTCTCTGCGTTGATTCGACCAGCACTTGCTGGCTGCATCCAGGGAGGATGCGGCTGGGCCCGGGCCACATGCCATGCGCGCACAGGTTTCAGCAGCGATTCGTCGAACTCCACAAAGACTGCCAGCTATGCTGCGGGCCGGTTGGTGCGGCCTGGGGATATGCTTCGCGGTGATTTGTGTGCCCAGCATCCCTCGTGTGTGCGCACAGCAGGCGGGGACGATGACAGGACCGCATACAATTCCACATCTGAATCCGCTGAATGCCGCGTGGCAGGCCGTAGGTCCGGCGCAGATTGACAGCCAGAGCTATGGCACAGTGACCGGGCGCGTGACCTCGATTGCGATCGATCCGGCGGATGCGTCCGGAAACACGGTGTACCTGGGAACTACGGGCGGCGGAGTGTGGAAGTCCACCAATGCTGCGGGCGCGGCGGTCAGTGTCAGTTTTACTCCGTTGACTGACACACTTCCCGTCTTCAGCGCGAACGCGGGAGGTGTGTCGATTCCGTCGTTGAGCATCGGCGCGATCAGCATAAACAATGCGAGCGGAACCGACGTTCTGCTGGCCGGAACGGGCGACCCCAACGATGCCGCAGACTCGTACTACGGGGCGGGGATTCTGCGCTCGACGGATGGCGGCGAGACATGGACGCTGGCGCAGCAGTCGAACGACAACGTGGCCGGGAATCATTCGTTTGTTGGTCTCAGCGTAGCAGGCTTTGCGTGGAGCAGCGTGACGCCGGGGCTGGTGGTTGCGGCGATCTCACAATCCTCGGAGGGCGTGCTGGTGAACGCCGCGGACACCAAGTATAGCGTGATGGGTCTCTACTACTCCACCAACGCGGGTGTTACCTGGCAGATGGGATTGGTACTGGACGACAGCCAGGTGGTGCAACGGCCCACCTCGGGCGGCGCGTCGGGAAATGCCGCGACGGCGGTGGCGTGGAACCCGGTGCGGAAGATGTTTTACGCGGCGCTGCGCTTTCACGGATACTACTCGTCGCCCGACGGCATCTCGTGGACGCGGCTGACACAGCAGCCAGGCGCTCGATTGACGACGACTGCCTGCCCAGCGAATCCAAGTGGGACTGGAAGTACGGGATGTCCCATCTTTCGCGGCGCGCTGTCGGTGCAGCCGGTTACAGGAGACACCTTCGCGTTGACGGTGGACGCGAACAATTTGGACCAGGGACTCTACCAGGACGTGTGCGCGCTGTCGGGAACGAACTGCACAAGCGCAACCATTGCATTCGGCAAGCAGTTGACTTCGACTCCGCTGGAGGCGGGCAGCGGTTCGACCGCAATTACACAGGCGGACTACAACCTGTCGCTGGCGGCGATTGCCACAGGAGCGGGAACGAACACCGACACGCTGCTATTTGCGGGGACAGTGGACCTTTATCGCTGCTCATTGGCCTCTGGATGCGCACTGCGCAATACCACCAATGCGACGAATGGATGCAATGCTCCGGCGAAGGTGTCGCCTGCGCAACATGCGATTGCCGTGCTGGCGAATACGGGGACGGGAGGCACTCTGCCGCTCCTGTACGTGGGAAACGACGGCGGTTTATGGCGCTCATTGGATGGTGTCAATCAGCAACAGACACCCTGCTCGCCCGACGACGCGAACCACTTCCAAAACCTGAACTCCGGGCTGGGATCGCTGGCCGAGGTGAACAGCTTCGCGCAGCACCCCACCGATCCGGCGACGCTGCTGGCAGGGCTGGGCGCAAATGGGACAGCCGCCACGGGCGGCGCAACCACGACAACCACGTGGCCGCAGATCGCCACAGGCGAAGGCGGGAACGTTGCCATCGACCAGATCGATCCGCAGAACTGGTATGTGTCCACCGAGGCGGGCGTAAGCCTTCGTATCTGCGGCAGCGGCAACGCCTGCGCTGCGTCCAACTTTAGCGGACCGCCGACCATAGGCTACGCGCAGGTAGCGAATGACGCATCGCTGATCGATCCTCCGTTCCTGCTCGACCCCGCACTGACTGCCGACGTTCTGATCGGCACATGCAGAGTATGGCGCGGGCTTGCCGACAGCACCTCATTATGGCCAGGGTCGAACGACATCAGCTCCTCATTCGACGGCTCGCATAACACCTCCTGCGGCACAAGCAACGCGATGGTGCAGTCGCTTGCCGCCGGCGGACCGGCGAGCGGCGCTGTAGCCGCACAGGATGCAGGCTCGACCGTGCTGTACGCGGGACTGGCGGGCACTCTGGATGGCGGAGCCAACTTCGGTGGGCACATCTTTGCCAACTATGCAGCGGCAACCGCCGGAGGCAGCACAGTATGGACGGACATCGCCAAGTCGACGGTAACCAACGATACGGCAGATGCACATCTCTTCAATCCCGGCGGATTCGACATCTCGTCGGTGGTGGCTGACCCGCACGACGCTACTGGAATGACGGTTTACGCGACAGTGATGGGCTTCGCCGGGAATGGAACGAATGCGCCGCACATCTATCAATCAACCTCCGGAGGAGCGAGTTGGAGCAACATCAGCAGCAACCTGCCCAATACTCCCGCCAACGCTGTGTTGGTCGATCCCAACGACGCTAACACCTTGTATGTGGCGATGGACTCGGGCGTCTACGTAACCACTGCGGTGGGCAACTGCACCAACTCGAACTGCTGGAGCTTGTATGGGACCAGCCTGCCCAACTCGCCGGTAGTTGAGTTGGCTGCGGCGGCGGGTATGACAACTGGCGATGGGCGCAGCGGCGAGTTGCGCGCCGCCACCTACGGGCGTGGCATTTGGCAGATTCCCCTGCTGACCGCAACCAGTCCGGCTGCACCCGCGATGACGTTGAATCCAACCGGCCTGAGCTTTCCGTCACAGGCGATTTCGACGGCGAGCTCGGCACAGTCCATTACCGTGACGAATACCGGCAATGCATCGTTGACCATCACGCAGGTGGTGACGTCGGGTGATTTCAACGAGACCGACAACTGTATTGGATCGGCCATTGCCGCCGGTGCAGCCTGCACCGTCCAGGTAAAGTTCCTGCCTGCGCAGACCGGCGCACGCACGGGGGTGTTGACCGTGTACGGCAACGTTGCAGGCGGACAAGCGACCGCGGCCCTTACAGGAACAGGCACGATCGCGGCGGCAATTATTCTGAACCCGATTAGCGTTACGTATTCGGAAACCAACGTTGGTTCTACCAGTGCTGCGCAGAATATTACGATCTCCAACACCGGCGGCGTGACAGCCACTCTGCAAACTCCGTCGGTCACAGCCAACTTCGCCGTCACCGCGAACACATGCGGCCCGACGCTTGCGTCCAATGTGGGATGCACCGTATCGGTCGCCTTCCAACCAATGGCCTCCGGCACACTAAACGGCAGCTTTAGCATGACGGACAGCGTGGGCACGCAGACCGCGTCGCTGACCGGAGTGGGCGTGTTGCCGGCGACTGATGCGCTAGCGCCGTTGAGTCTCAGCTTTGCGGTACAGCAATTAAATACGGCAAGCGCGACCCAACAGGCGACCCTAACCAACTCCGGCGATACAGCGTTGCTGCTGATTGCGGCGCAGACTTCCGGAGACTTTACCGTGGTGAATAGCTGCGGCAACTCGTTGAGCGGGCACTCGTCCTGTTCGCTGATGGTCGCATATGTGCCGAAGATCAGCAGGGGCACGTAGATGATGGGGATCGCGTACGCGGCGCCGAGCTCGCCTGCCCGCGCCGGGAGGTCGGCCTGGATGGCGAGGCAGTAGTCGACAATGAGATCGGTCACGCCGACGAGATTGAAGGCGACGACGAACAGCCAGAAGGCCGGACGTATCCTGACCGTCACGAGCGCCAGCAAAGCGAGCAGTCCGGTCGCGAAGTCGCCGTAAGCGGCGAAAGTGGCGAAAGCGCCGGGCAGGTCGGGGCTGACGACGCCGGGCAGGATGAAGACGAGCCCGAAGAAGCGGAAACTGT
>CAWERM010000176.1:0-25251 GCA_963810995.1 uncultured Acidobacteriaceae bacterium | reverse complement strand
CCAGCTTCTGCGCCTACACGCCATGCTTCCGGTCGGAAGCGGGATCGTATGGCAAGGACGTGCGTGGCATGATTCGCCAGCACCAGTTCCAGAAGGTCGAGCTGGTCAAGTTCTGCCGGCCGGAGGACTCCAACGCAGAGCACGAGCGCCTTACCCGCGACGCCGAGCGCGTCCTGGAACTCCTGGACCTGCCCTATCGCCGCGTGCTGCTCTGCACCGGCGACATGGGCTTCGCCTCGTCGAAGACGTACGACCTGGAAGTCTGGCTGCCCGGTCAAAATCTCTATCGCGAAATCTCCTCCTGCTCAAACTTCGAGGCTTTCCAGGCCCGTCGCGCCAACATCCGCTTCAAGCCCTCGGGAATCACGCAGGGAAAATCCAAAAAATCCGAGTTTGTGCATACACTGAATGGCAGCGGCCTGGCCGTGGGACGCACCTACCTGGCCGTGCTGGAGAACTATCAGCAGGCCGATGGCACAGTGCGCATTCCCGACGCGCTGATTCCATACATGAACGGCGAAACCGTGATCGCGCTGCAAAAGCACACAGGCAGGAGCTAATCCATGGGCAAACTCTTACGTAGCTATTTTTTCTGGACCTACGAGCGCGGCAGCTTTCACTTCGACGTGATGGTGACTCTGATCCTGCTCTTTCTCTTTGTCTCGCCCCATGTCATCGACTTCAAGGACCGCCCGGTGGAGACGGTTGCTCTGCATGGTAGCGAGGTGCTTGTCAAGGAGGCAGGGCGCGAGGGCGCCAGCAGTGTATTCATCTTCCAGATCCGCAGCGACCAGGCGGGCGGGCCCTCCTCCAAGCAGACCGACGATGAGCGCCAGGCAGCCATTCTGCGGATCGTCGAGCCTATCTCCGGCGAAGTCACCCTGGAGCGCTACGAAACGGTGCTGGACGCGCACGGCAAAGTCGTGGCCTACAACGCATGGGTGGTGCGCTGATGCGGCTCCCGGTTCTCGTAGCCGTGCTTGGTTGCGCACTCGTTCTCGCCGGAACCGCAGGTGTGCGCGCCGCGGCACAGGTCAAGCCCGACCGGTTGAAGACCGTGCTGGCCCAGATGGATGCAGGCAGTGTGCTGTTTCAGTCGGCACAAGCCGACCTGCGCCAGGAACTGTTCACCAAAGTCGTACACGACACCGAAATCCAAACCGGCGAAATCTACTTTCTGCGCAAAGCCGGCTCTTTGCAAATGGGCATGAAGCTTCTGCCTCCCGACGCCGCACCCGGCACACCGCCCGCGCAGGTAATGGAACTCAAGGATGGGAAGGCACGCATGTTCAATCCGGGCACCAACCAGGTCGACGAGGGATCCACCACCGGTAAGAACCAAGCGCTGACCGAGACGTTTATGACACTTGGGTTCGGTGGCAGTGGAACGGATCTCGCCAAAGCATGGACGATCGACGACCAGGGCTCGGAGCAACTGAACGACGGCAAACAGATTGTGAAGACGGAAAAACTCGACCTCGTTTCCAAAGACCCCGGCATTCGCAACATGTTCAGCCACGTCGCCATCTGGATCGACCCGGCGCGTGACGTCTCGCTGAAGCAAATCTTCTACGAGGCCTCCGGCGGCACGCCCACGGGAGACACGAGAACGGTGTTCTACACCGACATTCGCTTGAACCAAAAAGTGGATGCAGGGCCGTTTGCCATCAATTGCAAGGGCAAATGCACGGTAGTGACGCATTAAAGCAACTGTGGTTGGCACGGGGTTTTGTCCGGGGCTGCGAACAACGCTCCAATCCAGACAAAGAACACCGGGAAGAACTCCAGCGTGTAGCGTGGCTCTGAGTTATCGATGAAGAGCAGCAGTGCCGCGCGCAGGATCAGGCTGGCGGCCATGGCCATGGCAAGCTCGCGATACTCGCGCTGGCCGTGGTTGGAAGGATTGAACGCCATCCAGTTGTTGTGCTTCCAGGCTCTGAATCCTGCATATGCGATCACAAAGTATGCAAGGTTGAGCCCTGCGTAGGCGGCGGCGAAGGCGGTCTGCCCGGGGTGCTCTCTCCACCTCCACCATTCATCCGCCACCGGCATCATCTCGGTGCGCGGTCTCAGGGTCATGTCCAGCAGGCGTGCGATATGCAGTCCAAAGTAGTATTGCGCCTGATGGGCGTGGATCAGTTCATCGGCGAGTGCCCCGAAGCGGCTGTCGAGCTCCGGAGTGAGGACAAGGGTGGCGTTGTAGTCCTTGATCAGGACGGCGGTGCGGCGGCGCATCTCTTCGCTAGCCACTGGGGTACTGGCGGCGAAGGCGCGCGCAGGCAGGTTGAAGAACTCAATGCGCTCACCGTCCATGGGCCAGCAGACCTCGTCGGTGGAGGCGTAGTCGATGGCCCAACTGTCATACCAGCGGCCGAAGCCGTGCAGAACTACGTTGCCCGGATCGCTTGCATCGCGCGGGGAGAGCGGCTGAAAGACGTGGAAGATGTGTTCGTTGCGGGCCGTCCATAACAGCAGCGGAAGAGCGACACAGAGCGCGGCAGCCAGTACCGGTAGGACCATGTGGAGCCTGCGTATGCGCGTTTCGCGGATTGCCAGCGATCTCCAAAGCATCGCCGGCAGCACAGCCGCCGCCAGCAGACCCTGTTCCGGCCTCAGCAGAATAGAGGCGGACAGCGCGGCGGCGACAATCCACAGCCAGCGGTTATACCCCATGCCAGCGTCCTGCCAGCGCGCAAAGGCGTAAAAGGCCAACCCCATCGTCGCCAAGACGAGTGTCTCGGCGAGTGCCGTGGAGGTGTAGTTTGCGGTGAAAGGACAGAGGGCTGCGAACCACAAGACGGGCAACCGTGCGCGACGGCCGAAGAGGCGGCCAGCCAGTGCGCTAACCAGGCAGCATGTGACAAGATCGACGGCAACCTGCACATTCAGCACGGCGCGGTAGTTCTCCATGCCAAAGAGACGAAAACAGGCAGCGAGAAATAAGGGGTAGCCGGGAAGCCGGGCCAGCGTAGGGCGGACTACCTGAGAGCCGGGAGTTGGGCCGGCATTCGTGACGCCATAGACCCCATGCCGCAGCCAAGTCTTCGCTATCTCTCCATAGAACAGGCCGTCGCCGGCGACTCGCCCCAGATGGACGACAAACCAGAGGCGCAGCAGCAGACCGGCCAGCAGCGCCGCGCCCGCCCAAAGCCAGAACTTGACTCGCTCTCTGTTCATCTACCAGCATCATACTGTGTTGCCTGGACATCATTCAGTAGGGCGCGTTGACTATGCTAGGAGGGCTGATACGATTGCGCAGGGCCTGCTTTACCGATGTGTCAAAATCGCGACTGGGAATGCGATTATTCACAATGCGACCTGTTCAATCCAGACCGATCTGCGCTCCAGGGTACCCGACCTGGAATCGGGAACGGTGCTTCGCAGGCAAGCACTTGCAGTCCAGCAACTTCAGTCAGTAATTGGCGACTAGGGAACCATGAGTCAGCAAGTATTCTTCGATCCTCAACGCAAGCGCTGGAAGCGGTTGCGGCGAATCTTCGACAGCATGGCGCTGTTCGGGGTGATCGTTGGGGTTTCGTTCGTCATCGGCCTGCTGCACATGACGACGCTGCCTGAGTTGCTGCTGACGACGCCGAAACGCAATATCAGTGCCCTCAAGGTCGAGCCTGCCAAACCAGGGCAGAAGCTGCGCCAATCCCCGCACCGCAAGACCAACCTGAAGCCCTCGGAGGTGATCCTGAACTCGGGCGAAGGTCTGCGCGCGGCCTACTACGTGGAGGACGATCCGGCCAGCTACTCCTCGTTGAAGCAGCACATCCACCAGATCGACTTGCTCTTTCCGGCGTGGCTCCATGTGGTCACACAAGACGGCGCGCTCACCTCCTACAGTCTGGACAATCGCGCCTTCGCCGTGGTGGACGCGACCGGAGTGCATGGCGTAGACCACAACCGAAGAGTTGCCCACGTCATCGCCGCGGCAGGGGAAGACACGGAAATATTTCCTTTGGTCAACAACTTCGATTCGATCAAGGGCCAATGGCTCGCTTCGATCGGCGATTTCCTCATGAGCCCCGCCTCCCGTGCCCATTTTTTGCAGCAGACGGACCAGTTTCTGGCCGCAAATCCAAGCTACCGGGGTCTATCGCTGGACTTTGAGGACATCCCCACCGAGGCACAGCCGGGCTACAAGGCGCTGCTGGCCGCGCTCTACCAGGACTTTCAATCGCGCAAGCTTAAGCTGTACGTCAACACGCCCGTGGAAGACGACAGCTACGATCTGAAGTACATTGCGGACCACTCTGACGGCATTCTGCTGATGAACTACGACCAGCACCAGGAGGGCAGCGATCCGGGACCGATCGCCGCTCAGGACTGGTTCCTCGACAACCTGAAGGATGCCCTGAAGATTGTTCCCAAAGAGAAGATTATCTGCGCCATCGGCAGCTACGGGTACGACTGGACCATGTCGCTTCCGCCCGCTCCGGCGAAGAATGGCCTAGGGCCGGCCAAACGGTTCGTTCCTAAAAAGCTGGCAGCGGTCGAGATGGCGACCCAGGACGCATGGCAGGCCGCCGAAGATGCGGACGCGCAGATTGAACTGGATCCCGACTCGCTGAATGTCCACTTTGCCTATGATGACGACGACGCGCATGTCCGTCACCAGGTGTGGTTCCTCGACGCAGTGACGGTGTTGAACCAGATGCGCGCGGCGCGAGCGCTGGGCATCGAGACCTTCGCGCTGTGGCGGCTAGGCCAGGAGGACAACTCACTGTGGAAGATATGGGACAGGCCGATCCATGCCGATCCCGTCATCGACCTGACCCATGTGGAGCCCGGCTACGACGTTGACACCGAAGGCGAGGGCGACATTCTGCGCATCACGCGCAAGTTGCAATCCGGTCGCCGCGTCTTGACCATGGACGACGACGATTCGATCCCGTTGTCCTATCGCCCCGTCGCCTCGGAATCGATGACCTCTTACCCGCTCTCCTATACCATCGAGCAGACTGGCTATTACCCCAAAGAGGTCGCCCTCAGCTTCGACGACGGGCCAGATCCCAAGTGGACTCCCATCATCCTCGACATCCTGAAGAAGTATCACGTGGTCGGGGCGTTCTTCATGATCGGTGATGAGGCGCAGAACAACGTCAGCGTCATGCGGCGCGTCTACAACGAAGGCCACGAGATCGGCAACCACACCTTCACCCACCCCGACATCAGCGATATCTCCAACGAGAGCATGGACCTGGAGTTGAACCTCACGGAACGGCTATTCGCGGCGGAACTCGGAGTGCAGCCTCTCTACTTCCGGCCTCCTTACTCCATCGACCAGGAGCCGGACACCAACGACCAGGCCGCGCCCGCTGACCGCATTCAGGACCTCGGCTATGTCATAGTCGGCGACAAAATCGACACCAGCGACTGGGACGAGCACCCGCGCAAGACCCCGCAGGAGATCACCGACAGCGTCTTTCAGCAGATGCACGACATGCAGACCCGCCCATGGATGCAGGGTTCCATTATCCTGCTGCACGACGGCGGGGGAGACCGCGCCGCTACCGTGGCCGCACTTCCCGTGCTCATCCAGTCCCTGCGCGACCGCGGAATTTCCATCGTTCCCGTCTCGCAGTTGATGGGCAAGACCCGCGCCCAGGTGATGCCGCCGCTGAACCAGCATCAGCTCTGGCAGGCGCGTGTGGACATGGTCGCCTTCTTCGTCTGGGCCTTCTTCAATCATTTCGTAGTCGCTGTCTTCTTCGTCGGCGACATCCTGATGAGTGCGCGACTGATCATCATTGGCGTCTTTGCCGTTATCGACCGCTTCCGAAAACGCAAAAATTTCGCCGGTCCGGACTTCGCCCCGCGCGTCGCCGTGCTCATTCCCGCATTCAACGAAGAGAAAGTGATCGTGCGCACCGTCCGCTCGGTGCTGCTGTCGAACTACAGGAATATCCGCATCATCGTCATCGACGACGGTTCCAAGGACAATACCTATCGAGCGGTCCTCGACGCCTATCCGGCGGAGATCGCCTCCGGTCGACTGCTGCTGTTGACCAAGCCCAACGGAGGCAAGGCCGACGCCCTCAACTTCGCCCTCGCCCAAACCAGCGAGGAACTCTATATCGGCATCGACGCCGACGGCGTCATCGCACGTGACGCCATCGCCAACCTGGTCCCACACTTTGCCAATCCCAGGGTCGGCGCAGTCGCCGGTAACGCCAAGGTAGGGAACCGAATCAACCTGTGGACACGCTGGCAGGCGCTGGAGTACGTCACCAGCCAGAACTTCGAGCGCCGTGCCCTGGACCTCTTCGATGTGGTCATGGTGGTGCCGGGGGCCATAGGCGCATGGCGCACCGCTGCGGTCAAGACCGGCGGCGGATACCATACCAATACCGTCGCCGAAGACGCAGACCTCACCATGAACCTCCTCGAACAGGGATATGAAGTCATCTACGAGGACCGGGCGCTGGCCTTCACCGAGGCCCCCATCAACATGAACGGCCTCATGCGGCAGCGCTTCCGCTGGTCATTCGGCATCCTGCAGGCCATCTTCAAGCATCGCGGAGCCATCCGCAAACGCCGCGCCATGGGCCTCTTCGCGCTGCCCAACACCCTCATCTTCCAGATCCTGCTTCCACTCTTCTCACCGTTTATCGACCTGATGTTCTTCGCCGGGGTTGGCAATTATTTCTACAACAAGTATTTCCATCCCGAAGCCGCCTCGCCCGCGAGCTTCGAGAAGCTGCTTGCATTCTTCATGGCCTTCCTCATCATCGACTTCCTGGCCTCTGCCCTGGCCTTCTCTCTGGAACGCAAACACCCGGCCAGCAAAGGCGACGCATGGCTTCTCTTCCACATCTGGATCCAGCGCTTCACCTACCGTCAGGTCTTCTCCATCGTGCTCTTCAAGACCCTCAAACGCGCCATCGACGGCAAGCCCTTCGCCTGGGACAAACTCGACCGCACAGCCACCATGTCCCGCGAAACCGAAAAACTTACCGAAGTAAGCTGAGCATTCACCCCACCTATCCCCATTTTGGAGACCCGATTCTCATCACAGGCTGGAAACCGTACCCGGAAGCTGCCTGCTGATGCGAAGATTCGCAAACATCGTTTTTCATGCAAATCGGTCGAGGAGCCATACATGCCTGGGAAACCGTTAAGGATAGTTCCCATTGACTCGGTCAAGCCTCAGGGCGGCACGGGATCACTCTGTTTTCCAGTGCAATAGCGGAGCTGGTATTCCAGTACCACTGAAGAGCGGTATACTTCCAGCGAAGTAGTACCGAGAAACGAGATTCCATCTGAAATTTCTCAGAGCGAAATTCCATAACATTATCAGGAAGGGGCGAGGATATGACCAAGGCAAATCCCGCTCCGAACGCTGCCGGTGCATCGCGCCGCTTTCTTCCTGCGCTGGTTCTTCTGTTCGCCGCCAGCGGGTGCTCAGCGCTGATATACGAGATCGTCTGGTACCAGTTGCTGCAATTGGTCATCGGTTCCACCGCTATCTCGCTGGGCGTACTGCTGGCGACCTTTATGGGCGGCCTGTGCATCGGCAGCGTTCTTCTGCCGCGCGTCCTTCCGGTTTCGCGACATCCTCTTCGGATGTACGCCTTCGTGGAACTGGGGATCGCGCTCTGCGGAATCCTGGTCCTGATCGGCATGCCCTTGCTGAGCGGAATTTATGTCGCAGCGGTGGGATTTGGTTTGCCATCGATTCTTCTGCGCGCGATGATCTGCGCTGTCGGCCTGCTGCCGCCCACCATACTGATGGGAGCGTCTTTGCCGACTGCGGCACGCTGGCTGGAAACCTCCCCGGAAGGCGTCTCCTGGATGGGCCTGCTCTACGGCTCCAACACCGCAGGCGCTGTCTTCGGCTGCCTGCTGGCAGGCTTTTATCTGCTGCGTGAGTTCGACCTGACCACAGCGACCATCACTGCTGCAGCCATCAACATTGCCGTGGCGCTGGTCAGCCTTCTGCTGGCCAGACTCAGTCCACACAATGAGCCGGCAATAACGTCCTACACCGAAGACGCAGATACTTCCACCAACTGGCCGGTATACGCGGCTATCGCTCTGTCCGGCGCCAGCGCCCTAGGCGCCGAGGTCGTCTGGACGCGCCTGCTAGGGCTGATGTTCGGTGCTACGGTGTACGTCTTCTCCCTCATCCTGGCCGTCTTTCTTGTGGGCCTGGGAATCGGCAGCCTGGCAGGTTCGCTGATCCTGCGCGGGACCACGCGTCCGCGCATCGCGCTGGGATGCTGCCAGATGGCGCTTGCCGGGGCGGTCGCATGGAGCGCATGGATGATTGCCGTCTCTCTGCCCTACTGGCCTATCAATCCTTACCTCTCCACCAGTGTCTGGTACACATTCCAGTTGGATCTGGTGCGCTGCATGTGGGCCATTCTGCCTGCGGCGCTGCTTTGGGGAGCAAGCTTTCCCCTAGCTCTTGCATCTTCCGCGCGGGGCGGCGATCCGGGCCGTCTGGTCGGGCATGTGTATGCCACCAACACCGGCGGAGCGATCCTGGGAGCACTGGCCTTCAGCATGATTCTGATTCCCTGGATCGGTACGCGATATTGCGAGAGTGTACTGATTGGGATTTGCATTGTTAGCGCGTTGATCGTTCTGGTGCCTGTAGTGTGTCGCTCGCGTTCCATGGCTGGATCGGCGCTCCTCGTAGCAACGGCTTGCGGCGCTGTCATTCTCGCTACGCACGTCTCCGATGTTCCTGGCGAACTGATCGCATACGGCCGGACATTGGTAGTGAATACAGGCCTGTCGGAAATTCTTTACACAGCAGAAGGGATGAACTCATCCATCGCGATTTCACGATGGAACGACGGCTCGATCCAGTTTCACGTCAGCGGCAAGGTGGAGGCCTCCACCCAGCCTGCCGACATGCGAATGCAACGCATGTTGGGAATTCTTCCGTCGCTCATCCACGGCCAGCCGCGCTCGGCCCTGATTGTGGGTTTCGGCGCGGGCGTTACATCAGGCACGTTCGTTCTACAGCCCAGCATCCAACGGATCGTCATCTGCGAGATGGAACCGATGATCCCGAAGACCACCAAGAAATACTTCCACGTCGAGCACTACGATGTACTGGACGACCACCGCACCCAAGTGATCTACGACGATGCGCGTCACTATGTCCTGACCACGCCGGAGAAGTTCGACATTATCACCTCGGACCCGATCCACCCGTTTGTGAAGGGCAGCGCGATGCTGTACTCCCAGGAGTACTTCGAAATGGTGAAGGGCAGGCTGAACCCTGGCGGCGTAGTAACGCAGTGGGTACCGCTGTATGAGAGCGATATGATCACGGTTAAAAGCGAAATCGCAACCTTTTTCTCTGTGTTCCCCAATGGCGCCATCTTCGCCAACGAGCGCGACGGCGGCGGTTACGATCTGGTGATGCTGGGGCGGAACGGTCCAATGGGGGTCGACGTGGATGCGATGGAGGACCGCCTGGCGCTACCTGTGTACCAGGCTGTAGCGCAATCGATGCGCGACGTAGGGTTCAATTCCGCCACCCAGATGCTGGGCACATACGCCGGCCAGGCGTCCGACCTACAGCCATGGCTTCAGGACGCGGAGATCAACCGCGACCACAACCTACGCCTGCAATACCTAGCCGGACTGGCGTTAAACGGAAGCTACGAGGGTGCGATCTACAACCAGATGCTGCAGTACCGTCAATATCCGGAGAACATATTTACCGTTTCCGACCAGCGGATGCCAGCCATGATGGCTGCCTTCAGCACCCGCGGCCAGTAGCGACCGGATCTGCGCTACAGAAGTCTCAGACCCTGCTCACCTTTATTTCTTCTTTGCTCTGGGCGGTTCGTACCCTAGCTTTCCCGCCTTCTTCATCGCCGCCATGCCCTCCTTGATGTCGAGCAGCGGAGTTGTCTAGAGCGCACTGAAGGCGTCAGTCTTTTCTCCTCCAACACTTCAGCGCCAAACCTGCAGGCCCTCAGGTAAGCTATCTCGAGAACACTAAGCCCCTGCTTCGCGAATCTGAAAGAGTTTTTTTGAGGACAATATGAGCTCGAAGATCCGACCTACTTCATCCGCGGGATCAACTGATACAGAGAATGGATCGCATCTATCGCTATCGGATGACGACCACCTCCGGCGGGAATCTTTCGATTCGAGATGCAAATGGAGATATCTCGGGTCACACCCGCCCGTGTCGACAAAGGCAGCCTGCGACGCGACGACATTGTTTGCGTAAGGAAAGACGGGTCGGTGGAAGGCCTTCACCCTCCGTCCTCAGAGCTGCCTTTTCATCAGGCGATCTACAGCGTTCGTCCGGACCTGGGAGCCATCGTGCATGCTCATCCTGTGGCCTTAGTTGCGTTCAGCATCGTTGGACAGGTGCCGGATACACGTCTCTTTCACCAGGCCAGCAAAATCTGCGGACCGGGGGGCTTTGCCCCATATGCGTTGCCGGGAAGCGCTGCCCTGGGGAAAAAAATTGCCGACACTTTTAAGCAGAACTTCAACTGCGTCATCCTGCAGAATCACGGGGTCGCCGTGGGTGGCACGGATTTGCAGGAAGCCTTTCAGCGATTTGAGATGTTTGAATTCACCGCGAAGACAATCATCAAAGCGAGCCTGCTGGGTGAGGTACATTACCTGGACGATGAACATCTGGCCCTTTCGAAAGAAGATCTCTCACATTTTCAGGAATTCGATCGGGACCCAGCCGACAGTCGCGAGAAAGAAACTCGGCGCCAGTTGGCTGATTTTATCCGCCGCGGATATCAGCAACGCCTGCTGATTAGCAAGGCAGGCAGCTTTTCCGCGCGATTGGGCGACGATTCGTTCCTGATTACACCCCACCAGTTGGATCGTAGCGTGGTGGAACTTGAAGATTTCGTTCTAATCTCCAAGGGCAGGTGTGAGCGCGGCAAGGTCCCGAGTCGCGCGACCCCAGACCATCGGGCCATCTACCGCCGCTATCCGCAAATCGCTGCCATCGTCAACGCGTCTCCGGTGAATGGCACCGCATTCAGCGTGACGGACTGTCCCTGCGATTCTCGAACCATTCCCGAAAGCTATGTCTTCTTACGCGAAGTGCAGAAGATCCCCTTTGGCATGCAGTTTGGCGATGGGGAGGAACTGGCACGGCGCATCTCTCCGCGCAATCCCATCGCGCTTCTTCAGAACGATGGTGTCCTGGTCCTCGGCACCAGCATCCTCGATGCGTTCGATCGCCTGGAAGTCCTGGAATCTACCGCCGAGGCACTCATTAATAGCCGCCCCCTCGGCAAGGTTGCACCCATGTCGGAACTCGTCATTAAAGAACTGGCCGAAGCTTTTTCTTTGGAATAATTTGCAGTTGGCTCGCGCATCAATCTCCCATTCCGCCTGAATCCTTTTCCTCTGCGGACGCTCTTCCTAAGTAGAGGATCAATTAGGCAATGTCAGAAGCACTCTGCGAAACAACCATCGACGTTCAGGATCTTTGTCGTTCCACCGATCCCGCCCTCCGTTGCATCGACGTACGTTCTCCAACCGAGTTTGCCGCCGGTCATATTCCAGCCGCCATCAACATTCCCATGGACGAAATCGAGAGCCGCCTTGGCGACCTGCGATCGCAGGACCATCTTGTTCTGGTCTGCCAATCGGGTAAGCGCGCCTCGATGACTCACGCGCTCCTAGCCCATCAAGGCTGCGATCTCACCGTTCTCAGCGGGGGCACGGATGCATGGCGGCAGGCTGGTCTTCCGCTGGTGGCCTCCACCCAGTCGCGCTGGTCGCTGGAGCGTCAGGTGCGGCTTGGCGCGGGGCTGCTTGTCCTCACAGGGGTCGTCTTTGGCCTGCTATTTCATCGCGACTGGTTTTATCTTGCAGGATTCGTCGGCGCTGGTCTCGTCTTTGCCGGAACCACCAACTACTGCGCCATGGCGAATCTACTGGCTTTGTTGCCCTGGAACCGCCGTGGCAGCAGCAAGCCATGCTGCAACGCACTATCCTGTGGATGCACCACAAAGTAACCGCAACGGAACAGGATCAAGTGAACTTTGAATCTCTTGCCAACGAGCACAAGGACGCGATCTACCGGCAGATGTTGCGCGTCTGCGGCAATCGTGAAGATGCGGAAGACGTTCTGATCGAGGCCCTGCTGAAGGCCTATTGCAGCCTCGACCAGCTCCGCGATTCAGCATCGTTCAAGGCCTGGCTGGCGCAGATCGCACGCCGCGTTTGTTGGCAGCTCAAACAGCATGAGGCGCTGCTCCCCCTGCTGCAGCTTTCAGAGATGGAGACCGCAGGCCATGAACTTCACGATAAAGCCGCCGCTCCCGAGGAGATCGTCTCCGCGGCGCAGATGAAGCAGTTTCTGCAACAGGCCGTCTCCCGGCTCGCGCCGGAGTTCCGCGCAGTCTATCAGTTGCGCGACCTCGACGAACTACCGGGCGATGAGGTCGCGGCCATGCTCGGAATCTCACTCGCCGCAATGAAGTCCCGCCTGCATCGTGCGCGCTCCATGCTTCGAGAGAGCATCGAAGCTGCGATGCTTGGCAATCCACCGAAAACAAAGTAACCAATTTTAGGAGGCAACACCATGGATGTTCATGTAGAGCACATAGGCGCAGTTCAATTCGAGATCAAGGCCCGCCAGCACGTCATCGCATGCGACCAGCCCGAAGCTTTGGGTGGCTTCGACGAGGGCATGACTCCGCCCGAGCTGCTGCTCTCCGCGCTCGCTTCCTGCGCCGCCTACTATGCCGTGGCCTACCTTAAGAAGAAGGGCCTGGCCGCCCCTGGCACGCGCGTCTCGGTCACCGCCGACAAAGTGTCCAACCCCGCGCGCATGGACAACTTCCAGATTGCGCTCTCCGTCCCCATCGATCTCTCCGAGGAGCATCGCGCCGGACTGGAACAAGCAGTGCATCACTGCCTCATCCACAACACCTTGCTGCACCCTCCCACCATCGGGCTGACTATTCATGAGTCCGTTCCGACACTTTCCGCGTTGTAGTGCGACGCATCCTCGCTGAGATCAAAAATAGGAAGAATGCATCTTCTTCCACATGGCATCCTAATAACCGCTAATCCTATGGAGCTACTGCCCCGTCTGGAAGCGTAGCGCGGCCAGCGTCTGCTGGTAGGCGTAGCGTGCGCTGGCATATGCAATCTGTGCCTGTGTCTGCGCGAGCTGTGCCTGGCTCAACTCCACGATGGACGACAGCCCTAGCTTGTAGCGCGTCTGGGCCAGGTCGAATGCGGAGTTTGCCTGCTGTAGCAACTGGCGGCTTACATCGATGCGCTGGAATCCGGACTGAGCCTCCAGCGCTGTATCGGTCACGTCGCGCGCGATCGTCTGGCGAAGCTGCTGTACGCTTTGATCGGCGGCTTGTGCGCGAAACTTTGCTTCGGTCGCTCGCGCGGAGTACAGCGAGCCGTTAAAGATGGGAATACTCACGTTCACTCCCGCCGCCCCGTACCAGGACGTCGTTATCTGGTCGGCACGCACCGGTGTGTCTCCGGCTACGCCGAGTGCGGAGATTGTGGGTCGTACCAGATCGCGCTCTGCCTGACTGAACTCCTTCGCCGCACTGGCTTGCAGGTTTAGCGATGCAAGGTCTGGCCGGGACTGGAAAGCAAGCTGGAGCAGCGGTGCTGCGTCCTCCGGCGCTGGCGCTGGCGCGGCTGGCGTCTCATCGACCAGCGTATAGACCGCGGGCAGTTCTTCTCCCAGGATGGCGTTCAGCGCGGCCTGTGACTCTTGGTTGTCATTGGTCGCATTCAGCAGCAACAGTTTGGCCTGTTGTAGATCGACGTTGGCGAAGCTCAGGTCAAGCTCCGAACGCAGCTTTGCCTCTGCAAGCGCACGAACCTGGTCTGCCGTTGCCTGCCGCGTCGCTACCGTCTGCTGGGCGACAAGCAGGATGGCCTGGCTAGCCAGTGCATGATAGAACGCCTCATCGACAGCGAGCAGCACATCCTCGCGCGACGCGGATTCGTTGCTTTCAGCGGCCCGTGCGCTGAGGTCTGCGCTGCTCACCAGCGCGTGGGTGCGGCCAAAGTCGGTCATCAGTTGCGAAAGCGTAACCCCACCGGCTGCACGTTGATAGATGACAGGGTTATTGAGTCCACCGGCAGTAATGCGACTTCCATCGTGCGAATCGACTGCGGTCATATCTCCAGTCAGCGCGGGCAGATTGGCTGCTCTCGCCTCGCGACGTACCTGTCCTTCGGCCAGCGCAATCAGCCGTGCGATCTGCACATGCGGATTCTGCTGCAAGGCAATCTTTTCGGCCTGTGCCAAGGTCAACGTCACGGGCGCTGGTTTCGGCGCAGGTGTCGGCGTGGACTGGCATCTACCGACTAAAACCGCGCCAGCTATAGTAGCCACTGCAATCAGAGCGAATTCTCTTCTCATCTATATTTCCTCTCCAGCGATTGCGATGCCTTGCCCGTCCGGCGGGTTCCGCGTCTCTTCCTTGCGATGCACCAGCAGATACGCCGCGGGAACCACGAAGACTGTGATTACCACCGAGACCGTCAGGCCGCCGATGATGGCGCGGGCCAACGGCGCGTATTGCTCGCTGCCAGCCTCCAGCGCAAGCGCCATAGGCACCATGCCGAGGATCGTGGCCAGCGAGGTCATCAGCACCGGTCGCAGACGCACCCGGCAGGCCATGGCCACGGCATCGCCGATCGCCATACCCTCATCGCGCAGCTTGCGCGTGAACTCCACGATCAAAATCGAGTTGGATACCACAATGCCGGTCATCATCACCACGCCCATCAGCGACATCACGTTCAGCGTGGTTCCGGTGGCGAGAAGGAAGAGGATGACTCCGGTGATTCCCGGCGGAATGGCGAGCAGAATCACCATCGGGTCGATGAACGACGCGAACTGCGCCATCAGGATCAGGTAGACCAGAATCACCGAGAGGAGGAGACCAATGCCGAAGCTGGAGAACGAGCGGCGCATTCCTTCTACCGAGCCGCGCATTTTTACCTGTAGGTTTTCTGGGATCTTCTGTTGCGCGATAACTCGGTCCACACGCGTTGCCAGTCCGCCGAGGTCCTGCCCGGCGGGCGAGACGTAGACATCGATCACTCGGTGCAGTTGGTAGTGGTCCACCTCTGTCGGTGTGTTGATCTGTTTCATCTCCGTCACCGCGCCGAGGTTGGTCGTCTCTGCTCCGTTGGCCCGCACAGGGATCTGCTCAAAGTCTGTCATCGACTGAATCTGCGTATCCGGGAACTGCACGGTCAGAAAATAATTGTTGCCGCTCTTCGGGTCTACCCAGTAGCTGGGCGCGATCATGGCATTGGATGTCAGCGAGGTGATGACGTTGTCGACGATCTCGCTGGAGCTGAGGTCGAGCTTGCCTGCCATCTCGCGGTTCACGTTGAGCTGGATGCCGGGATAATCGATGTCCTGCGGGATGAGCACATCGCTCACACCGTTTAATTTGCGGATGCTCTGGGCAAGGCTGCTCGCGGCTGCATACGCCTCCTGCATGTTATTGCCGCTCACTTGGATGTCGATGGGTGCGGGCAGGCCCAGGTTCACCACCGCATCCACCAGCCCGCCGGTCTGAAAGTAGGTGGATAGCTCCGGCAGATCGTCGTGCAGCTTGGCGCGCACCAGGTTCATATAGAAGAAGCTGCTCTTGCGGTGCCCCTCCTTCAGGCTCACCTGCACGAAGGCAGTGTGCTGGCCGGAGTTGCTGGTGTAGATGGCGGAGAAGTCCGGCGTAATGCCGATGTTGGAGACGATCATGCCGAGGTCGGCGGGCGGTACCACGGAGCGGATATCGTCTTCCACGCGCGCAATGTACTTGTCTGTAAGCTCCAGCCTCGTCCCGCTCGGTGCCTTGACGTTGATGACGAACTGGCCCGGATCGGTGCGCGGAAAGAACGAAAGACCCATGAACGGGAAGAGCGCCAGGCTGAGCAGAAAAATGCCGAGTACGCCTAGCACTGTGGCCCACGGCCGCAGAAGACTCTTCGCCACGGCCTTGTCGTAGTGCGCCAAGCCACGGTTATAACGATGATTGAACCAGCGGACGAAGCGTTGAAAGTAGCTTGTGCCATCGTGATGACCGCTCTCCGTCTGATCATGTAGATGAGGATTGTGAATGAAGCGTGCGCAGAAGAGCGGGACCACCGTCATGGCAACCGCATACGAAGCAAACAGCGAGAGCACCACCGAGAGCGCCAGCGCCGTAAACAAGAAGCGGCTGACGCCGTAGAGGAAGACGACCGGGAAGAACACTATGGCTGTAGTAAAGGTTGCCGCCAATACCGGCAGCGCCACCTCTCGTCCACCAATCTCCGATGCATCCTGGGGAGATTTGCCCATCTCCAAATGGCGAAAGATGTTTTCCAACACAACCACAGAGTTATCGATCAATCGCGAAAAGGCAAGCGCGAGCCCACCCAGCACCATCGAGTTGATGCTGGCCCCCATCAGGTTCAACACCATAAACGCCGCCAGCGCTGAGAGCGGGATTGACAGCATCACGGCGACAGTGGCACGCATACTGCCGAGAAAGATCAGAATCATCGCCGCCGTCAGCACCAGTCCGATGCCGCCCTCATTGCCCAGGTTGCGGATCGCCGTCTTCACAAAAACGGACTGGTCGAAGACCACGCGCGTGACCAGACTCTTCGGGATGTCGACCAGATGTCCGATCGCATCGCGAATACCGTTGACGACCGCGATGGTGTTGCTTCCTCCGCCCTGCTTCAGAATCGGTAGATAGACCGAGTGTTGGCCATCCACGCGTACGATGTTGGTCTGGATGGCAGCCGCGTCCCTGGCCACGCCGATGTCGGAGACCAGCAATTGACCATTGCCCACATCGCGCAGCGGCATGTGGTCGATCTCCTCGGTGGTGGGCATCTGCGAGTTGGTGTAGATGTTGAAGTCGCGTGGGCCGATGCGCACATCGCCCGCCGGCAGAATTTGATTCGCCTGGTTCACTGAGCGCACCACATCCATCGCGCTCAGTTGGTGCGCCTCCAGTTTGACCGGGTCGACGTAGATCTGGATCTGCCGGTACTTCCCGCCGAAGGGCTGCGGCACCGAGGCCCCCGGCACGCCGGCGATCTGGTTGCGCACGTCGAACTGTCCAAGGTCGTGCAACTGCGTCTCGTTCAGACCTTCGCCCTTCAGCGTAATCAGGCAGACGGGAAGGCTCGACGCATCGAACTTGAGAACCACCGGCGGCAGCGTGCCCGGAGGCAGGCGGCGCAGTTGCGCCATTGCCAGATTGGAGATAGTGGTGACTGCCGCGTCGGCATTGGTCCCCGGCTGAAAGTAGACGCGGATCAGGCTCACGCCAGTCAGCGAGCGCGACTCGATATGGTCGATGCCGCTGCCCAGCGTGAAGAAGCGCTCGAAGGGATTGGTAATGTTCGACTCAATCTGCTCCGGCGGCATACCGTTGTAGAACGTCGCAACAACCACGACGGGGATGTTGATGTCCGGGAAGAGATCGACCGGCATACGGGCCACCGTGGTCGCGCCAACCACTGCAATCGCTAGGCAGATCATCAGGATGAAGAACGGATAGCGTATCGCGAAGCCTGACATTATCGGGCCTCCGTCGTGTCGTCAGTCGCGCCAGATGCAGCCATCGCACTCTGCTTCGCAGTCACCAACTCACCCGGCTGGAAGCTCGCCTGGTTGGCGACGATCACCTGCTCGCCCTCGCGCAGCCCGCTCAGGATCTCGATACGGTTGGCCGTCGCAATCCCGGTCTGCACCACGCGTCTCTCCACGCGACTCTGTGCGTTGACCACAAGCAAAATCGGCTGCGGCCCACTGGTGTCGACAGCCTGGATGGGCACAACCAGCGCATCGCCTGTGCGCCGCACGTTCAGCGTCACCTGCGCATACATCCCCGGAGTGAGCGAGTCATCTGCATTGGGCACGTCTATCTCCACCTGCATCGAACGCGTGGAGGCGTCCAGTGCGTCGGTGCTGCGCGTGACCTTGCCAATGATTGTGCGGCCAAGTGCGTCAACGCGGATGGTCGCGGTGTCGCCGTCGCGCACATAGGGAGCGATCGCCTCCGGCACAGGCAGCCGTAGACGCAGTGTGCTGATCTCGGCCACCTTGACCACAGGAGCGGAGCCTGCGTTGGATGTGCCTGCCTGAATCAGCGCGCCAGTATCGGCATAACGCCACGTCACAATGCCGGTAAATGGAGCGATAATGCGCGAGTAGTCCTCCATCGTCGAGACCTGCTGCTGCTGTGCCTGCGAGACGCCCAGTTGCTGCTGCATCGCGTTCAGCGCAGACTTTGCTGCATCCACCTGCGCCGCTGCTGCCTGGTCCTTGGCGTGCGCATCGTCCAGTTCCTGCTGTGCAATCAAGCCGGGGCGCGCGTCGGATGCCTGTTGCAGCCGTACCGCCGCGGCGTGCAGCGCAACGTAGCTCGCCTCGTCGCGTGTCACATCGTTGGTAGCTCGAATGATCTCCGCTTGCGACTGGCGCACGCCCGCCTGCGCGCCCTGCACCTGCGCCTGTAGCTCTGGCACATCCAGCACAGCCAGCACTTGACCTTGCTTCACCCGGTCGCCAATGTCTACGTTGATACGACTAATGTAGCCCGCGACTTTGGCATGTAGCTCGACTTCCTGATAGGGAATGAATTCGCCTGCAACGGTGAGTGTGTTGGCCAGCGTCGCGCGCGAAGCCGAGACAACCGGCGCAATAGGGTTGGTTGATCCGGCAGATTGCTGGGCAGAGCGGTTGCATCCGCACAAGGCGATCAGCGCGTAACAGAGCAGAGGGAGCCGTCCGATGTTAAGACTCCGGACGGAGGTAGCAATTGTCATGGAGACTCTCTTTGGCTAGAGACACAGCAGCAGCGCTTCCGATGCGATGCATAGACTGGCACTAAAAATGCCAGGGCCTTACGCTAGCTGCGTGGAGGAGGCCGAATCGCATGCACTCTGCGGAAGCAGAGTTGCCTAGCGGGAGAGAACTTAACGGAAGTCTGTATCCACGTTGAGCAACACGTAGCTTCTGTCGCAGAGATCAGAACAAAGACAAAGAGAAGAGACACCGCAGCCGCTTGCACGGGCGGCGCATATGTCACGGCCATATTCTGCTGCTGCCATACCTTGGCTGCAGCAATCGGACGCGCTGCGTCTGTGTGGGGATAGTACGCAGCCACCTTCGATGTAACCGCAAAGGCTACAAGAAGCCCACAGAACATCGACCCGAACAGAACCATCAGGGCGGTCTTGCGTCCGGGATGAACCGAAATGCGCATCGTGTTCAGATTACCGTGAACTGGGCCAAGCGGATAGTTAACACCCGTTTGCAACCCATCGCACGCTTGCTGATATTTAGACGCAGAAGCAGACCATCCGGATGCGGATTGGCTGATTTAACAATACTTAGCCCGATATACCGTGACGCCCAAACGCCTGGCACGTTTCTCAACCGGAAATCTACTCTGCCTGCTGAGGGTTAATTATTTGAGCACGTTTCCCGCGACTACCTGGTCCGGGCCGAATAATTTGATGTCATCGCGGGTGGATTTCATATCGAGATCCTTTTTGGTACCCGGTTTATATGGATCGGCGACTGTAAGGACTGCTTGGCTCTGTAGGGTTGTATAGAGCCTGCTGAGCAACGGATCGAGTGAGCCCGGAGCAAAGAGACCGGTAAAGAGGCCTGCGCCACCGGTCTGCGCATCCATTTCGGCGAAGTTCTCCTGGCCCTCGAGCTCGCCTCCCTCGCTCCGGTTTGGGTCCGGCACGATGGGATCCTGCCAGAAAAAGGGATACGGGGTGATACTGGCAATCTCCAACTCTGCCGCAGCGGCAAGGACATTCGGATCAACCTGATCTCCACTCTGCGGCTGAGCGTTATTGCGAATGATGCCATCGGTGAACATCAATACGGCACGCAGCTTACCCGGGTTCGGCGACGGCCAGTGCCGCGCCAGATACCCAAGGCAGGAAAATGGATTCCCATTGTCGTTCTCGGGGTCTGCAGCTTCCTCCCTGGTCTTAGCTACAAGTGCCTTGCCGGCGAGGTCGTGGTCCGACGTGAACGGCTGGGTCACGACCACCTTGCCCTGCAACAGCCATCCCACTCCAATCTCGACATTGGCCGGCATGTCGTGGAAGAACGTCTTAATCGAATCGAACTGGCCAGGACCGGCGCCGAGCATCTGTTCGGAATCCAGAAGCACCATTAATTGCAGCACGTGAGATCCATTCAACACCGGTTGAAAGTCAGTGACAGGGGCAACCTTTCCGCCGATCTTAATCTGGCCAATATCGGTCCCCACCAGGCCGTGCGAGCAGTCTCCGCGAAGTCCATCGTGTCATGTCTCAGGCTGAAGGAACGCATCCGCCAATGGAAGGCGAACATCCGTTCTCGCAACGTACAAAGCTCCTGGGCCGGCCGCAATCTGGGGTGGGCCATCAGCTCAAGGGCCGTGTCTACTTCTTCCAGGCCCAGTTTTTTCCACAGGTCGTTCATGTAGACCAGTTCGTCATGGGCAGGGATATCACAGAGCTGCAGCGCCCAACCAAGCACCGCCAGCCCCTCCAAACGCCAGATCGAATCGATCATCGCCTGCCTTTCGAGTTGGCCAGGCGGCGATTGTATGATCGCCCATTCCTGGGGCTCGAATTCACTTTCAATGCCGATCTTTTTTATCCAGTCGAGGAAATTCCGATGCAGGATCTTATCGAGGAAACGCTCATCCGGGTTGGGCGGGTCTTTGTCGAGACTGGCCCTGGCGGTAAGCGCCGTCAAGGCGAGCACTCGCCGCGCGATCCGCTCAGCCGACGGCGACTCGGGGCCGCGCTTGATCGACGGGGCTCCTGTTTCTCTTTTCTCGCCGGCTGACGGCACCTGAAAACTGAATACAACGCGAGGCCAAACGGCATTTGGCCTGGACCTCTACTTTACGGAGCTTACGCCCCACGACACGGGCCTGAAGGAGTTGGCGCGATTGAAGAACCTGCAAGCGCTGCACCTCTGTCGGAAGGACGTAACGGACGCGGGCCTGAAGGAACTCGCCGGACTGAAGAACTTGCAATTGCTCAACCTCTCGCAGACGTTTTTCACGGATGCGGGCATGAAGGAGCTGGCCGGACTGAAGAACTTGAAAGCGCTGAACCTCTACTTTACGCAGGTTACGGACACGGGCCTGAAGGAATTGGCGGGATTGAAGAGCCTGCAAGCGCTGCACCTCGGCCGGACCCAGGTAACGGACACGGGCCTGAAGGAGTTAGCCGGACTGAAAAGCCTGCAATTGCTGGTTCTGGATTACACAGAGGTAACGGACGCGGGAGTCGCGGAACTCCAGAAGGCGTTGCCGGAGCTCAGCATCCAGCGTAAATCAGCATCCAGCCGTTAGTAGGAAGCAGTTGTGGCATGGTTTCTGACAGTCGGAATGAAAGAATAGGACGAGACAGCGAGCAAAGCTGACTCGTCCTTTCCACAGGAAAGTGACCAGAATCACGCCGCTTTCGCAACCTGCCGGCGCACGACCGGCAAGAGCCTCTTGCAGGCGGAATGCGCACCGATGGGTTGATAGCTGACCCTGAGCATGGGCATCAGGTTGAAACCCATCGACCGGACCAAACGAATGGACTCGCCGGTAGCATTCGCCACTGGTAATGGGCTTGCGTAACGTCCAGGAACTCGGGTCGAACCTTCAAGCCAATCTGGGCCCACAACCGATCCCCCTTCAGGGCCTCCTCTTTGTGTCTTCGCGCTTTTCCGCGAGGCAAAACTCGATAACTCTTTTTACTTCTCGTGGACCCGAATCTCCATGATCTCTTTGTCCTTGTTCGTGATCACGATGGCACGGACACCTTCTCCTTCCAGCTTCGTCAGGACACCGCTCTTGAGGCCGCCTTCAATGAGGTCGCCAGCTTCCCACTTTTTTTTCTCGTTATTCCAATGGGCCTTGGACACCTTGCAGTTTTCGGTGGCGGCGAGAGTGACGTTGTTCTAGCTTTTCTTTCTTAGTGCTCCGGTTCAAAGTCACCTTGTTGCCGTCAACTTTCTTGACCGAGCACCAGTACTCCTCGGCATTTTCGTGAACCCGGATTTCCTTGATCTGGTTGTCCTTCGTGGTGATCACATTGGCGCGCACGCCTTCGCCTGCCAACTTCGTGAGGACGTTGCTCTTGAGGCCGCCTTCGATCGGGTCGCCGGCTTCCCATTTCTTCTTTTCCTTGTTCCAGTGGGCCTTGGTCACCTTGCAGTTTTCGGTGGTGGTGAGAAGAGACATCAGGCCTATCCTTGCCTAAGAATACTTTCCGGTGTTTCAGATTCGATTTCAACAGGCCCGTAAAGCATTGCCGCCATTTTATCCGGGCTGTAAATGTCCTGGAACCATGCCTGTATATCTTCAGAGGTAACAGTGTTTATTTTTTGTTCCACTTCATCAAAAGGAATGTAGCGCTCGAACAGGAACTCATTCTTGGCGAGTCTGTTCATGCGATAATCGTTGCTTTCGGCGTTAATGTACATGTTGCCCTTGATATATTCCTTGGCCGAATTTATTTCGGCCTCCGAAATGGGTTTTTGAGCAAGAGTCGAGAGTTGCTCGTTAATGAGCGCAAAACTTGCTCCACGTTTTCCGGAGAAATGCCCGCGTATACGCCGAGCATTCCGGAATCTTCATGGCTGTGAGAAAATGAGTAGACCGAATAGGCCAGTCCGCGTTTTTCCCTGATTTCCTGGAAAAGACGGCTGCTCATGCTGCTTCCCAGTATGACGTTGAGCAGATGTGAGGCGAACCGTGTTTGATCGACTCTGCGAAGTTCCCCGCATGCCTATGACCAGGTGGACCTGTTCGAGGTCTTTTTTTATCACCCTGGAGAAGAAATGACAATCCGGAGCAAAGCGCTCGGGTATCCGGTCGAGTGGTTGAGCGTTTCCATGGATGGAGCGATCAGGTCGACGAACTTCTGATGTTCGAGGTTGCCGGCTGCCGATATCACGATCTTCTTCCGGGTTGAAATGTCTGGCGATATAGTCAAGCAACTCCTTGCGACCGGTCTTTTCAACGGTTTCAACCGTCCCGTAGATAGGCAGTCCAAGGGGATTCTGCTTCCAGAAATCCTCCTGGAAAAGCACATGGATGAACTCATCGGGGGTATCCTCCACCATCCGGATTTCCTGAACGATCACGCTTTGCTCGCGGTCTATTTCCGCCGGGTCAAAAACCGACTGGAGAAAAAGATCCGAAAGAAGATCGGTCAACAGTGGAAGATGTGAGGCAAGGACCTTGGCGTGAAAACAGACATGCTCCTTCGAAGTGAAGGCATTGGCGAAACCGCCGACGGAATCGAATTCCTTGGCGATGTCCAGAGCGCTTCGGCGCTTTGTGCCCTTGAAGAGCATATGTTCGATGAAATGTGTGATCCCCCGCTCGATGGGATTTTCATCGCGAGAGCCGGTATTTACCCAGATTCCGGTCGAAACCGAATGGGCAAAAGGAATTTTTTCAGTCACCACTTTGATCCCATTGCGGAGAACCGTTTTCTGGTACAATTTCCCCCTTGCGCGATTGCAGGTCAACCGCCCCGCTTTTATTGTGAATGGCTTTGGATGAGAGCAATCCGCTCACCACATATCCCGAAACGTCACGAAATCATCTGATTCTTTCTCTTCCGGCGGCAAGGCGGCTTTTCGGCTGAGCCGAATCCGGCCGTCCTTGTCGATATCTATCACCTTTACCAGAACTTCGTCACCTTCGTTCACAACGTCGGTCACCTTGCGAACCCGCCTGTGTTCGAGTTGCGAGATATGGATCAGGCCCTCTGTATTGGGCAGTATTTCGGCAAACGCGCCGAAGTCCGTCACTCGAACTACTTTGGCCATATAAAGCTGGCCGATTTCCGGCTCCGCAGTAATATTCCTGATCCTCTCGATCGCTTTGTCACATGCTTCGGCATCAGGGCTCATTACAACGACTCGGCCACTGTCGTCAATGTCGATTTTGGCGCCCGTTTCAGCGACGATGGCGCGGATCACCTTGCCTCCCGGGCCGATAACCTCGCGGATTTTATCAGGATTGATCTGAATGGTTACGACTCTTGGGGCATAAGGTGAAAGTTGAGGCCTGGGTGTCACGATGGCTTCCTTCATTTTTTCAAGGATATGAAGCCGCCCGGCCTTGGCCTGATCGAGAGCTTTTTTCAATATTTCCCGGTTGACCCCGGATATTTTTACGTCCATCTGGAAGGCCGTGACGCCCCTGTCGCTTCCTGTCACTTTGAAATCCATGTCCCCCAGATGGTCCTCGTCTCCCAGGATGTCCGAAAGAATTATGAACTCATCGCCTTCTTTGACCAGTCCCATGGCTATGCCCGCCACTGCGTCGGTAACCGGCACTCCTGCATCCATCAGGGCGAGAGAGGCGCCGCAGACCGTGGCCATAGAGCTCGATCCGTTTGATTCCAGCACCTCGGATACCACACGGATGGTGTAAGGAAATTCACCATTTTTAGGCAAAGACGGCTTTATGGCGCGTTCCGCGAGCGCCCCATGACCGATCTCCCGGCGTCCCGGGCCTCTGAGGGGCCTTACCTCACCGACCGAGAATGGCGGAAAATTGTAATGGAGCATAAAAGACTTGAAAGTCTCGCCCGCAAGTGCTTCGATTTTCTGTTCGTCCGAAGAGGAGCCAAGAGTAACGACGGCGATCACCTGCGTTTCGCCCCGTGTAAAAAGTGCTGAGCCGTGGGTGCGCGGCAGTTTTCCGACCTCGATGGAAATGGGGCGGACCTGGTCAAAAGTGCGCCCGTCGATCCTGCGGCGCTGCTCGACCATCATGGCGCGAACTACCTTTTTTTCAAGCTCGTCAAGGGCCGCCTCGATTTCTTTCTCCCTGCCCTCATAATCGGCAGCGAGTTGCTTCCCTGACCCGACGTTTTCAGCTCTTTTTTGCGGTCCCGCCTGGACAGCTTTTCCGGGATGGTCATTACTTCCCGCATCCGCGCCAGGGCCGAGTCCGAAATCCTGTCGATAAGGGCCTGGTCACTCACCACCTCGGGGGGAGCTTCCTTTGTGTTCGCTACGAGTTTCTGCAATTCGTCCTGAGCGTTGACAACAGGCACTATGGCCTGGTGAGCGAACATGATTGCATCGGCAATGTCTTCTTCGGGCACGAATTCGGCGCCGCCTTCAACCATTACGACGGCCTCGCGGGTCCCGGCCACAACGATGTTCATATCGCTTTGGGCAAGCTGGCCGGCCGAAGGATTTATTATGAACTCGCCATTTACCCTGCCCACACGCACTGCGGCAACAGG
>CAWERM010000175.1:0-4507 GCA_963810995.1 uncultured Acidobacteriaceae bacterium | reverse complement strand
ATCTTATGCTGGAGATGTACGACGACCGAGCGCATCCTGTTCTATACGGGCATTACGCACCGTATCGGCGAGGTGCATGAGGGGACTGCCACCATGGACTGGATGGAGCAGGAGCAGGAGCGCGGTATCACCATCACCTCCGCAGCGACTACCTGCACCTGGCAGGACCATCGCATCAACATTATCGACACGCCCGGGCACGTGGACTTCACCGCCGAAGTTGAGCGCAGCCTGCGAGTGCTGGACGGCGCGGTAGCCTGTTTCGATGCAGTAGCGGGTGTACAGCCGCAGTCGGAGACGGTGTGGCGTCAGGCGGACAAATACAAAGTCCCGCGCATCTGCTTCATTAATAAGATGGACAAGGCGGGTGCGGATGCAGTTTACGCCACATCGACCATCGTGGACCGATTGGGAGCGCGTGCTGTGCCGATCAACATCCAGATCGGCGCGGAGGCGAAGTTTCTGGGCGTGATCGATCTGGTCACGATGAAGGCGATTCTGTGGCACGACGAGACCATGGGCGCGGAGTACTCGGTCGAAGAGATTCCTGCCGAACTGCTGGAGACGGCCAAGAAGGCGCGCCACGATCTGATTGAGGCGGTTGCCGACTCCGACGACGTGATTTTGCACCTCTTCCTCGAAGGCCAGGAGCCGACCGAGGAGCAGCTTAAGGCCGGCATCCGCAAGGCAACCATCGCGATGAACATCTTTCCGGTGCTGTGCGGCTCGGCGTTCAAGAACAAGGGCGTGCAGACGCTGCTGGACGCGGTGGTCGACTACCTGCCCAGCCCGCTCGACATTCCTCCCATGATCGGCCACGATCCGGAGAACATGGCGGTGGAGATCGTGCGCAAGCCGGACGACAGCGAGCCTTTCTCCGCGCTGGGCTTCAAGATCATGACCGATCCGTTCGTCGGCCAGTTGATCTTCATCCGCGTCTATTCGGGCACGCTGAAGACGGGCGACTCGGTGCTCAACCCGCGCACGCGCAAGACCGAGCGTATTGGCAGACTGCTGAAGATGCACGCCAACAAGCGGGAAGAGATCACCGAGATACTGGCTGGAGACATATGCGCCGCGGTAGGGCTGAAGAACCTGATCACCGGCGATACAATCTGTTCGGACCGCTACCCGGTTGTGCTGGAATCTATCGACTTCCCTAAGCCTGTCATCGAGGTTGCGGTGGAGCCTAAGACCAAGGCGGACCAGGAAAAGATGGGCCTGGCACTGGGCAAGCTGGCGCAGGAAGACCCGACATTTAACGTGCGCACCGACATCGACTCTGGCCAGACGATTATAGCGGGTATGGGTGAGCTGCACTTGGAGATCATCGTCGATCGCATGATGCGGGAGTACAAGGTGGATGCCAACGTGGGCAAGCCGCAGGTGAACTATCGCGAGACCATCCGGTCGCACTCCGAGGCGGAGGGCAAGTACATTCGCCAGACCGGCGGATCGGGCAACTATGGACACTGCAAGATTCGCGTCTCGCCCAACCAGCCCGGCATGGGATACGAATTCAGCAACGACATTAAGGGCGGCACGATTCCCAAGGAGTACATCAAGCCGATCGACCAGGGCATCCAGGAAGCGATGCAGGGCGGCGTGCTCGCAGGCTATGAGATGGTCGACGTCAAGGTGTCGCTCTACGACGGCAGCTATCACGATGTGGACTCCAACGAGATGGCCTTCAAGATCGCCGGATCGATTGCCTTCAAGGAGGCCGCGCGCAAGGCCAAGCCGGTGCTTCTGGAGCCGGTGATGGCGGTCGAGGTCATCGTCCCCGAAGACTATATGGGGGCGATCATAGGAGACCTGAACTCGCGTCGAGGACGCATCGAGGGTATGGAGATGGTAGGCAATACGCAGGCCATTCGCGCCACGGTTCCGCTGTCGACGATGTTTGGATACGCAACACATATGCGCGGAGCGACCCAGGGACGCGCCAACTACTCGATGCAGTTCAAACAATATGAAGAGGCGCCGAAGTCGGTGTCGGAAGAGATTATCGCGAAGGTGCAGGGCAAGGACGACAAGGACAGGTAACTGAGTCGCGCCGGCCCATAGGCCCGGCGCAAAGGATTGGCTGACAACAAATTTGCAGTACACGGAGAACAGCAATGGGCAAGGAAAAGTTTGACCGGTCGAAGCCGCATGTGAACGTAGGGACGATTGGGCACATCGATCACGGCAAGACGACGCTGACGGCGGCGATCACGAAGGTGCTGACCAAGCACAACCCGAAGAACACCTTCCGCTCGTTCGACTCGATCGACAACGCTCCGGAAGAGCGGGAGCGCGGGATCACGATTGCGACGGCGCATGTGGAGTACGAGACCAAGAACCGTCACTATGCGCATGTGGACTGCCCGGGCCACGCCGACTACATCAAGAACATGATTACCGGCGCGGCGCAGATGGACGGCGCGATCCTGGTGGTGGCGGCCACCGACGGGCCGATGCCTCAGACCAAGGAGCATGTGCTGCTGGCGCGCCAAGTGGGCGTTCCCTGCATCGTGGTGTTCCTGAACAAGTGCGACGCGGTGGAGGACCCCGAGCTGATCGAGCTGGTGGAGATGGAGGTGCGCGACCTGCTGTCGAAGTACGAGTATCCGGGCGACGAGATTCCGATCATCCGCGGCTCCGCGCTGGGCGCGTTGAACGGGGAGCCGGAGTGGGAGGCCAAGATCGACGAGTTGATGGAGGCGGTGGACACCTATGTTCCGCAGCCCAAGCGCTCCATTGAGCTTCCGTTCCTGATGCCGATCGAGGACATCTTCTCTATCTCGGGGCGCGGCACGGTAGTGACTGGGCGCATTGAGCGGGGCAAGGTGAAGGTGGGCGAGCCGGTGGAGATTGTAGGCTTCCGCGAGACGCGTTCCACGGTGTGCACCGGAGTGGAGATGTTCAAGAAGCAGTTGGACGAGGGCCTTGCGGGCGACAACGCGGGCATCCTGCTGCGCGGCACGGCCAAGGAAGACGTGGAGCGGGGCATGGTGCTGGCCAAGCCTGGATCGATCACGCCGCACACCAACTTCAAGGGCAGCGTGTATGTGCTGAGCAAGGAGGAGGGCGGGCGGCATACTCCGTTCTTCGACGGCTACCGTCCGCAGTTCTACTTCCGCACGACGGATGTGACGGGGAGCGCCAAGCTGCCGGCGGGCACCGAGATGGTGATGCCGGGCGACAACGTGGAGTTGGAGGTGACACTGCACACTCCAGTCGCCATGGAGAAGGGACTGAGGTTCGCCATCCGCGAGGGCGGCAGGACTGTCGGCGCAGGAACCATCAGCGAGATCATCGCGTAGAGGGAATGGTAGTTAGAAGTGAGTAGTTCAAGACTAACGAGGGCTGTCGAAACGTGTACAAGCTCATGGCCGACAGCCACTGCAAACGATCTTTGAGTAGCAGGAAAGAGACACAAGATGGCTGGACAGAGAATCAGAATTCGTTTGAAGGCATATGACTACAGGGTACTGGACACATCGACCGGAGAAATTGTGGATACGGCCAAGCGCACCGGTGCGCAGGTTGCGGGTCCGATTCCGCTGCCTACGATGAAGAACAAGTACTGCGTATTGCGTTCGCCGCACGTGGACAAGAAGTCGCGCGAGTCGTTCGAAATACGCACTCACAAACGGCTGATTGACATTCTGGAGCCGACCCAGCAGACAGTGGATGCGCTGATGAAGCTCGATCTTCCCGCCGGAGTGGATGTTGAGATCAAAACCGTGCAGAAGTAATTTGTCGGCTAAAGGTTGTTAGTTATTGGTTCAAGTGCAACACCGGCAGTGCTGAAGCTAGATGCTCGGCATGATGAGGAAAGGAAAACGCGATGTCCGTTACAGGAATTCTCGGCAAGAAAGTCGGCATGACCCAGCTTTTCGACGAGCGCGGTGACGTTCACCCGGTCACGGTACTGAAGGCCGGCCCATGCGTTATTACGCAGCTCAAGACTTTGTCCAAAGATGGCTACGACGCAGCGCAGATCGGCTATGTCGATTTCATCAAGGCATCGAAGGTCAACAAGCCCATGACGGGCCACTTTGCCAAGTCGAACGTGCCTCCTGTTCGCATGATGAAAGAAGTTTCCCTGGAGATTGCCAAGGAAGGCGAGGATGCGGGGATCAAGGCCGGCGATCGTGTGATGGTGGACATCTTCTCCGATGAAAAATTTGTCGATGTGATCGGCACGTCGAAGGGGCGCGGGTTTGCCGGAGTGGTTCGGCGCCATCACTTTGGCGGCGGCCCGAAGGCGCACGGCCACATGTTTCAGGTACAGGGATCGATCGGGGCCTCTTCTTATCCTTCACGCGTCTTTCCCGGCCAGCGTATGCCAGGCCACATGGGGCATGCGCAGATCACGGTGCGCAACTTACGCATCCGCGGTATTGATGTAGAAGACAACCTATTGATGGTGGAGGGCGCGGTGCCCGGCCCACGCGATGGGTATGTGCTGATCTCAAAAGCAAAGGCGCCGCCGCGTGAACGCCGTGGATTTGCGGGA
>CAWERM010000174.1:0-9513 GCA_963810995.1 uncultured Acidobacteriaceae bacterium | reverse complement strand
ATGAATCCTCTGATGCTGCAAGGCCTGCAGCGGAGGCAGGGAGCCGGTTCGCAGCCTGTTGCTGATCAGAACCAGACAGATTCCGGACGCTGCCAGCGCCTACTATCACTACGGGTTGGCGCATATGTACGAGGAGATGGCGGTCGACGCCGGTCGGCCGGAGTACGCGACCCAGGCGGTGGAGGAGTACAAGCTGGCATTGGACGCCGATCCCAACTCTGTCCTGCTTCAGGACGGCCTGGCCGATCTTTATTTTAGGATCGGGCGAATTAAAGACGCGGTGAGCGCGGCGCAGGACCAGGTGAAGAAGAACCCGGACGATGTGGATGCCCACACCCTGCTGGGGCAGGTCTATCTGCGTTCGTTGGGAGACATGCAGGGCGCACAGGCTAGTGAGATGCTGCAACTGGCGATCACCGAGTATGAGACCATCGCACGCCTGAAACCGGACGACCTCGAAACCAAACTGCTGCTGGGTCAGCTTTACGCGCTGAACAACGACCACGTCAAGGCGGAGGCGCAGTTCAAGGCCGCTCAGAAGATCGATGCCGACTCCGAGGAGGTCGTGCTGCGGATGGCGGCGTTGTATAGCGAGGAAGGCGACGCGCAGCGCGCGGTAGACACCCTCACTACAGTGCCTATAGAGGACCGAACGGCGCGCATTGAGTACGCCCTGGCAGAGAGTTACGACCAGTTGAAGAAACCGAAGGAGGCAGCCGCGGCCTATCGCCGCTCGCTGGACATCGAACCGGACAACAGCGACGCCGAGCGCGGTCTGGCTAGCGCCTTGCTGGCCGACGACCAGTTGGACGAAGCGCTTAAGGTACTCAATACTCTGATTGCCGCGGACCCCACGGACGCCCAGTCGGAGATTCGTATCTCCGAGGTGCAACGCCGCCAAGGCCATTATGACGAGGCGCTGGCCACCCTAGAAAAGGCAAAGTCACAGGTGCAACCGGGCACGACGGAAGAGTTGGAACTGAACTACAACGAAGCCCTCATCTACGACGCACTGGGAAAATACGATAAGGCGACCAGTGTTCTGACGGGGATTCTTGAACGAGTCGTCGCAACCCGAGGGCAAGTACTCCGAGCAGGAGAAGCAGAACCGCGCGATCTTCCTCGATCGGCTTGGCAGCATAGACCGCGAAGAGAATAAGACGGCGGAGGCGGTAGCGGCGTACAAACAGGTTGCCGACTTTGGAGGCGACTATGCGGAGCGCGGCTACGATGGCGAGGTGGACGCTTATCGCGACGCGCACCAGTGGAAGGATGCAGCCGCCATCGCTGCCGAAGCCGCCAAGGCGCTTCCCAAGGACCACTTGATTCAACTTACTTACGCCAACCAGCTTGTCGATACGGGAGAGGTGGATAAAGGACTTGCGCTCGCCAAGGCCCAGTTGACGGGAGGTGCGGACGACCGTGAAGTAGAGGAGGACCTCGCCCAAACCTATATTGGACTCAAACGGTTCAAGGATGCGAGCGAGCAACTCGACAAGGCCGACGCACTGGCCAGCAAGCCGGAGGAGAAGCTCTCTGTGTTGTTTCTGCGTGGGATGTACTACGACCGGCAGAAGATGTACGACCAGGCTGAAGCTCAGTTCCGCAAAGCGCTGGCCATCGATCCGCAGAACGCGGCGGTTCTGAACTATCTGGGATACATGCTGGCCGACCAGGGCCAAAAGTTGCCTGAGGCGCTCAAGTTGATCCGCCAGGCGGTCGATCTCGAGCCGCAGATCGGGGCCTACCTGGACTCGCTCGGCTGGGTCTACTTCAAGCTGGGTCAATATTCCGAAGCGGAAGAGAACCTGCGCAAAGCCAATGAACGCATGAGCAACGACCCTACAGTCCACGATCATCTGGGCGAGGTCTACGAAAAGACCGGCAACCTGAAGATGGCAGTTGCACAATGGGAGCGTTCGATGACCGAGTACGCGCACTCCCTGCCCGCCGAGGCCGACCCCGAGGACGTGCAGAAGGTGCAGCACAAGCTGGAGAATGCGCGCATCAAGCTGGCCAAGCTGAACCCCGTATCAGACAGAGACGCGAAGTAACGGTTACGCAGACCAACCCACCGGGTCGCGCACGGTACACTTAACTCACTGTGACTAGGATGGATGCGAAGAGCTGCGGACTGCATCGTTGCGCGGTCTCCGGGGACGCGAACGACGTGCTTACGCAGCGCGTTTATGCCGCGCCGGAACGGCCATCGCGCACTGCATTTCAGCGAGACCGCGAGCGCATCGTGCAGGCGCGCTCCTTTCGCCGCCTTGCGGGCAAGACGCAGGTCTTCACCAGCCGCGCCTCCGACCACTTTCGCAGCCGCCTGACTCACACCATCGAAGTGGCCCAGATCGCACGCAGCGTCGCCCAGGAGTTGGGACTGAACGAAGACCTTGCCGAGGCACTGGCCTTGGTCCACGACATCGGCCATCCGCCCTTCGGCCACGCAGGTGAACGCGCGCTGGATGAATGCCTCAAGCGCCACGGCCTGCGCTTCGACCACAACCTCCATGCGCTGCGCATCGTGGACCACTTCGAGTTGCGCTACGCCGCCCATCGTGGGTTGAACCTGACGCTTGGCGTGCGCGAGGGGATCATCAAACACTCACGCGACTATACGGTTGCGCAGTATCCCGACTCACCAGCTACTTGCTGGACCGCCAGCCGCCGCTGGAGGCGCAGCTCATCGACCTGGCCGATGAGATTGCCTATCTCACTGCCGACCTGGACGACGGGGTCGAGTCTGGCCTGCTGGAGATCGACCATATCCGCGGCCACGTCGATCTGCTCAACAATTGCTATCAGCAGGTGGAGCGCGAGCATGCCGGCATCGAATCCAAGTACCTCTTTTATGAGGCGCTGCAACGGATGCAGAACATCCTGACCGACGACCTGATGGCAACCACGCTGGCCAACGCACGCGCGATCGGCGCCACCAGCCTGGAGCAGGTGCGAACCCACTCCGAGCGACTCGCTTCCTTCTCGCCGCTCGCGGAGTCGCAGCGCCTACAGGAGAAACGCTACCTATACGAGACGCTATATACCAGTCGCGTGCTCTCGCTGGAACACGACAAGGCCGAACAGGTTGTTACCGCGCTATTCGATTTCTGGATCAACGAACCCGAGGAGCTACCTCCGGGCTATGTGGACCAGATTGAGACTGAAGGACTGGCGCGTGTAGTCGCCGACTACATCGCCGGAATGACCGACAGCTTTATCCTGCTGCAATACGCCCAGGTAAAGCGTGCCGTGCGCCGCTGAACGAGGCCATTGATCTTGTGGGGTCGCCCGGACCTAGTGGTAGTAAGCTGCGTTCTTCTCGGCGAACTCCGCCTTATCGTCGGGGAGTTCGTCGATCGGATAGATCGCATTGGACGGGCAGATCGAGATGCAGTTGCCGCAGTCGATGCACTCGTCGGGATTGATAAACAATTGGCTGACCGAGTTTGCGCCGTCCTCATCGCTCATAGGATGGATCGCAGTGGTGGAACACTCTGACGCACAGAGAAAATCCTTCTGACACGCATCGGTAATAACGTATGCCATGGCCTTGCTCACTTTCGAGAGATGGGCTGTTTGATCTCTGCGGGCGATTGGCTTCATGCCCGCTCCCACATGCAGGGGAACCCATTGCCAGAGTATCGGCGGATCGCCTCAAGGTCGGTGATCCCAGTCACACTCTTGTGAGCCATCCCGCCTGAGTGGAGGGTAGCGCTGTTATCAATTGACTGAAAAACTAAGCGACAACTTCGATGCCCATCGACCGCGCCGTACCGCGAATACTCTTGGAGGCCGTCTCAATTGAATTGGCGTTCAGGTCGGGCATTTTCTTGGTGGCGATCTCGCGAATCTGCTTCTCCGTCACCTTGCCGATCTTCTCCTTGTTGGGCGTGCCCGAGCCCTTCTCGATGCCGGCGGCCTTCAGCAGCAGCACCGCCGCAGGTGGCGTCTTGGTGATGAAGCTGAAAGTACGATCCGCATACACCGTGATGACGACGGGGATGGTGATGCCGTTCATCTCCGGCGTGGCAGTGCGCGCGTTGAATTGCTTGCAGAACTCCATGATGTTGACCTGCGCCTGGCCCAGTGCTGGGCCGACCGGCGGCGCCGGTGTGGCCTTTCCGCCGGGTATCTGCAGCTTCACGTATCCAGTGATCTTCTTAGGTGCCATGGTTCAATCCTCGTTCGTCTTCTGACAGCGGACACGTGCCCAGCTATCGATGTTGTGTTGCTAAATTCTTAGCCGCGATTGCAGATAGCGAAGCAAGCTACGCTTCCATTTTGTCGACCTTGGCGAACTCGATCTCGACCGGCGTGGAGCGGCCAAAGATGGAGACCATCACCTTTAGCGTCTGGCGGTCTTCGTTGACGTCGTCCACGGTGCCGTTGAAGTTGGCAAACGGGCCCTCGTTGATGCGTACCTGCTCGCCCTTCTCGAACTTGACCTTAGACGACGGCTTGTCCTTGGCGCTCTCGGAACGGAAGAGAATCGAGCTGACCTCGGCCTCCGACAAAGCGACCGGCTTGTCGCCCGTGCCCAGAAAACCCGTAACCCGAGGCGTGTTCTTGATGACGTGCCAGAGATCGTTGTCCAGTTCCATCTCTACCAGCACATAGCCGGGCAGGAAGACGCGCTCAATGGTGTACTTCTTGCCATTGCGCAGCTCGGTGACAGGCTCCGTGGGGATCATGATGCGGCCAATGCGGTTCTGTAGGCCGAATGCCTGGATGCGGCTCTCCAGCGACTCGCGCACCTTGCGCTCGAAGCCGGAGTAGGCATGGATGATGTACCACTTGTAATTCTCATTGACCGGTGGGGCAAGCTGTTCGACCGGCTGTTCGCCGCCGGGATCCTGCGCCTCTGGAGTCTGTTCATCTACCGCCATGGTGAGTGTGCCTTCTTCATGCATCAATCTGGTCTGTCTCTGCTCCGCTTCGCTGCGCGAAACTGGGTTTGCTTAGTGCTTGGTCAGGTACTGAATCAGTTGGTGAATCCCATTGCCGAAGATGGTATCCACCACTTCAAAGTAGGCTGCAAAGATGAACACGGCCGCGAGCACGACCGTTGTGGTGGCCTGCACCTCGGTGCGTGTCGGCGTCACCACTTTGCGCATCTCGCTGCGCACGTTCTGCAGGAACTCCTTCAGCTCGCGCGGACGTGCCTTCAACCGCTCGATCCCAGTGCTTTGTTCGTCTGCTACTACAATCGTCTTCGCCATGCTGCTGCCTCAAACCTTCATGCGGATATATCTTCCACTGTGTTGCCGGACTGGCCTGCTCCGTACCAACCCTCATGGTCGAGTGCCGGATAAACTGGCGGGGGAGCTCGGATTCGAACCGAGAAGATCGGTTTTGGAGACCGACAGTTTAGCCGTTGAGCTTACTCCCCCTAGCTGTTAGCTCTTAGCCGTTAGCTTTTAGCTAAAAGCCAGAAGCTAAGGGCTGCTCCTTACTTCGTCTCTTTGTGGTCCGTGTGCTTGCGGCAGGTATTGCAGAACTTCGAGAACTCAAGCCGCCCAGTGGTCGTCTTCTTGTTCTTCGTCGTCGAGTAGTTCCTGTTCTTGCACACCGGACATTGCAATGTGATAATGTCGCGCACTTTGTTTGTTCTCCTAACGTGGCCAGCCACTTCGGCTGGCAAGCAGCTTATCCGTAGAGAGGTCCAGAATCAGCCCGCTCCTCTGACACGCCGCGACACAGGGCCACTGGCCCCTGCTGCCAATCCTGAATTGTCCTGCGGAAAGAGGTGCGGTCAGGCCACGCACAACCTTCCTCCATTATCCATGAAAAGCTGGTTTTAGGGAAGCTGCCGGTTGCCCTTCACAAGAAGGAAAGTGGCGAGCCGGAGCCCGCCACTTCCAAGGTTGTTGGATCTGAACTACGCGATGATCTCGCTGATGGTTCCTGCGCCGACAGTCCTGCCGCCCTCGCGGATGGCGAACCTCAGTCCCTTCTCCATGGCGACTGGAGTGTGCAGTGTCACCTCCAACTCCACGTTGTCGCCCGGCATCACCATCTCGGTGCCCGCCGGCAGCTTGGCGCTCCCCGTCACATCCGTCGTGCGGAAGTAGAACTGCGGACGGTAGCCGTCGAAGAACGGAGTATGCCGCCCGCCCTCCTCCTTGCTCAGCACATACACGCTGCCCTTGAAGTTGGTGTGCGGCGTGATCGATCCAGGCTTGGCCAGCACCATGCCCCGCTCCACGTCTTCCTTGGCCGTGCCGCGCAGCAGGATGCCCGCGTTGTCGCCCGCAAGGCCCTCGTCCAACTGCTTCTTGAACATCTCCACTCCGGTGCACACCGTGGAACGCGTCTCGCGGAAGCCCACAATCTCCACCGGCTCGCCCACCTTCACCTTGCCCCGCTCAATGCGCCCAGTCACTACCGTGCCGCGCCCCGAGATAGAGAAGATGTCCTCGATCGGCATCAGGAACGGAAGCTCAATGGAGCGCTTGGGCTGCGGAACATAGGTGTCCACCGCCTCCATCAACTCGTCGATCTTGGCCTCCCACTCCGGCTCCCCGTTCAACGCGCCCAGCGCGGAGCCGCGGATGATCGGAATCTCGTCGCCCGGATACTCGTACTTCGACAGCAGGTCGCGCACCTCCATCTCCACCAGCTCGATCAGCTCGGGGTCCTCCACCGCGTCGCACTTGTTCAGGAACACCACGATGCAGGGAACGCCCACTTGGCGCGCCAGCAGCACATGCTCCTTGGTCTGAGGCATTGGCCCGTCGGTGGCCGCCACCACCAGGATCGCGCCGTCCATCTGCGCCGCGCCGGTAATCATGTTCTTGATGTAGTCGGCGTGGCCCGGGCAGTCCACATGAGCATAGTGACGGTTCTTGGTCTCATACTCCACATGCGCCGTCGCAATCGTGATCCCGCGCTCCCGCTCTTCCGGAGCGTTGTCGATCGAGTCGAACGAGCGGAAGGTGTTCTTCGGGTTGTGCTTGGTCAGCACCTTCGTGATCGCCGCCGTCAGCGTCGTCTTGCCGTGATCGATGTGCCCAATCGTCCCTACGTTCACATGCGGCTTCGACCGGTCAAACTTTTCCTTGCCCATTGCTGTTCATCCTCTCTGATTGGCCGGCGCATGCCGGAGATTCAAAACCAACTCGTTCAATAATATGCGTACAACTTAAAATACTTTGCCCGCAGCTCGGGTGCGACCTTTTCCAGGCTGGCCAGGTAGAACTCGCGGATCAGGCCCTGGTCGCCGTTGCCCAGGCGGTTGTACTCGCCGGCTGTGGGCGCGCCCAGAATGCCTTTGCCCAGCACCAGTTCGAAGTCGCGGATACGTAGCCCTGCTCGCTCGATCGACTTCAGAAAATCCCGCACCTTTGCTGCCGAGAATGCCGTTTCGATGGCGGATTGCACCGCATCATAGCGTTGTGGATCGGTCACCGGAATTGCTCCCTGCTCGCGCAATGCGGTCAACACGTCACTCCTGCACCGAGAATATCCGTCCAACGACCACTCTGGACCATCCAGAGCAAACTGGAGCGGGAGACGGGAATTGAACCCGCGACCAACAGCTTGGAAGGCTGAGACTCTACCACTGAGTTACTCCCGCATTTGACTCTAATCCGGGCAAAAGCCCGGACCTACCGTTACTCCCGCTTGGGACTCTATCCGGGGCTGAAGCACCCAGACTACCGTTACTCCCGCAAATAAGGCCAAACGCTTTAAATCTGGAGCTGGCAGAGAGGATTGAACTCTCGACCTCTCCCTTACCAAGGGAGTGCTCTACCACTGAGCTATGCCAGCACTACCGTGAATCTCCCGCCTGTAGGCGGGCCCGCATATTGGCCAGCACTACTTTGAAGGCAAAGAGACCCAGAAACAGAATCGGAAACCATCGCACCTCGACATCGCGAGGCCCGTACGAAACATATTTGCTCGTAAAGCCCTGAACGTGAAATACGGCAGATGCATCTATGGTAAGCCACGAAAGCACACCCAAGAGTATCAAAACCGCAAGCGCGAGGAACATACGCGGCCTGCTTGCCGCCAGGTTGAGTGATCGTTCACTGTCACTCATCGCCGTTCACCGCCTGAGATACCGCAAAAAGCTACTGCTGAAAATAAATGGTGCACAGGGGAGGATTCGAACCTCCGTAGCGCTTAGCGCGGCAGATTTACAGTCTGCTGCCATTAACCACTCGGCCACCTGTGCATCGTTCGCCCGTCGCCCGCTGACGAGCCTCGCCCGAATGGAACGGAGCCGGCCGACCGAGCAGAGCTGGCGCTTTTCCACCCCAGTGAGCAAGCTCTCCGGGGGCCCCGGTTGGAGCTGACGGAGGGATTTGAACCCCCGACCCTCTGATTACAAATCAGATGCTCTACCAACTGAGCTACGCCAGCCCAAACAGTCGAATGCGCTGTCCATAAAAGGGCAGCGCACAATCAACTTTAGCACAGCCGCATCCCTATCTGCCACAGCGCTCTCCGGCAGGTACAGAAATTAATTAATTTGACAGGCTGACTTGAGTGTTAGCATGGATGCCCTCCAGATGTCCCATATCTGCTTTGTGCTGTATCTGTTAGGAGATCCGCGCGTCTTCGCGCGGAATATTGCTCGTCCGAGGAGAAAGACCGATGCGTTTCAAGATGCTGCTCGTGGCAACTCTGGCCGTGTGCTCCGCCATATGCATGGCTCCGCAAACACTCAACGCCCAACAGACGATGAACAACGACGCCGTCATCAAATTGGTCAAGGCAGGGCTCTCTGAGGACCTGATCATATCGACCATCAACTCCCAGCCCGGAGCCTACGACACCACAACCGATGGCCTGATCGCCCTGAAAAAAGCCGGCGTCAGCGACAAAGTTGTCGGAGCTATCGTCACAAAGAGTGTCGCCCCCGTTGCGGCCCCGGTGGAAAGAGTTGCGAATCAGGGCGAAGGGGCACAGCCAGCCGCGGTCTCTGACCCAAACGACCCCAATGCTCCTCACGATCCGGGGATCTACATGTATACCAAAGGGACTAACGGCATGGAACTGACTATGCTGGAGTTGAGCGTGTATTCACAAGGTAAAACTGGGGGATTTCTTGCATCGGCTATGACCTATGGCATCGCCAAAGTCAAGATGAAGGCGGTTGTTCAGGGTTCGCATTCAAGCGTACACACCAGCGATAGTGGAATTGTTTTCTACTTTTACTTCGAGGACTCCGGTAAATCGTTCGGCGGAGCGACGACACCGAACATATATACCCTTCTGAAATTTGACGAGAAAGGGAAATACCCGTGAAGTCCAGACTGGATCGATGAATGCATTTGGAACATCGACTGGAACAATAACGCGGCAAGCTCAGGATTCACATACACAAAAGTCAAACCTGGAATCTATAAGGTCATTCCGGCTGGCGTACTTGTCCCTGGTGAGTATTGTTTCATGCCTCCCGGCGGCCAAGCAGGGCTGCTGCAGCGAGTCAGATGTTCGCATTCGGTATTACAACAAAATAAGTGTGCCCTCTACTAATCCCCAGTTGCCCCCTCCTTTAGC
>CAWERM010000173.1:0-5551 GCA_963810995.1 uncultured Acidobacteriaceae bacterium | reverse complement strand
TGGACATGATGGCCGCGGTCTGCCAGTTGCTCTCCACCCGCTTCGAGAGCGTGTGGCAGGTCGAATTGGTCGACGGCCCAGGTATGCGCTCGGCCATCGCCTATCACGTTCCCTTCATTGCGGACCGTTCCCTGTGGCCCTTCCGCGCCGATGCTCAGTACTTCGACCAGCTCCCCGCGCGGCGCGTCAGCCTGCTATTGTGCGCCCGCGCCTATCAGCGCCCGGAGTACGCAGCGCTATGGAAGATCCTGCCGCCCGACCCCGCGGAGCCCGACATTCTGCGCACCCTGCCTATCCATCAGCCTCTGCTATGGGTGAGCCAGCCGCCGCGGCCAACCTGAATCGCCGCAAGACTGATTGCAGGCAGGTTTCTTGTTAGGAAAGGGAATCCTGGTTGGGGTCCGTGGAGCTGGATTTACGCGCCAACTTGCTCGCCCGCGTATGGTAGCCACGGCTGCGGTACAGGAACATCCTTCCACACGAACCGCACTTCCATGGAAAAATCCCCAAATGGCCCAGCACGCTCTCTTGCAGAAAGCCGCTGCGCTGCACGCGCATGGCAGTGCTGTTTTTACAGTTGGGGCAGATCACTTTTTTGTTCCGAGTCATGAATTCCTGGTTCTGCCGGGAGAAATTTCGTGCTGCTCTGCAACGGTTACGCGTACTGGCATCGCACCCGATGCTGCAAGTTGGTTCTCATCTGCGCCGTGAACCGGGAGCGTAGCCTTAAGGATAAGCTCAACCGGCGGACTGCACCCGCGATTCGTGGAACTTTTGCACAATGGCAAGGTACTTCCGTGCATTCTCGGTGATCGTCTCGGGGCGACCCTCCCGGATGGCCTTCGGGTCCACCAGGTCCGCTCCCACGCCGAGGGCCAGCGCCCCAGCCTCCAGAAACTCCGCCGCCGTGGCCAGCGAGACGCCGCCGGTGGGCACCAGCTCGATCTGCGGCAGCGGCGCCTTGAGCGACTTCAGGTACTTCGCCCCGCCCATCGAACTGGCCGGGAATACCTTTACGATGTCCGCGCCCGCCTCCCACGCGGTAAGCACTTCCGTCGGCGTCAGCGCGCCGGGAATCACAGCCACGCCGTAGCGATGGCACATCTCGATGGTTGCAATCTTCAGCGTCGGACTCACCACGAACTCCGCGCCCTCCAGTATGCACAAGCGTGCGGTTTCAGCGTCCAACACAGTCCCCGCGCCGATCAGGATGTTGGGTAGTTCCTTAGCCAGGCGGCGCATCACGCGGAACGCGCCCGGCACGGTCATGGTGACTTCCAGTACATTGACCCCGCCCGCTGCCACCGCCGTTGCCAGCGCCAGCGCCTGCTCTTCACTCTCGGCGCGCAGGACCGGCACCAGGCCGATCTCGCGCAGTGTATTCAGAACTTCAGCTTTCTGCATAATTTCTCCTGTTCTCTGTTTCCTGATCCCTGAATTACCTCTGCACCCTGGCGCCGCCGCCCTTCATAATGCGCTGCACCTCGTCGAATGTCGCCATGGTAGTGTCGCCGGGAGTAGTCATGGCCAGCGCTCCGTGCGCGCATCCGCAGTTCACAGCCCAGTCGGCGCCTTTTTCGTTCAGAAAGCCGTAGATCAGGCCCGACGCGAACGAATCTCCGCCGCCCACTCGGTCGAAGATCTCCAGGTCCGGCATCGGCCGCGCCTCATGGAACGCTCCCTGGTAGTAGCACACCGCGCCCCAGTCGTTGATGGTGGCCGTCTTGGCGTGGCGTAGCGTGGTGGCCACCACCTTGAAGTTGGGGAACGTTGCCAGTGCTTTCTCAATCATCCGCCTGAAGCTGCCCGAGTCCAGCGCACCCAGGTCTTCGCCCACACCTTCGATCTCGAAGCCAAGCGCGGCGGTAAAGTCCTCTTCGTTGCCCAGCATAACGTCCACATATTTGGCCAACTCGCGGTTTACCTCGGTGGCGCGCGCCTTGCCGCCAATCGACTTCCACAGCGAATCGCGATAGTTCAGGTCGTAACTCACAATGACCCCGTGCTTATGGGCCGCAATCATGGCTTCTTTCGCGACCTCGGCGGTCGATTCGCTCAGCGCGCAGTAGATCCCTCCGGTGTGCAGCCAGCGCGCGCCTTCCTTGCCGAATATCTCGTCCCAGTCCACCTGGCCCGGCTTCATCTGGCTCGCCGCCGTGTGGCCGCGGTCGCTGCAACCTGCCGCAGCGCGCACGCCAAATCCGCGCTCGGTAAAGTTCAGCCCATTGCGCACTGTCCGGCCCACGCCGTCGAACTTCGCCCACTTCACATGCGACTGGTCCACGCCGCCCTGCAGCATCAGGTCTTCAATCAGCCGTCCAACGGCGTTGTCGGCCAGCGCGGTCACCACCGCCGTCTTCATCCCAAAACAGCGGCGCAGTCCGCGCGCAACGTTGTACTCGCCGCCGCCCTCCCACAACTGGAACTGACGCGCCGTGGCCACGCGCACATCGCCCGGATCGAGCCGCAGCATTACTTCGCCCAGGCTCACCATATCCCATTTACATTCGTCCTTGCTGCGAATTATCAGACTATTCTTGCCGTCCGCCATTTATTCCAGGCTCCTTACGCTAATTGGTAACTGGCAACGTTCAATTCTCGACTTACTTCAAGTCCTTAATTGCCACCAGATCCATGTCAGCATAGTTCTGGTTCTCTCCGCCCATGCCCCAGCAGAAGCCATAGCTCTTGGTTCCCACCCCGGCATGGATCGACCACCCCGGCGAGACCACCACCTGCTTGTCCGCCATCATGATATGGCTGGTCGCGTCCGGCGGCCCCATGAGGTGCAGCACGCGCTGGTCCGGCTCCACGTCGAAGTAGAAGTACACCTCCGACCGCCGCATATGCGTGTGCGAGGGCATGGTGTTCCAGTTGCTCCCCGGCGTCAGCAGGGTGAATCCCATCACCAGTTGGCAGCTCCGGATACCTTCCAGGTGGATTGCCTTGTAGATCGTCCGCTTGTTGCAGGTTTCTGCCGATCCCAGCTCCAGCCCCTTAAGTTCGGCGAATTTCACCATCCTGGTCGGGTATTCCGTGTGCGCCAGATAACTCAATAAATAAAATGCCGCCGGCTCCGTCGCCGACTTACTCGTGAATGTCACCGACTTACTTCCGCGACTTACATAAAGACAGTCCAGCTTGCCTAAGTCGTAGCTGACTCCATCCACCTTGACCGAACCCGGCCCGCCGGTGTTCAGCACGCCCAGTTCGCGCCGCTCCAAAAAATACTCCGCGCGCAGCTCCGGCTGCGTCTCCAGGCTCAGCGCGTCTGTAGTCGGCACCGCCGATCCGATCACCGTGCGGTCGAGGTCTACATAAGCCAGATCGATGCAGCCCGTAGTAAACATACCTTCCAGCAGAAACGTCTCGCGCAACTCAGCGCTCGTCATCCGCGCATAGCGCACGGGGTCGGCCATCTGAACCAGTTTCATGGGTCTCCTTCGGTCTCCACGCCCACTCGCGCCGCGAGGAGACAACGTTCCCCATTGTAGCGGAGAGGTCCGCCCATCGGCGTGACCAAACTCACAGCCCTCGGTCCATCCGGTTTGCCCGATGCGCCAGGGTCAGCGTAAAGTAGTCCATACTATGTCCAACATTCTTGATTCCTTCCGCCTCGACAACAAGATCGCCCTCGTAACCGGCTCGGCCGGAGGGATGGGTGCGGCCATTGCCATCGCCCTCGCGCAGGCCGGCGCCGCCGTTGCCACCCACGACGTCCGCCCGCCGAATGAGACTACCGATACCATCGTCGCAACAGGAGGCAAATCCGCCGCCTTCAGCGCCGATCTCTCCGACACCAGTGCCCCGCAGGCTCTCTTCACCAACGTGCTTGCTAAGTTCGGTCGCGTCGACATCCTGGTCAACAACGCGGGAATCATCCTGCGCGAAGACGCCGTCAACGTACCGCTGGCCGACTGGCAAAAGGTCATTCAGATCAACGAAACTGCTGTCTTCCAGCTCTCCCAGCTTGCCGGTCGCGACATGATGGCACGCAACGCCCCCGGCAAGATCATCAGCATCGCATCCTTACTCAGCTTCCAGGGTGGAATCCGCGTACCCTCCTACGCCGCGGCCAAGGGAGCAGTTGCGCAGATCACCAAGGCCCTGGCCAACGAGTGGGCCGTCAAGGGCATTCAGGTCAACGCCATCGCGCCCGGCTACATCGCCACCAACAACACTGCACCGCTGCGCGCCGATCCGGTCCGCAGCAAGGCAATCCTAGAGCGTATCCCAGCAGGACGCTGGGGCGAGGCCACCGACGTCGCAGGCACAGCCGTATTCCTCGCCTCCTCCGCAGCCGACTACATCACTGGTCACGTCCTGGTCGTCGATGGCGGATGGATGGCGCGCTAATTTGCGCTTCAAACTAGCCGGGTGCCGCTTTTTTATTCCGCATTCTTTGCGGAATGGGTGAGAGCCTGCTACAGCATCACTTCCCCTTCGCCGGGGGAATCGAAATGTCCAAGTCCGTTACCGTGCCCAGCGTGGATAGCGGAGGCTTGATCTCGCTCTTGTTGCCCACCACCAGAATCGCCAGCTTCGACACGTCGATGTACTTGTTCGCCACCCGCGTTACATCCGCGGCTGTCACCCGCGCAATGCCGTCCTTGTACTTCTCCAGAAAGTTCGGCGGATAGCCGTAAAACGCCAGCGTCACTTGCTCATTCAGTGTCTTCTCCGGCGTGTCGTAGCGGAAGATGAACGAGTTCATCACATCGTCCTTGGCCTTGCTCAGCTCCGCGGGCGTGGGCGGCTTGGTCTTCAACCTGCCAATCTCTTCCAGCACTGCCTGGGTCGCCGCCACTGTGCTTGCGCTCTTGGTTCCCGCCTCACTGCGGAATTCACCGGGATGGTCGTACGCCGCGCCATAGCTGCCGCCCACGCTGTAGGCCAGTCCCAGCTTGGTGCGCACATACTGCACCACGCGCGATCCAAAGCCGCCGGAGAAGACCTCATTCATCACGCTCAGCGCGTAGTAGTCGGGATTGTTGCGCTCCGTGCCCAGGCCCACAATCTCCACCGACGACTGGTTCACATCCTCCTTGTCGGCAAAATAGACGCCCGGTTTTGGTCCGGGAAAATCGATCTTCGCAGGCTCGATGCCTGCACCCCGCGCCAGCGGCTCGAAGACCTTGCGCAGCTTGGCCTCCATCGCAGCCGAGTCGAAGTCTCCCTCCATCGAGACGATCATGTTGTTGGGCACAACGCTTCGGTCGTGCCACGACTTCAGGTCGTCCAGCGTCACCGCATCCACGGTCGCGTACTCGGCCTGGCGCGCATAGGGGCTGCCAGCTCCATACACCAGCTTGGTGGATTCGCGGCCTGCAATCTCGCCCGGATCGTCGTTGCGCCGAGCAATGCCGGTGGCCATATCGCGCTGCGCCATGGCCAGTTTCTCCGCCTTGAAGGCCGGATGCAGCAGCAGATCGGTCGCCTCGCCGAAGACACTGTCGAAGTCCTGTTTGAAGCTCGACCACTCGACAGAGGTATTGGCCAGCCCGCCGCCGGTCTCGATGGCCGCAGCCTTCTCCGCCAACTCCGTGTCCAG
>CAWERM010000172.1:0-11872 GCA_963810995.1 uncultured Acidobacteriaceae bacterium | reverse complement strand
TTTCTCCTGGACCCTCGCCATGGAAGCAATGGAGCGCGTTCTTCCCGCCGGCGTGCAGGTCACCTCCATCGAGCCAATCCGCGCTCCCGACGGGCACATCACTGTCCATGTTCGCGTCGTCGGTCCCCGTGACAAAGCCGACGATCTCGTCGCCAATCTCGAGCAATCCCGCCGATTCCTTCAGCCGCGCATTACCGGCGAAAACGCGGAGTCCAGCAACAACCCTTTGCAGCGCCAGGATCCCCCGCACATGGACTACCCGGATGACGTGAAATACGAGGTGAGCTGCCGCGAGGCGGTGAGGCGGGAGATCCGCATCGACACGGTGCAGTGCGGTGACGTCGCCGAGACCAGGAGGGTGTGGAAGGACATCGCCCGCCGGGCGGAGGGTTCCTACGTGGCCCTTGCCCAGTCGGGCAACATGGTCGCCGTCACCACGCCCTTCGACGATGACATAGCGCGGGCGAGCGCGGAGATCGGGGGAACCATGTTCCCTACGGGGAGCGGGAACGCCAGGAGGAGGCACAGGGGCAAGGTGGCCAGGCCGCCGCGGCTCCCGCCTCCGTCGTGGCCGACCGCGCCGCCTTCAACCTGGCGACGGGCGGCAAGGCGATCCAGGGCTCGGGAGACCTGGTTGCCGACGTCGTCGACGGCAGGGTGGACATGGCGAAGCTGAAGAAGAGGCAGCTTCCCCGGGATGCAGAAGATGAGCGCCGCGCAGCGCACGGCCCACGTGGCGCGGCAGAAGGAGAAGCGGGAGGCCCTCAACCTGAAGCTGACAGACCTGGCAAAGAAGCGCGCCGCGTACGTTGCAAAAGAGGAGAAGCGCCTGGCCGCGGCGGGCGGCGGCGACTCCTTGACGCCAAGGTGACGGAGATGATCACCGAGCAGGCGGCGCACGGGTGAAATAGCGGGAATGGGCCCGCGGGGGAACCTCCGCGGACGGGAAGTCACGAAGCGGCGGGCCTCATGGGAGGACCCGCCGTTTTCATTTGCGGCGATGCGGGCGAAGAATTCCTTCCGCATCATGATTTCGAAAAACACCGCCGATCCGTCACGCATCCCCAGCTCGACAACCGGCGTGGAGAAGACTGCGGGCGAAGAAAGAGGCCGCGGGGAGCCCGGGGCGGCCACGCCGCCGATGCACCGCGCGGCGTTCGCGCGCGAGACAAGGCGGGTGAACGGATCTCCGCGGCGGGGAATGAGATCTCGGTCTTCTGGTATTTCCCTTTTCCCCCGAGGATGCGGGAGAGCCAGTTGTCGCGCTCGAAGTCCTCGAACCAGACCATGTCGCCCACCGTGTACAGCAGGCCCGGGAAGTTCAGCACGACATCGGCCGATCTGCCGAGCAGCGTGGCGAAGGTGAAGAAGCCGATCTCCCCGCCCCTTTTCCGCGCCGTCTCCTTCCAGAAATCCGCGGGGTTCTCCTCAGGGCCTCTTCTGAACCACTGCATGCCGCCCTCCTTCTCGCCGCGGTACGCCGCCTGAGAGGCCGGCATTTTCGACCCTCACGATAGTCCCTGGCCGCTATCCGTCAATCCACGGGCGGCGGCAGCGGGAAGGGGGCCGGCGGCCTGACCCCACAGCCGCGGCGCCGAACGGGACCCTGGTGAGAGGGTCTGGACACATTGACCTCGCCGATATGGTGCCCTATGCTTACCTTATCATGATGTAGGAGGCAGGTATGAAACGAAAAATCTGGTTTTTTGTTCTGGTGGCATGCATGGCGCTGATCGGCGCCGTGTCGGTCCAGGCCCAGCAGAAGCTGGAGATCTTCTCCTGGTGGGCGGACGGGAGACTTCAAAAGACTGCGTGCGGTTCATTCCACCATACGGCCACGGTGCGAGTCATCCATGCCGCTAAGCTGCGTCTCGCGACAATTTAGAATCCATTATTACACTCACAGAGCGGGGGTGGTTCTGTCTGTGCGCCTCGTCACAGACAATGTTGCAAGCAAAGAAGTTCCCTTATGGTTCTACGACGAAAATTCATCGTTATGTGATAAATAGACGCACTCGCAGGTGTTGTGGGGGCAGGATACAGGCCATTGGGCGCAACAGAGAATCCCATGCGCAATGCAGATGTTGAACATCGGTTGTACATGCTGAAGGGTCGCGTTTAAGCCAGCATACGGAACGGTTGCGGATACAATACATCGAGGGCGCGCAAGCGCATCCTGAGGTGCGGGATGGCCGGCAGCGTGCCTACCGATGGCCGCGGGCGAGTAGCTCAACTGGATAGAGCACCAGCCTTCTAAGCTGGTGGTTGTGGGTTCGATTCCCGCCTCGCCCACCAGATTCCAGCAGTCAACCCTACGCAGATTTACCAGACATGGAAGCGAGCCGCGGTGGGAGTTGACGCCTGCCAAGGGTGACGCTGGGCGAGTAGAATTATGGGTATGAGCCTCTACTTTGCCGCCGGATCGCCAACCACCGACTTTACCCCTTCCGAGATGAAAGCAGCCCTTGCCAGCGCGTTCGACAAGCTGGGCGTGCGCAAGAAAGTGCTTGCCGTGCCGCCGGATTTCACCCGCATGCACGCCATGGCGGGCACGCTGACCGAGTATGCTTGGAACTACTATGGCGACGCGCTGACGGACGTGCTGCCCGCTCTGGGAACGCACAAGCCGATGACCGACCATGAGATCCAGACCATGTTCGGGCCGACGCCGCGCGACCTGTTCCGGGTACACGACTGGCGCAACGACATTGTGACACTGGGCGAGGTGCCGGGTGACTTTGTGCGCGAGGTGAGCGAGGGGATGCTGGACTACAGCTGGCCGGCGCAGGTGAACAAGCTGCTGCGCGACGGCGGGCATGACCTGATCCTGTCGATCGGCCAGATAGTACCGCACGAAGTGGTGGGCATGGCCGGCTTCAACAAGAATGTGTTTATCGGTACGGGCGGCGTGATGGGCATCCATCGCAGCCACTTCCTGGGTGCGGTATACGGGATGGAGCGCATGATGGGCCGGGCGGACACGCCGGTGCGGCGTGTGCTGAACTACTCCAGCGAACACTTTGCGCAACATATGCCGATTGTGTATGTGCTGACGGTGGTGAGCAAGAATGCTGCGGGTAAGCTGGCACTGAATGGACTGTTCATCGGCGACGATACGGAGTGCTTCGAGCGCGCGGCTGAGTTGAGCTTGAAGGTGAACTTCCTGATGATGGACCGCGAGATCAAGAAAGCGGTTGTGCTGCTGGATGAGCACGAGTACAAGAGCACATGGCTGGGCAATAAGAGCGTATACCGCACGCGGATGGCTCTGGCCGACGACGCAGAGCTGATTGTGCTGGCGCCGGGAGTACATGAGTTCGGCGAAGACCCGACCATCGATATGCTGATCCGCAAATTTGGTTACTGCGGCACTCCGGCGACGCTGGAAGCGGTGAAGAACGACCCCACGCTGGCAGGCAATCTTTCGGCGGCGGCGCACCTGATCCACGGGTCGAGCGAGGGGCGGTTCCGGATTCGCTACTGCCCCGGCCACCTGACGCGGCAGGAGATTGAAGGCGCGCACTTCGAGTATGGCGACCTGACCCAGTACATGGCGAAGTACAACCCGGCCAAGCTTAACGACGGATGGAACATGGTGGATGGCGAAGAGATCTTCTACATCTCGAACCCTGGGCTGGGGCTGTGGGCATATGAAGGGCGCTTTAAGGATTCGTCGACCGCTGCGCCGATACATGTGACGGTCGCCTGACTTCCACAACACATGACGAATAGTGTCTGTGCGCAGCGATATGTGAAGGATTTGCCGCGCCTACAAGCAGCGCAGTATGCTTGGGAGCGGCGCAGATTAGTTGAAACAGCGTGACGAGAGACGGCACAGGGAGAAGGAATGAGCACAGCAGTGATTGAAACACTGGAACTACCGAAGTTTTCCATAGGGATGGGCGACCGGTTTGCCCACCAAGCGAAGGCACAGTTGGCAGCATGCATGAAGGCGGCGGATGCGGGCGTTGAAGTGGTCCCGGTGTGGAACAAGTCGAACCGTGAGCACACCATCATCGGCACGGAGCCGGTGCAGACGCGCGAGGCCGCCGACGCTGCGGTGAAGGAGATGGGCTGGAGCAAGCCCTACTTTCTGGACGCGGACCATATCAACCTGAAGACGGTGCAGCGCTTCGTGGATCCCTGCGACTTCTTTACCCTGGATGTGGCGGACATGATCGGCCAGGCGGCCAAGCCGGAGGATGTGGCCGCGTTCGTTGCGGCGCATGCGGAGCTGATCGGGACGGTGACGATTCCTGGGATTTCCATTCCGTTCAAAACCGACAAGGCATTCGTCGTGGGCGTAGCCAACAAATTCCTGGCCGCAGTGCAGGATGCGGGACAGATCTATCATTTTCTGATCCAAAACAAGGGCGCGGGTCGCTTTGTTCCGGAGATTTCGATGGACGAGACGGACCTGCCGCAGACGCCGGTGGAGCTGCTGATTATTCTGGCGATGATTGCCGACCAGAAGATTCCTATCCAGACGATTGCGCCGAAGTTCACCGGCCGCTTCAACAAGGGCGTGGACTATGTGGGCGATGTGAAGCAGTTTGCCAAGGAGTTCGAGGAGGACCTTGCGGCGATTGCGTTTGCTATCAAGAAATACGGGCTGCCCGCGAACCTTAAGCTGAGCGTGCATTCCGGCTCGGATAAATTCTCCATCTATAAGGCGATCCACGACGGAGCGAAGAAGTTCAACGCGGGAGTCCACCTGAAGACGGCGGGGACGACCTGGCTGGAGGAGCTGATAGGACTGGCAGAGGCGGGCGGCAACGGGCTGGCGATTGCGAAGGAAGTTTACGCGGAGGCGCTGGCCCACAAGGACGAGCTGACCGCGCCGTATGCCACGGTGATCGACATCGACGAGAGCAAGCTGCCGACGGCGGCGGAGGTGAACGGCTGGACGAGCCAGCAATATACTTCGGCGTTGCGCCACGATCAGAAGAATGCGGCGTACAACCCAAGCTTTCGACAACTGCTGCATGTGGGCTTTAAGATTGCCGCCAAGATGGGGCCGCGCTACCTAGACGCTCTGGAGGCCAACGAGGCAATGGTGGCCAAGAACGTGACCGCGAACCTGTGGGAGCGACACATCAAGCCGGTTTTCCTGGGGAAGTAGGGAAGACGTAACACCGATCGACACCGATGGAATGGAGTAGGAACGAATAAAGGCAAAATACGGGAATTCTTCCCCTACGACTACGCACAGGGTCAGAATGACAAGCAAAAAGGAATGACAATTTATACGAGTTATTAATAAATAACAACAATAAGAACAAAGAGATATTAAGGAGAAAGAAATGAGTCTTGGTTTCACAATCCCGGAAAAGGGTTCACTTGATTTACTTTCACTTGGCGCACTGGTACACCGGCTCGATCCGGGGATCATACCGTTCCGCAAGGCGACAAATTTTGCCGTTCACGTCAGCGGCGGCGAGTTCAATGTTGCGGCCAATCTGTCGGACTGCTTTGGGTTGAAGACGGGCATTGCCAGTGCGATGGTGTCTTACCCGATCGGCGACCTGATTGCCGAGGGCGTACGGGGCATGGGAGTGAAGCCGTTGTACAAGCGGTTTGCGCACGACGGCGTACGCGGGCCGAACATGGCCACCGTATACAGCGATCAGGGATTTGGTGTGCGCGCGCCCATCGTCTTCTACAACCGCTGCAATGAGGCTGCCGCGCAACTGAAGCCGGGCGACTTCGACTGGAAGGCGATTTTCGGCGAAGGTGTGCGCTGGTTCCATTCCGGCGGAATTTTCTCGTCGCTCTCGGAGACAACGTCGGCGCTGGTGATTGAGGCGATGCAGGCCGCGCGGGCGGCGGGAGTGGTTACATCATTCGACCTGAACTACCGCGAGAAGCTGTGGAAGACGCAGGGCGGCATGGAGCGCGCACACAAGGTGTTGGGACAGATTGTGGAGAATGTTGACGTGCTGATCGGCAACGAGGAGGACCTGCAAAAGGGACTCGGATTTGCCGGGCCGGATGTTTCGGCCAGCGCCAAGGCAGCCAGCTCCAAGCTGGATACGGGGGCGTTCCTGGCCATGATCGAGCAGGTGGTGGCGCGCTTCCCGAAGACGAAGATTGTGGCTACTACGCTGCGTGAAGTGCATAACACCAACCACCATAGTTGGAGTGCGGTGGCATGGGTGAACGGCAAGGCAGTGACCGCGCCGACGGCCGAACTGAAGGTGCTGGACCGCGTCGGCGGCGGTGATGGATTCGCATCCGGCTTCATCTATGGGCTGCTGAGCGGCAAGACGCCCGATGAGGCGGTCAAACTGGGATGGGCGCACGGAGCATTGATGACGACCTTCCCCGGCGATACCACGATGGCGACGCTGGACCAGGTTGTTGCGTTTGCCGGCGGCGGATCGGCGCGCATTCAACGCTAGCATTTGATTTTTTACGCGGCACTGAAATGGAGAGATTATGAGTGAGCAGCAAGGTAACTTCGATCTGGCAGAACTGACGAAGATGTACGACTTCAAAGGGAAGACGGTGGCCATCACCGGCGGCTCCGGAGTTCTGGGCAGCGACATTGTGTACGCGCTGGTCGGATGCGGCGCGGATGTCGCCATTCTGGACATCGTCTCTGAGTTGCATCCAGCGACGATTGGAGCGCATGGGAGAGCGCGGGAAACAGATTTCCCTTTTCAAGTGCGACGTGCTCGACCGCGAGAATATCTGAAAGACGGCCGAAGACGTGATGAGGCGCCTGGGCAAGCTGGATTGCCTGATCAACGGCGCGGGAGGCAATAAGCCGAAGGCCACCACCAGCGCTGAGTTGAAGTTCTTCGATCTTCCCGCGGACGCATTGCGCTGGGTGTTCGAGCTGAATATCATGGGAACGATTCTTCCCTCGCAGGCATTTGGCAAGATGATGGCGGAGCAGGGGTACGGCACGATTTTGAATATTTCGTCGATGAACGCATTCCGGCCGCTGACGCGCATTCCGGCCTACTCGGCGGCAAAGGCCGCGGTGAGCAACTTCACGCAATGGCTGGCTGTGCATATGGCGCAGGAGTACTCGCCGAAGATACGCGTGAACGCCATTGCGCCGGGATTCTTCCTCACCAACCAAAACCGTTTTCTGCTGACCGACAAGGAGACGGGCGAGTGGACGGCGCGCGGCAAGACGATCGTGGGGCACACACCGATGGGGCGTTTAGGCGTTTCCGCGGACTTGTTTGGCGGCGTGCTGTGGCTGCTGTCGCCGGCATCGGAGTTTGTGACCGGCGTGGTGATTCCGATCGATGGGGGATTCTCGGCGTTCAGTGGGGTGTAGGGCGAGCGGAGAATTTCCGAGAGGCCGTGTAATAACCTCTGGTGTAGATGCGGAAGATGACCTTAGCGGCTAAAGCCGCAGTTCAAATGCAGCATTTACGGCACGGGTGAACCCGTGCCATTAAGCGGAACGAGAGCCATCCAAACAATTGGTGCGAATCTATAGAACAGCTTCTAATAAGCTGTTCCGGACTGCTGCGCGGTACGGTTGCGATCATGCCGATAATCGCGTTTGCAGGGTATACTTTGTTGGTAACATCGGCATTTTATGCGGGGGGAAAACCTATGAGCGCGAACGGAAATCATCCTACGAACGGCAACGGAGCGCACGCGAACGGCAAGGACTACACCGTACCAGCGCCGCGCGCGCAGTGGATTGTGAAGCGCCGCGCCGAGGCCGCGCGCAGCGGCGACGGCAACATGAGCCAGATGCACTTTGCGCGCAAGGGGATGATCACCGAAGAGATGGCTTATGTGGCGCAGGTGGAGAAGCTGACGCCGGAGTTTGTGCGCGACGAGATTGCGATAGGGCGGATGATTATCCCGGCCAACATCAACCATCCGGAGCTGGAGCCGATGGCGATTGGCGTGGGATCGCTGTGCAAGATCAATGCGAACATTGGCAACTCTGCGATGGTGTCGAACGTCGACGAGGAGCTGCGCAAGCTGCACACGGCGGTGCACTACGGTGCGGACACGGTGATGGACCTGTCTACGGGCGGCGACATTCCCATGATCCGCGAGCAGATTCTGCGTCATTCGCCTGTACCACTGGGTACGGTGCCGATCTACGAGGCGCTGGCGCGAGTGAAAAAGCTGGAAGACCTGAACATCGATCTATACCTAGAGGTGATCGAGGAGCAAGCGCAGCAGGGCGTGGACTACTTCACCATCCATGCCGGCGTGCTGATCCAGTACATCCCGATGGTGGCGAAGCGGATTACGGGAATTGTGAGCCGGGGTGGCGCGATCCTGGCGCAGTGGATGACTTCGCATCACAAACAGAACTTTTTGTACGAGAACTTCGACCGCATTACGAAGATCATGGCGAAGTATGACGTGAGCTATTCGCTGGGCGATGGGCTGCGGCCGGGATGCCTGGCCGACGCCAGCGACGAGGCGCAGTTTGCGGAATTGAAAACTCTCGGCGAGCTCACTCGCCGTGCATGGCAGTCCGATGTGCAGGTGATGATCGAAGGCCCAGGGCACATTCCCATGGACCAGATCAAGCTGCAGGTAGACAAGGAAGTCGAGCTATGCGACGGCGCGCCGTTCTATGTGCTGGGGCCGCTGGTGACGGACATCGCGCCGGGATACGACCACATCACTTCGGCGATTGGCGCGGCGATGATCGGATGGCACGGTGCGGCGATGCTGTGCTACGTGACTCCGAAGGAGCACCTGGGACTGCCCAATGAGAAGGACGTGAAGGACGGCATTATCGCGTACAAGATTGCGGCCCATGCGGCGGACGTGGCTCGCCACCGGCCCGGCGTGCGCGATCGCGACGATGCCATCTCGCAGGCGCGCTACACGTTCGACTGGGACAAGCAGTTCGCGTTGTCGCTGGACCCGGAGACGGCGCGCTCCATGCACGACGAGACGCTGCCTGACGAGTACTACAAGGAGGCCGCGTTCTGCAGCATGTGCGGGCCGAAGTTCTGCAGCATGAACTGGTCCAGCAAGGTGGACAAGTTCAACGAGCAGGAGCACGGGCTGAAGAAGCCTGACCTGACGCAGATTCTGACAGACCAGATGGCGCTGCGCGGCTAATTCGCAGAGGGCCGCTCGATATGGTCGATCACTAGAAACTCGACCGGAGCTGTCGTCGGTTCTAGCTTCAATCCAAGCGATTCCTCCATCACGGTGAAGATCGACGGCGCGGGATTATCGGGAGGAGGGTTGCCCTCCCACGCGAAATATATTGGCATAGAGAAGTCGTACTGCCCCACCAGTCCAGTCTTGTCCACAATGAGCCGCCCTAGGCCGCCGCTCACAAGATCGTTCAGATTTTGCACCAGAGCCGCAATCGGTGCGCCCTGCGCCACAAATCGGCCATGATCCGAACCCGGCTCATACTTGTAGCCAAGACCGATAGATGGATTGCCGCTCGAGTCATGTATTCCGCGCGGATAAGCATCGCTCGGCACCGCTGCCTTGAACTTCGGCCCGCCCTTCGCCACCACCAGTGCATACACCGGTGCGTCGCGCGTCTCGAAGTGCGCCTTTAGCTGGAAACGGTCCGCCAGCAGCGCTTGCAACGCACCTTGAAGCTGTGTTTTGTTGGACTTGCTCCACTCTGGAATATCTGCGTCGGCCACCTTGGCACGGATTTCGTATTCGTCGTCCGTTCTGTACCAGTCAGGCAGACCCAGGATGCGTCGCGACGCCAAGCCGTACGCCTGGGCTATGTAATAGATCAGCACATTGTTCTGATCGTATCCATCCGCCGTAGTGCCAAGGCCGCCCCACCTGCCAGCCTTGTTCGGCCGCACCGACACAACCTCAAACGTGATCGCTTTCTTTGGTGCAGCAGCAGGCGCAACAGCACCAGTTGCCGGAGTAGTGGTTTCCGCTGCCGGCGAGTTTGTCACCTGCCCTACTGCCATTCCCGAGCAGATGATCCCCGCTGCCAAAATCTTTCCAATCATGAATTTAAATCCTCGTCTCGAATCGTACTCCTGTGGACGGCATCGGGTAGAGTGTGGATATGGCAGAAGTTGAGACACCCCAGGTGCGAGCAGGGGACGAGGCGCAGCCGAAAGGCGTGGCGGAACGAGCTGCCGGGCCGCTGGCTGAGGCGATCACAATTATGGCGCGGCTGCGTGGGCCGGGGGGCTGTCCGTGGGACCGCGAGCAGACCTTTGACACTATCAAGCGATACACACTGGAGGAGACCTACGAGGTCTTTGATGCCATCGAGCGGCGAGCGTGGCCAGAGCTGAAGGACGAGTTGGGCGATCTGTTGCTGCAGGTCCTCTTCTATGCGCAGATGGCAGCGGAGGCGGGCCATTTCGATATCGCAGATGTTGCGGCCGGACTGAATGCGAAGCTGGTGCGGCGGCATCCGCATGTGTTTCCGGTGGATGGAAAATTAGTGGATGCGACCGACGCGCATGCAGTACTGCGCAACTGGGAACAGATCAAGCGCGGTGAGAAGCAAACGAATGGAGAGACTAGTTCGGCCTCGGCGCTGGACGAGATTCCACGCGCCATGCCGGCGATGATGGAGGCGCGCAAACTTGGCTCGAAGGCGGCAAAGGCCGGCTTCGACTGGCCGGATGCGCAGGGGATTTTCGAGAAGTTGCAGGAAGAGATTGCTGAATTGAAAGCTGAGTTGGTAAAGAGTTCAAAAGACGTACCTCAGGGGCTGAAGCCCGTTCCCACCGATAGTGTTGACGGCACGGCTAAGGCCATGCCCTTAAGCAAGACGAATTCATCAGAAACCTCGAACGAGATAGGACTGTCTAAAGTCGCAATCGAGGAGGAGTTGGGCGATCTTCTGTTTACGGCGGTAAATCTGGCGCGGCACCTGAATGTGGATGCGGAGTCCGCGCTACGTATTGCGAATGCGAAGTTCCGCGCTCGCTTTCAGTCAATGGAGGCAAGCACGGGCGGCTTCGACGCACTGGCCTCGCAAACTTCCGCTGAATTGGATGCACTGTGGAACCGGGCGAAACGCAGCAATCAAGCTAAGCCGGACGGATCGAGCGCATGAGCGAGCCGAAGCAGATGAGCGATGAGTTAGAGAGCCCGTGCCGTACGGACGGGGACACGGATAGAACGAAGCTGGTCCGCATTGCGCCGGTGAGGAAGCTGGCAGACTTTGAACAGTGTGTCGAGATACAGCTTGCGGTGTGGGGTTACAGCGACGGCGACCTAGTCCCAAAGCGCGTCTTCCTTGTCGCCGAACGGATTGGCGGACAGGTGCTGGGGGCCTTCGACGGGGACGCGTTGGTGGGCTTTGCGATGGCCCTTCCAGGCTACCGCGACGGTAAGCCATATCTGCACTCTCACATGCTGGCCGTGCTGGCGCAGTACCGCAACTTGGGGCTGGGTCGCAGGTTGAAGCTGGCGCAGCGCGGCGATGCCCTGAACAGAGGCTTCGACCTGATGGAGTGGACCTTCGATCCACTGGAGATCAAGAATGCTCATCTGAACATTGCACGGTTGGGCGCGATCGCACGACGTTACCAGCGGAATATCTATGGTCCGTCGACCTCTGTGCTGCAGGGCGGGCTGCCCACCGACCGGCTGATTGTGGAGTGGTGGCTGAGTTCGGAAAGGGTGCGGCGGGTAGTAGGCGAAGAAACGGCGGAGAAGGTGCTGGCCGGCGACGATGTGGTGGAGCGGATCGACGTGCCGTGCATCATCCACGACTGGAAACGCGACCCGGAGCGGCGTAGTCTTGCAGAGTCGCTTCAGACGCGCAACCGGCTCATACTGGAATCGGCGTTTGCACGTGGGCTGGCTGTCATAGGGTACGAACGCTGCGCAAATGGCGACGGATTCTTTCTGCTGGGACGAGCGAGCGGACTGTAGGGCGGGGACTAGCATCCAAGCACAGAAGAACAAGAGT
>CAWERM010000171.1:0-4413 GCA_963810995.1 uncultured Acidobacteriaceae bacterium | reverse complement strand
AGGTTTCGCCGGTGACGCGCAGACCGCGTGCGCGCGCCGCGGCGATCTCGCACATTGCTTCATGGCAGGAGACATGGACGATGTAAACACGCGCCCCGCCGGCGATCTCGCTGAGCGCAATCACTCGATGCACCGCCTCGGCCTCTGCCAGAACCGGACGGGTCAGCGCGTGATAGAGCGGGCCGGTATTGCCCGCGGCCAACGCCTGCTGCACCACGGCATCGATCACAGTACCATTCTCAGCGTGAACGCAGACCAGCGCGCCGAGCTTGGCCGTTCGCTGCATCAGCTTGAAGATGGTGGCATCGTTCACCATCAAAACATTGGGATAGGCCATGAAGATCTTGAAGCTGGAGATTCCCTCGGCGACCATGGCGTCGACGTCGTCGAGCCAGGCGTCGTTGTGGCCAAGGTCGGTGACGGCCATATGCAGCGCGTAGTCGATGCAGGCCTTGCCCTCGGACTTTGCGCGCCAGGTTTTGAACGCCTCCATCATGGGATGGCCCATGGACTGGAGGGCGAAGTCAATGATAGTAGTGGTGCCCCCGATGGCCGCCGCGCGCGTTCCCCACTCGTAGTCGTCTGCGCTGACCGTGCCACCGAAGGGCATGTCGAGATGAGTATGCACATCAATGCCACCGGGAAGGACGAGCACCCCGGTTGCATCCACTACTTGGTGTTGCGCTGTATCGATGCCAGGCGCAACGCGCGTGATTTTTTCACCCTCAATTAATACGTCGGCCACAGTGGTTGCAGCCGCGCTGACTACTTTGCCACCCTTGATTAAAGTTCCCATAAACTCACTCCTCGATCATGGACCTATTTCTATACGCAAATTCAATGAAGGATGAGATTTTCAATCAGCCGTGCTCCTGCGGCTGTGCGCATTGTGCGCCTGCGCTACGCTCTGCCCATGTCTGTGGCGGAAGGCCGGTCGGGCACTCGACCATAGTGATGCATTCGTCGACAGGGCAGACCAGCGAGCAGAGGTTGCAACCGACGCACTCTGTCTCGTCGACGCGCGGGATTCGTTCCAACGACGTTGCATACGGCCCGATGTGTGACTTCGGCAGATCAAGTTTGGGAATCGGCGTGACGGCAATTCCGTCGCGGCCAGACTCGTGTGGCTTAGCGTGTAGGCCGACTGGACCATCGATTGGGCCGCTTACGCGATCGATGTGAATGCACTGGTGCGCGCCATCCCAACATGCGATGTGGCAGAGCTGGCAGCCGATACACAGCGCCTCGTCGATCCGCGCGACGATTTTGTAGTTGAGGTTGAGGTGCTTCCACTCCGTCACCTTGGACAGGCTCTTGCCGCGAAAATCGACTAGAGTTGCGAATCCATTGGTGTCCATCCAGTTGGAGAGGCCATCGATCATCTCCTGGACGATGCGATAGCCGTAGTGCATAACCGCAGTGCATACCTGCACCGAAGTGCATCCGAGCAGGAGAAACTCCGCCGCATCCTGCCAGTTGCCGATACCGCCAATGCCGGAGATGGGAATCGCCGGGCCATCTAACGTGTCCGCCATCACCTGCTGCACCATATTTAATGCGATGGGCTTGACGGCGGGACCGCAGTATCCGCCATGGGAGCTTTTACCATCCACATTGGGACGCGGCGCAAAGGTTGAGAGATCGATTCCGGTGATGGAGTTGATGGTGTTGATGGCGCTGAGGCCGTCTGCTCCGGAAAGTTGAGCCGCGCGCGCGATGACACGGATGTCTGTGACGTTGGGCGTGAGCTTGACCAGTACGGGTGTGCGCGCCACTTCCTTCACCCATTCCGTGATTTGCTGGGTGTACTCGGGAACCTGACCGACAGCCGAGCCCATACCGCGCTCGCTCATGCCGTGGGGGCAGCCGAAGTTGAGTTCCAGCCCGTCGGCTCCCGCGCCCTCGGTGCACTTCACGATTTCATGCCATGCCTCGCGCTTCGACTCGACCATGAGCGACGCGATGACCGCGTGTTTGGGATAGCGCCGCTTGACCTCGGCGATCTCGCGCAGGTTGGTCTCGATGGGGCGGTCGGTGATGAGCTCGATGTTGTTGAGGCCCATCATGCGCTGAGCGTTCCAATCGATGGAGGAGTAGCGCGAGCTGACGTTGGTGATCGGCTCGCCGATGGTCTTCCAGACGGCGCCTCCCCAGCCTGCATCGAAGGCGCGCATCACCTGCTCGCCGCAGTTGGTGGGTGGCGCGCTGGCCAGCCAGAAGGGATTGGGCGAGTGGATGCCCGCGAAGCACGTGGTGAGATCAGCCACGGGGAACCTCCGTTCTAGAGCGTTGCGAATTGCTAAGCCAGGCTGTAATGCCGAGTGCCGCACGCTTTCCGTCGGCGACCGCATCGACCACCTCGCGCCCACCGTTCACGCAATCTCCGCCGGCAAAGAACTTTGGATTGGTGGTCTGCCCGGTTGCGCGATCGATCACAACGCACCCTCGCTGCATGGTTACGCCGCACACATTCGTGAGCAGATCGAGTAGCGGTGACTGACCGATGGCGGGAATGACTGTATCGCACTCCAGGGTAAACTCCGATCCGGTCTGCGGGGTCAGTTGGCTATTTGCATCCTGAGTGACGCCCACGCAGGTAAGCGCGAGCTGATTATGATTGGCGGCGATCGCCGTGGGCAGAGTTGCCCATTGAAACTTCACGCCCTCGCGCAAGGCGTGGTCGAACTCGAAGTCAAAAGCAGGAATGTTTTCTCGGTGGCGGCGATACAAAATCGTCACCGTTTCCGCGCCCAGCCGTTTGGCCGCGCAGGCCGCATCGATGGCGGTATTGCCCGCGCCGATGACTACTACGCGGCGGCCAATGCGGAGAGGAGCGCCGGTTTTGTAGGCGGCGATAAACTTCAGCGCGTCTATTATTCCTGCCGCGGCCCCTATTCCTGCCTCGGCGTCAATTCCAGATGCGGAGTCCGCACCAGCAATTTCGAGACGATGCATAGTGCCTAGCCCTACACCGAGAAAGATTGCATCGAAATCGCGTTCCAACTCCGCCAGCGAAGCAGCGTCCACGTCGCGAGTCTCGAAGTTAACACCCAGACCGCGCACCATATCCACTTCGCGCAAGCTGTCCACGGCGCGCAACTTGTATTCCGCAACGCCGTAGGTATTCAGGCCGCCGGGCAGCGGGAGGCGGTCGATGACGCGCACCTGAAAACCCTGCTGTCGCAACTCCGCCGCGCAGGCCAGGCTGGCTGGACCCGCACCGATACAGGTGATCCGCTGGGTGCGCTCCTGCCGTTGGCGCAGGGAAAGCCTTCCTCCGTCCTTGTAGAACGTCTCCACAGCAAAACGCTGTAGGCGGCCAATCTCAATCGGTTTCTGGTGCTTTCCATGGAGTACGCATGCTCCTTCGCAGAGGACATCCACGGGGCAGACGCGTGCGCAGCTTGCCCCCAAAACATTTGCGTCGAGAATTGTTCTGGCCGATCCGGTAACGTTGCCCGAGGCGATCCTGCGGATGAAGCCAGGCACATCGATGTGTGTGGGACAGGCACCCATGCAAGGCGCGTCGAAGCAGTTGAGGCAGCGGTTGGCTTCGACTACCGCGGCGCGCGCATCGAGCGCCGGATGCAGATCGGGGAATCGCTGCTCGATTTCGGGATTCTTTATAAACTCCATTCTCACTCCCAACACACAACTATCTTTATGGTTTCACGAGATCGCTATAGAGATCGGGTCTGCGGTCGCGATAGAAGGGCCACGCTTGGCGGACTTCGGCGATTAGGTCGAGATCGAGATCGGCGGTGACGATCTGGTCCTGATAGAGCCCGCCTTCAGCCAGAATTTTGCCACGCGGATTGCAGAAGTAGCTCTGGCCGAAGAACTGGCCGAGGTTCCAGGGCGCTTCTGTTCCCACGCGGTTGATGGCGGCGACAAAATATCCATTGGCCACGGCGAGCGCGGGCGGCTCGATCTTCCATAGAAAGTCGTTGGGGCCGGCGATGACGGCCGAGGGATTGAAGACGATCTCCGCGCCGTTCAAGCCCATGACGCGCGCGCCTTCGGGGAAGTGACGGTCATAGCAGAGATAGACGCCGAGCTTGCAGAAGCCGAGGTCGAAGACAGGAAAGCCGAGGTTGCCGGGGCGGAAATAAAACTTCTCCCAGAAGCCCGGGGCGGCGTGCGGGATGTGCGCCTTGCGGTAGGTGCCGATGAATGCGCCGTCGCGACCGATGACGGCAGCCGAGTTATAGAAAACGACTCCGTCCTTATTCTCTGCGTCCGCGACTTCATAGAGAGGAACGATGAGCGCAACGCCAAGTTCGCGGGCCAGCGACATTATGAGTTGCACGGTTGGTCCGTCAGGGATGCGCTCGGCGAAGTTGTGCCAGCGTGTGGTTTGCTCGGCGCAGAAGTACGGCCCACTGAAGATCTCCTGTAGGCATACTATCTGCT
>CAWERM010000170.1:0-3984 GCA_963810995.1 uncultured Acidobacteriaceae bacterium | reverse complement strand
TTCAATCGCGCGGACGGCACGCGGGCGAAGGATTCACTCTACTCGCTGATCGACTACCTTGATCCCAAGGCCACCGACGCGTTCCTGCATATAACGCATGACACCTACTATGGCGCGGTGGGCGACCAGTTCGGCAAGACCGTTTTGGGCTTCTTCGGCGATGAGCCGGAGTATCAAAATATTCCCTGGAGCCCTACGCTGCCCGACCAGTTCAAGGCGCAAAAAGGCTACGACGTGATGCCGTATATGCCGCAGTGGTTCAACTCCGATACGACAGAACAAGCGCGGCGCAGCAGCGCGGATTACAGCGATGTGTGGAGCGGCATCTTCCGCAGTTCCTTCTTCGGCGAACAGGCCAACTGGGCGAAGGCGCACAACGTGGAGTACCTGGTCCATATCGGCCACGAAGAGACGATGCTCGCGGTGGCGCACCAGGCCGCCGACTTCTTCCGCGGCTACCGCTATGTGCAGGTTCCGGGGATTGACAACCTCAGCAAGCTGGTGCCCAGCGCGGTACACCAGGCGGATGGTACGTGGACGGTGAATAACAACTTCCCTAAGCTGGCGAGTTCGGCGGCGCATCTGTTCGGCAGGCCGCAGGTGTGGTCGGAAGAGGGAGGCGGAACGGGGGTCGACGGCAAGTTCCAGATCAACTATCAACTGGTACGCGGGATCAACGCGCTACAGATCAGGGCTCCGGGACTGCGCGGCGGTGGCGGCGACGGGGCAGAAGGTCAGTCATCGGGGCCCGTTCCTCCCGATTCGCCGCAGATAGCGTGGTATACCAACCGCGCAGGTTATCTGATGGCCATTGGGCGACCGGCGGCGCAGGTGGGTCTCTACCATCCCGTCAACACAATCTGGCTGGGTGGCCAGGACGCTACGGACGCCGACCACAGTACGACCAAGCTGGGCTGGCAGTTGTTTGAGCACCAGGTGGATTGGGACTACTTCGACGAGCAGTCGCTAAGTTCGGTGGCCACGATCTCGAATGGCGGCTTCACCAATTTGAGCGGTCAAACCTATAAGGCAATCGTCTTTCCGTCCATGACAGTGATCACGCGTATTGGCTTGGAGCGCTTGCAGGCGTTTGTGAAGGCGGGTGGCAAGGTGATCTTTGTTGGCAAGACGCCCAGCCTCATCCTGGACAAGACGTTCATGGATATGAAGGAAAAGCCGGACCTGAGCTTCGCCACGCTGGTCGAATCGTCGGGCGACATTACGCCGGCAGTGATAGCGGCGCTTCCCAAACCGGATGTGAAGCTGGACTCCGAGTTCCAGAGGCTGACGTACACGCATCGCAAATGGACCGACGGCGACATGTACTTCTTCTTCAACGAGAGCACGAAGGCAGAGTCACGCATCGCGACCATCGCAGGACACGGCACAGTGCAGGACTGGGACCTGATGACGGGCGAAATCCATCCCATGTCGGCGGCAACAGCGGATGGGGCTGATGCTGTGAGAGTTCCGCTGACCTTGGGACCGTATGAAGCAAAGGTAATCGTGGTGGGACCGCTGGCCAAAGGAGTTGCTGCAGCCGCTGAGCCCTCGTTTGTATCCGGTGAACCATTCGCGGATTTGAGCGGCGACTGGAAGCTGGACCTGAACGGCAAACAGTTGACCACTCCGATTAAGCCGTGGCAGGAGCTAGGCGTGGGGTCGTTTGCGGGACCGGCTACCTACACTATGCAGTTCACCCCAACCGCAGCACCCAAAGGGAAGCATATCTATCTGGAGATCGCCGATGTGCATGACTATGCGCATGTGACACTCAACGGAAAAGAGGTGGGTGCGCGGTCGTTCCAACCTTACCGATGGGATGTGACTAGCGATCTGAAGAAGGGGGCGAACGACCTGAAGATTGAAGTGTATGCCAACGTCAGCCAAACACCCTCGGGAGCGCCGCCGGCTGCCAATATAGCGGCACCTGCTGCCGGTTCGGCGAGTGCTCCGAGCGCAGGAGCGGCGGGTGCAGCTGGTAGGCGAAGACAGGCCGGTGGAAGAGGTGCTGCTGGAGCGACCACTACAGGAGCGCTAACTGCGGTTGCACCGCCTGCCAGTGCTGGTGGAGGAGGGCGCGGTGCCGCGGCAGCGACTGCGACATCGGGCCTGTTGGGTAGCGTCAAGCTGGTGGCTTACTAAGCATAGCCGGCGGGGCCTCGCTCACATCCATACCGGAAGGCCCAGCGACAGAAATCTTCTGATCGGTGTGCGTGATGTCACGTTTAGATGACGGCTTTGTAGCGTGTCGAAACAGATAATGATTAAAGTTCGGCAGCGAGGTATTCTTGCTGCGCGTCACCATGGGGAGCGACCGATGAACCATCTATTTGTAACCGCAAAGGACCGCAAGAACCGCCGTGCGGCCTATGCCTGGACTGCAACCGCCGCATGTGCAGCCGTATTGGTTGCATCTGTACTGGTTTTGATCGCTCAACCCTGCTTGAGTCAGTCGACCGGCTCCGAGTATTCATGGCAGAAGATGCAGATGCCGACCGCGGCCGAAGTCAAGCAGGCCTGGAAGAACCCTCCGCCGGAGTACGGTCCAGAACCCTACTTCGGACTGAATGGCGCTGTGACCATCGAGAGCCTGGCGAACGACCTCGACACCGTAAAGAGCCTCGGCTTTCATGCAGTCACGGCACAGGCCGGCGGCGGCATGACGACGCCCTACCTGACGCCTGAGTACTTCGCCTTCTTCAAGCAATTCGCCGAAGAGGCCAAGAAGCGCGACATAAAGGTCTGGATCGTCGACGATATCGGCTATCCCAGCGGGTTTGCCGGCAGCTTGATCGCCAAGCAGAAACCGGAGCTGACCATGCAGGGACTACATCTCTCGCCCGGCATTCCGGTGAAGGCGGGAGCAACGCTCAGCCAGGCGGTTAGCGCAAACGCGGTGTCGGCAGTTGCGGTCAGGGCCGCAGGCGAGCACATGTCAGTTGCGGTGACGGACGGCAAGATTGCCTGGACGGCCCCCACTGGCGGCGACTGGACCGTGTATGTGGTGGAGCATATCTACATCAGCGGGCACCCGTCCTCGCCTTTTACGGGAGCGATCGAGGACTACATGGATCCGGCTGCGACGGCGGCTTATATCGGGTTCACTCACCAGGGCTACTACAATGCGATGCCGGAATTATTCGGCAACACAATTCTTGGCTTTCGCGGCGACGAGCCGGCCTATACGATACCGGGGCTACCGTGGACACCTAAGTTCTTCGATACTTTTCGACAGTTGAAGGGATACGACGTTCGGCCCTATCTGGGCGTGCTGGTGATGTCGGAGCCGCAGCAACGCGGTTTCGGCGGGCAACCGGCCACACCGCCGCCTGCAGCGCCCCCGTTCACCGATGCCGAAAAGCGCGCCAAGGGCGACTACTACGATGTCTACTCGCAGATGTTCCGCGATGGATTCTTCAAACCGCTGGGCCTGTGGGCGGCTGCGCATGGCGTAGAGTACCAGGTTCATTTGGACAACGAAGAGAGGGAGATGTCGTTGGTGCGGTGTACAGGCGACTTTGAACGGGCGATGGAATACATGGAGGTGCCGGGAATCGATGCGATCCAGCACCAGATATGGACAGACACCATATCGGATTATCCGCGACTGGCGTCGAGCGCGGCCCACATCTATGGGCATCCGCGCGCGTTTACGGAGAGCTTTGCCGCCATGCAGCCCGCACCGGACATTACCACGGCGCGCTACATCCTGAACGAGCAGATGGTGCGTGGAGTCAATTTGATTGAGACGATGATGTTTGGGGCTACACCCCCACTCGGAGCTGCTCCAGAGCCCGCGCGCACACGACCGAATCCGAATCCGAATGCGGCGACAACGGGGGGCGCGGCACCAGCAGTGCCGCCGCGTCCGCGAGGAGGCCCATCGGAGCTGATGCGCGATCCGGGCTGGCCCGCGCTGATGGACTATGTACATCGCTTGAGCTACGTGATGAGCGTGGGACGACCAGCAGCAATACATTG
>CAWERM010000169.1:0-6348 GCA_963810995.1 uncultured Acidobacteriaceae bacterium | reverse complement strand
CGAAGTTGGCGAAGGTTGGGGGCGGTGAGCTTCTCTTCCAGTTCGGGCTGGCCGGAGAGAACGATCTGCACCAGCTTGCGCGTGGCGGTCTCCAGGTTGGTCAGCAGGCGTATCTCTTCCAACTGCTCCCAGGCAAGGTTCTGCGCCTCGTCGATCACGATCACGCACGTCTCATCGCGGCGGAAGCGCTCCACCAGCCAGCGATTGAGCTGGATCAACATGCCGGACTTGGTGCGACTCTGAGGCACGATGCCGAAGTCGGACAGGACGAACTCGAAAAAGTCGAGCACGTCGAGGCGAGGATTGAAGACGAAGGAGCTGAAGATGCGACCTGGGTCGAAGGAGGCGAGTGCGCTGCGCAGCAGGGTGGTCTTGCCGGTGCCAACCTCGCCGGTCAGCACGATGAACCCTTTGTGCGCGCTGATGCCGTACTGTAGCGTGGCAAGTGCCTCGCGGGTGTGCGCCATCCGCACCAGGAAGCGCGGATCGGGGCTGTCGGCGAACGGCGTGCTGTGCAGTTGAAAGAAGCTCTTATACATGGTTATCCGTGGGCTTCGGCTAGCGGGTCCTTGGGGTGATTGCGTCTGAAGAGCCGCTTCAGGCGGGATGGCTTGACGGGCTTGCTGCTGAGCGCCACGTCGCCCGACCAGGCGATGACGGCCAGCGTAGGTAGTTGGGTGAAGGCCCAGATGTCTCGCTCGGTGCGCAGCGCGGTGTCTCTGTATTCCAGAAGAGCGACGAACAGCAGGCCCAGGGCGAGTCCGCCGGCAAGACCGCCGGAGGCGAAGATGCGACGCTTGGGAAAGGTGGGGTTATCCGGCAGGTTGGCAGGATCCAGAATGCTGAAGGTCTCTCCCTGCTGACGGTTCTGCAGGTCGGTGGCCATCTGGGCCTGGTTCAATTTGGCGAGAAGGCTATCGTACAAGGCCTGCGAGGTCTGCGTGTCGCGGGTCAATTGTTTGTACTCTTCTTCCACCTGGGGCGTGGACTGGATGCGTGTCTGGTAGTCGCGAATCTGTTTGTTGATCTGGGCCTGTTCGTTGCGCTTTTGCTGGATTGCCAGGTCATTGGCGCTAATGCGGGCGCGTAGGTCCCGCACGGCCACAGAATCGTTCCCGCCTGTCGCGGCCGGTGCAGCCGCGTTGGCTTGCGCGGAGGGGTGGGCCATCTTTGCCTGTAGATCGGCTATCTGACGGTTGATTGTAACTAAGGGAAGATAACTTGCCGTGTAGTGTTGTGCGAGATTGTCCCGCTGAGTCAGTAGAGCCTGAAGCTGTTGCTCCTGGGTCTGTGGAGAGACGGTGGCGGGAGTTGCCGTGGCCTGCGAAGCGAGCATCGACTCCATGAGCGACTTGTCCTGCTCCATGCGGCTCAGCTCTTGGGTAGCGGCTCCAAGCTGTGAATTCAGGCTATTCAGGAAGCTGACGTTGTTGCCCTCATCCTCGGGCCTCATGCCAAAGTATTTGCGCTCGAAATCGGCCATCTTGGCGTCCTGGTCGTCCAGGGTGGTCTTGGCGTTGTTGAGTTGTTCCTTGATGAAGTCGGTGGAGCCCGCGGTGGCGTCAGTCTGGTCGGTCAGGTTGGCCGTGATGAAAAGCGATGTGATCTCGGCGCAGACCAGTTGCGCGGTATGCGCGTCGTTGGCGGTAAAGGCGATAGTGAATCCCGGAATCCCACTGGCGTGGGCGAAGCCGGTTCCCAAGGCCTGAATATCGATGTTCTTGCGAGCCAGTGCGATGCGGTCATCCATGGTCAGCTTCTGGTCGGAGTAGAGGTTGAACTTCTCCACAATAGGCAGAATGCTGGACCGGCTCTCAATCTGCTGGTTGATGGAGGCCAGGCGGCTGCTGATGTCCTCGGTGACTATGGACTTGACCAGATCGTTGGAGACCTTCTGCTGGCCGATCTGCACGCTGGACTGCGAAACGTACTGTGCAGGGATGTAGAGCGTGGCGACGACGGCGAGCACAGGCAGAATGATCGCCGGGATTCCGATAATCCACCAGCGGCGCTTCAGGATGGTGAAATAATCTTCTGCGTTCAGTGGTCGATGGCCAAGCATTTCATGCTCCTTAGGAGTGCCCAAGATGGATCGCCATAGGCGAGTATGTCAGCCCGTATCCGGCGACATTGGAGAGGCCGCTGAACAGATCGACCGCGGCCGCGGTACCTTGGTTCGTCTGGTTCTGCAACGTGTAGCTTGCGTAGGCCGAGAGATTGCGTACGATCGCGCGCGAGACTTGCACGCCCATGACGGTGGTGTGAAAGGTGAAAGGAAGACTGGTAGACGAGGGCAGTTGCGAGCTTTGCGTATAGGCCGTGGTGAGGGCGCAGAACCAGACGCGGTCCAGGGTGCGGGTGATGGAGAAGCTGACGCTGTTGGAGACCGCGCCGCCCACCACGCCGTAGCCGCTGTTGCTGCTGCGTGAATAAGCTATGGTGGCCTGGGAGAACTCGCCGGAGTAGCTGGTAGATAGGTTGGCGAACAGGCTCATCGCCGTCGAACTGCCGGGCGTGCCGGTGCTGTTCCACTGCGGTCCGGCGGAGGCGCTCATGCCCAGCTTGCGCGTGAACTGGTGCGTGTACTGCACGCTTGCGCCCTGGCTGGAAAAGCCAGGCTCGGGAATGCCGAAGCCGGCGCCTGAAAAGCTGCTGTGCGAGTAATTGAAGTTGCCGCCGAAGGAATTGCGGGCATCGATGCGATGGTTAAGCCCTGCGCTGGCCGAGTCGCTGTCGTTGTCCACGCCGGGGTTGCCGGTGTTTGTGGAGTTGCCCACAAAGCGCGTAAGCGAGTAGCTGCCGGAGGCGTTCATCGTGGTCTTGCCGGTGATGGGGCGTCCCACGCTCAGAGAGCTGCTATTGGAGACGCGGGTGGAGAAGCCGGAGAGTACACCTTGGCTGGGTAGCGCTCCATTGCCGCCGGGTGTGCCGGGCTGTGCGGGATTGACGCCCAGGTCGCCCACGCCGGGCACGCCGGAGAGGCCTGTGGTTGCAGTCCCAGGCAGGTAGCTGACCGAGTCGGAGAGTGAGAAGCTCCAGTGCTGCGCATGGATACCCTGCGTCATCGACAGGTTGAAGAAGTCGTAGGAGGATTGGCCCGACGAACTCCACGCACGTCCTCCGGCGAAGACCGTGTTGAACGGATATAGTGCGCTGTTGGTGATGAAGGCGAGGTCTCCGGAGAGGTTGGTGGAGGTCGTGACGCCTGCATTGCCGAAGTAGTTGGAGGCCAGGCTCTGCGAGGCGCTGACAGCGTAGTTCAGACTGCCCGCCAGGCTAGGCAGAGTAAAGCCGGTGGAAATGGATGGTGCCGTGGAGGCAGGGATGGCCTGTGCGATGGCTGGGCAGGGAAGCGCCAGCAGCGGCATCATCATGATGGCAGCCTTTATCCGGCGGGCGAACTGGGCCGCCCGCTGCGAGACGTGCCGCAAGATGGGCCAGGATCGCTTCATCATGGCACCACGATCGTGTCGCCGGGGGCAAGCGTGACGCCCTGCATGTCGCCCTTTTTAATGGCTTTGGTGTAGTCGAAGGGAATCTTTTGCTGCTTGCCCGGTTCTCCGCGCAGGATATAGATGTTCTTCTTGTTGGCGTAGGGGGTCAGGCCGCCGGCCGTGGCAATGGCCTGAAGAATGGTCATCCCCGGGGTGATCTTAACCTGGCCGACGTGCGAGATCTCGCCGATCATGTAGACCTGTTTGCTGTTGGACGCAAGTACACTGACCGTGACCGTTACCGGATCGAGGATGAACTGTTTGAGCCGGGTGGTGATGTCGGCGTCAAGTTGCACGGGGGTGAACCCGGCGGCCTGAATATCGCTGATCATCGGCAGCGTGATCTTTCCATCGGGACGCACCAGCAGGCTGGGGGCGGAGAAGTCGGGCTTCTCATACACTGTTACCGAGAGGACGTCGTCCGCGCCAATGATGTAGCTGGGACCGACGTTGATAGGATGGGCGGGTTGGGGCGTGACCACAGGCGGGTGTGCGGTCGAGGCTGGCGTAGCAGGGTGGTTGATGGCAGGTGCGGCGGCAGGCGCTGTAGATGGTTTGACTGCGGGTACTGTTGTCCTGGCGGGCATCTGCTGGGCGTGACCCGGCGCAGGCGCCGCGAGGAGGCCGATGGTTAGTAAAGTGCAGCGAAGAAAGGTCATAGTTCCCGCCGATCCATGAGTGACGCGTGATGCAGCCGCTTGCGGCCGGCGTCCAGGCACTCAGGCCGCACCCTCCTGGCTCATCCTTTGCAGCAGAGATCCAATCCGATCTACATGCCTGGGACACCTCCAACCCGTGGGTTCCATACTGAATCCACGTGGGCCGGAATGCACACTCTAGCCAATTTTACACTGCATAACACGCGCTGTTACTCACCCATGCACCTCACTGAATACCTCCAAAGACGTAGACCGCGCAGTGGGTTGCAGCGTGCGATAATCCGATGGGCTATGTATTGCCAGGTGAACCCGCGTGAACTCGAATCCGAGGCACATTACTACCCATGATTGGATGAGCCCTGCCCTCGAGGCGAGTGGGCCGGCGCTGCTCCTTTGCCTGATGCTGGTTCTGCTCTACCACGGCATCGCGGTGAAGCTGGTGACGGACTGGTATGAGCTGCCCGATTTTTCCCACGGATTCCTGATCCCGTTTTTCGCCGCATTTCTGCTTTGGGACAAACGGCGCCAACTACAGAGCACTGTGATCGATCCTAGTTGGGCAGGCGTCTGGCTGGTCGCCCTGGGGCTGTTCGTGCTTCTGCTGGGGATATTCGGCGCGGACCTGTTCCTGCAACGCACTTCGTTTGTGCTGCTGACGGCCGGCCTGGTATGGACGCTGTTGGGACGGGCCATGCTGCGCCAGGTGATGTTTGTGCTGTTTGTGCTTCTGCTGGCCATTCCTCTGCCCACCATCTTGTTCAACCAAATCACCTTTCCCCTCCAGATAGTGGCTTCCAAACTGGCCAGCGCGCTGCTTCCGCTGGCTGGTGTCCCGGTGCTGCGCGAGGGTAATGTGATTCAGTTGCCGGCGATGCAGTTGGAGGTGGCGGAGGCTTGCAGCGGCATTCGCTCGCTGATGAGCCTGTTTACGGTCGCGGTGATCTATGGCTATCTGCTGGAGCGTAGCAACTGGCGGCGCGTGGTGATGGCGCTCTCCAGCATTCCCATCGCGGTTGCCGCCAATGGGGCGCGCATCTTCGGCACCGGGCTGTGCGTACAGTACTGGGACCCGGACAAGGCGATGGGCTTCTTCCACGAGTTTTCCGGCTGGCTGATGTTTCTGGTCTCGCTGGGATGTCTCTACCTGGTGCATGTTGCCATGCGCCTGGCGGTGGGGGAAGGCAGGCATACGCCATGAGGTCCGCGCGGCTTTGGCTGGTGCTTCTGATGATGGCGTTCACTGCGCTGGTTCTGCACCTGCGCGGCGATGTGGATCACGTTCCGCCTAGCCGTCCGTTGAGCGAGTTCCCGGCAACCATTGGCCCGCTGGTGGCCAAGGACATTACGATGGATGCCGACACCCTGCAAACCCTGGGCAAGGGAGATTTCCTGAACCGGCTGTATCAGCCGCCGCAACCGCTGCCGGGCAGTCCAAGGCCTGCCGCCATGGATGAGGACGCGCGCGCGGCGATCGGGCTCTTTATTGGATACTTTCCCACCCAGCGGACCGGCCAGTCCATCCACTCGCCGCAGAACTGCCTTCCCGGTGCGGGATGGACCTTTGAATCGTCGTGGATAACTACCCTGACCAACTCCGCCGGCAAGCAATATCATGTGAAGGAGTATCTGATCTCCGATGGGACATCCACCCAGGAGGTCCTTTACTGGTACCAGATGCATGGCCGCCTCATCGCCGGAGACTATACGGCGAAGCTGTATACACTGGCCGACTCCATCCGCTACGGCCGCACCGACGCCGCGCTCATCCGAATCATCACACCCGTGGAGCCGGGGGAGGACAGGTTGCATGCGCGCGCGCGCGCCATCCGCTTCGCCGAGCAGATCGCTCCGCTGTTGCCCGCCTATGTTCCCGATTGATTGAGGGGAGACCACGCGGCATGTACTCACAGGCCCCCTGCAGCAAGAGAATGTTTGCAAGAGGCTGCTTGAAAGAGAAGAATTAAAGGCAACGGAAGTAAACGATGAGGAATACCCAAATGTTCAAACTACGCCAAGTGCGGTTTATCCAGGTCTCGACGGCAGTGATGCTATCGCTTACTCTCGCGTTCACGGTTGGTTGCAACCGCGATCCAAACGTGCGCAAACAAAAGTATCTGGAGAGCGGAAAGCGATATGAGGCTTCCGGCAAGTACAAAGAAGCTGAAGTGCAGTTCCTCAATGCGCTCAAGGTGGAC
>CAWERM010000168.1:0-8360 GCA_963810995.1 uncultured Acidobacteriaceae bacterium | reverse complement strand
TTGCCCCGCTCAATCAAAACAATCTTCTTCGCCCACGCCCACCCTTTCAACTGCTTTTCGCGCGCAATCGCATACAGAATACTAGGATCCCCCTCGAACCACACCAGCCGATTGCAGTTGTACTTTTTGGAGTATCCCTCAAAGTGGCCATTCTTATGTTGCAACACGCGAACCTCAATCCCACTCGTCACGCCAATGTAAAAATTATGGCTCCGGCTCGCCGGGTGCCCATTTTGCTGCGGGCCGCTATTGCGATGAGTGGGATTGGCGCCACGAATCTACGACCCAACCCCAAATCGGAAGGGCCCACGTCCACGAGGGGCAGAAAAAGACCCCGGTCGAAGACCAGGGCACCTCTCTGCCGACGGCCTGAGTGCAGCGCGCAGTGCGCAACGAACGATAGTCCGCCCCAACTCACCTCTAACAAACCCCGTTCGCCTCACCACGCCTCTCCGCCCACCAGAAACTTGATTCCCGAACCCAACCACCCACGGCCCACATCCAAATTTACGAGCCCACAATGGACCACAACCTCGACCACACAATCGCCCTCCTCACCCGCACGCCTGCCGCCCTCGACACCCTTCTCCGCGATCTCCCCGCACCCTGGACCCTCGAAAACGAAGGCCCCAACACCTGGAGCGCCTTCCTAAGTGATTGGCCATCTGAACCACTGCGAGCGCGTCGACTGGATGCCCCGCGCTCAAATGATCCTCACCCACGGCGAGAGCCGCACCTTCGAGCCGCTGGATCGCCTCGCCCAGCAACGCGACAGTGCAGGCAAGTCGCTCCCCCAACTGCTCGATGAAGAATTCACCCAACTCCGCGCGTCCAACGTCCGCGACGTACGCGCACTCAACCTCACCCCGCAGCAACTCGCTCTCCGCGGAACCCATCCCGCCTTCGGCCCCGTCACCCTGTCGCAACTCCTCTCCACATGGACCGTGCATGACCTGACCCACCTTCACGGGAATTCTCCGGCTTCTCGCCCACCAGTACCGCGCCGCTGTCGGCCCCTGGAGCGCCTACCTAGGCGTCCTCCAATGCACCGGTCACAGCGCCTGAACCCCTTTCGCAGAGAGGTCCGCGCTAGCGATTTTTGTTCGCCGGGGTGAGTACGCACCACACAAAAAACGCATCCTCAAACTTTGGTATAAATCATTGAAAAATTTGGTAGCGTTACCGGGGCTCGAACCCGGACTCTCCGCCTTGAGAGGGCGGCGTGTTAACCAGTTACACCATAACGCCATCGTCGCGCGCAGGAGGATGTTCCCTCCAGTGCAGCCTCAACTATACCAGCGCGCGATTGGCGGCTCAACCTTTGCCCCGACTCACAACGCGCTTACAAACCCAGCTTCTTGACCTCGTCGTTATAGTACTTGCGGTATAGGATCTCCCACTCCTGCGAGCCTTCGAGGATGATCTTGCGCTGCGAGGCGATCTTCTGCCGCGCGTTGGCGTCGAGTTTGGTCTCCTCGGCCAGCAGCTTTTCCAGCGCCTTGCGCGCCTCCTGGCGGATGGTGTTGCGGTCCTCCAGAAAGTCGCACTCGTCGATCTCGGCCAGCGTGTCGGCCACGGTGTGCGCCAGCTTGTTCACCTTGTCGCCCGAGATTCTCACAGCACCGCCTTGTACTTGCGCGCCAGCTCGTTCTTCACCTTTTTAAACATCTCCTGATAGTTCGCGCCGGTGCGCAGCATGTCTTCCTGGAAGGCGTCCAGGATGACGCGGACCTCGTCGTTGATGCGGTCTTCCAGCGCCAGCTCGTCCACCATGGCCGCCGCTACCCGCTCGTTCAAGACGGTTGGCTTCGCCGTCGTGATCATCTTCGCATCGACCAGATGCTTCACCGTCTGGCGCGCCAGATACCCAACATAATCTTTTGAAAATATCATCGCTTTCTTCCAGAATACACCAGCGCGCGGTCTCGTTGGAGAAGGAACGGCTTTGCGTCGCGGGTGTCCTCTCGTGCATGATGGAAGCCAGCCGCCCTTTCCACTCCTCTGCGTTCATGCACTGGCTCGGGGACGCGGAACCATGAGTGGCGGACAGGACAAAACCGGGCAGAACTTGTACAGCGAACCAGAACAAGGACGCCAAATGACGTCTCGCACCCGATTCAGCAAGAAGCCAGCGCCAGACCCGAAGAACCAGCCGATGGCGTTGGGACCGTTGTTCGGCCTTGCGACAGTCTGTCTTCTGGGTATTGTCGGCATGCTGCCTGTGGACCACCCGCCATGCTCCCGCACCGGTTGCACCGCTACCCGTCCCGCCGTCTCCGCGTACACACCGCAGCACATCTACTCCGAGACCGCCAATCCAGCCGCTGAGATCGCTGCCGGACTGGCCCAGGCCAAGCGCGAGCACAAGCGCGTGATCCTGGACTTTGGCGGCGACTGGTGCGGCGACTGCCAAGTGCTCGATCTCTACTTCCATCAGCCCCCCTAACCGCATCTGCTGCAGAAAAACTTTGTTCTGGTGCATGTGGGATCGGCCACATGGACACCGACCTGGATGTGGCCGCGCGTATGGCGTTCCCCATCACCAAGGGCGTGTCCCGCGCTCGCCGTTCTTGGGACGGACGGCAAGGTCCTGTACGCACAGGCGACGGGCCAGTTCAACGATATGCGCCACATGCAGCCAACCTCGGTAACAGAGTTCCTGGAAACGTGGAAGAGCTGAACGCGGCAGGCCCGGCCCACGAACCGGGGCAAGCCGCCCGAGGCCGGTTGCGCCCGAGATACATGTATCCGCGCGTTCGCGCAACTATCGCGCCCGCATGAAGCGCCTGCTGCGCTGGTACGCGGTGCTCTCGCGTGCGCTGCACCGGACCCTGCTCAGTGTGTTGGCCCACGACAGCCTGAACATAGCGCAGTCCACCGCCTACTCGGCCATCGTCGCGCTGTTTCCCGCGCTGATCGTGGCTGCCGCTGTCATTCGGCCTGCTGCCGGACACCGCGCCGGTGCGCTTCCAGCTTGCCGACTTCTTCGACCGGGTGTTGCCGGCCAGCGTAAGCCTACTGCTGGATGCGGCCTTTGAAAATGCTCCCAAGCACGCCCACTCGGTGCGAGCGCTGGTGGGCGCGGGCGTGGTGAGCTTCGCCGGAGCGTCCAACGTCATCTCCACCCTGATGGAGGGGCTGCGCCGCGCGCGCGGTCTGCCGCGCGATTGCTGGAGCTTCTGGCAACGCCGCCGCCGCTCGTTCGAGCTGGTGCCGCTGTCGCTGGTGCCACTGACCATCGCCAGCCTGCTAGTCGTCTTCGGCCATGCAGTGAGCCTGTGGCTGGTGTCGATCATCGGCCCCCAGGCGCGCGCGCCCATCTACGCCGCTACCCTGCTTCTGCGCTGGGCGGTTGCACTGGGAGCCAGCGTCGGCCTGATCGCGCTGATCTATCACATGGGAGCGCCCGCCGAGCGCTGCGTGGTTCGATCGCCCAGCCCATCTGTCGCGTCTGCCCCCCCGTCGTGGTGGTGGAGGATTCTGCCGGGGGCTGTACTAGCGACCGTGCTGTGGTTCCCGGCCACGCTGATCTTCGGCTGGTACGTGACCCGGTTCACCAACTACTCCGAGGTGTATGGGCCACTGGGCGCGGGCATCGCGCTGCTGTTCTGGCTATACATCATCTCGCTGAGCGTACTCTGCGGAGCGGAGTTCAACGTCCACTTCAACGCCCAGATCGAGGCCCACTTCGGCGGCACGGGACAATCCCGCAGGAGCTGAATATCTCCGCCTGGGCATGCTCCGCCGGCGATTGATAGAATGGGATGGAACTGCAACAATTTGCGGTTCAACGTGTCTCTGAAGTATCCGCGTCAGTCACAATCAACCCTACTGACCCTTGGAAGAAGCCGGGAGAGCCTATGGAAACCGCGGACCGTATCGCTGCATCGCGTGCACAGCCAGGCAGTGGCGGGGGCTTTGCCGCGGTCGACACAACCGGCGGGCCAAGATCGTGGCCACGCTGGGCCCATCCTGCAGCTCGCCGGAGGTCTTCCGCGAACTGGTGCGGGCGGGGGTGGATGTGGCCCGGCTCAACTTCTCGCACGGCACGCATCAGCAGAAGGGCGACCTGGTGCGCATGGTGCGCGCGGTCTCGGCCAAGGTGGGCAACCGATCTGCATACTGGCAGACCTACAGGGGCCGAAGATACGCACCGGAAGGCTGAAGAGCCATGCGCCGGTGCAACTGGTGGCAGGCCATCGCCTGACCATTACGCCGCGCGATGTGGAGGGCTCGGCTTCGGCCCCTGTAGGTCTGCAGTATGCAGATTGGCTTGCCCACCTCGGCCGAGACCGCGCGCACCATGCGCACCAGCTCGCCCTTCTGCTGATGCGTGCCGTGCGAGAAGTTGAACCGGACCACATCCACCCCCGCCCGCACCAGTTCGCGGAAGGCCTCCGGCGAGCTGCAGGATGCAGCCAGCGTGGCCACGATCTTGGCCCGCCGGTTGCGGTCCACCGCAGCCTAACCCCCGGCACTTGCCTGGCTGTGCACGCGATACATAGATGCGGTCCGCGGTTTCCATAGGCTCTGCCAGCTTCTTCCGAGGGTCAGTAGGGTTGATTGTGAGCTGACACGAGAATACTCAGAGACACGTTGAACCGCAAATTGTTGCAGTTCCATCCCATTCTATCAATCGCCGGCGGAGCATGCCCAGGCGGAGGATATTCAGCGCCTGCGGGTTGCCTCGCTCAGCCAAAGTGGGCCTCGATCTGGGCGTTGGAGTGGACGTCGAACTCCGCTACCGCAGAGTACGCTCAGCGAGATGATGTATAGCCAGAACAGCGGCGCGATGCCCGCGCCCAGCGGCCCGTAAACCTCGGAGTAATTGGTGAACGGGTCACGTACCGCCGAAGATCAGGGTGGCCGGGAACCACAGCACGGTCGCCAGCGCAGCCCCCGGCAGATCCACCACCACCACGACTGGGGTGGGGCCAATAGATGGGCTGGGCGATCGAACGGCGCAGCGCTCGGCGGGCGCTCCCATGTGATAGAGCAGCGCGATCGGGCCGACGCTGGCTCCCAGGCCATGCCCAGGAAGAGCAGGGTAGCAGCGTTAGATGGGCGCGCGCGCCTGGGGGCCGATGATCGACACCAGCCACAGGCTCGCTGCATGGCCGAAGACGACTAGCAGGCTGGCGATGGTCAGCGGCACCAGCGACAGCGGCACCAGCTCGAACGAGCGGCGGCGGCGTTGCCAGAAGCTCCAGCAATCGCGCGGCAGGCCGCGTGCGCGGCGCAGCCCCTCCATCAGGGTGGAGATGACGTTGGACGCACCGGCGAAGCTCACCACGCCCGCGCCCACCAGCGCGCGCACCGAGTGGGCGTGCTTGGGAGCATTTTCGAAGGCCGCATCCAGCAGCAGGCTTACGCTGGCCGGCAACACCCGGTCGAAGAAATCGGCAAGTGGAAGCGCACGGGCGCGGTGTCCGGCAGCAGGCCGATGACAGCGGCAGCCACGATCAGCGCGGGAAACAGCGCGACGATGGCCGAGTAGGCGGTGGATGGCCATGTTCAGGCTGTCGTGGGCGAGTACGCTGAGCAGGGTCCGGTGGAGTGCGCGCGAGACCGCCGCGTACCAGCGCAACAGGCGCTTCATGCGGCGCGATCGCTGCGCGAACGCGCGGATACGTGTGTCTCGGGCGCAACCGGCCTCGGGGCGGCTTGCCCGGTTCGTGGGCCAGGGCCTGCCGCGTTCAGCTCTTCCACGTTTCCAGGAACTCTGTTACCGAGGTTGGCTGCATGTGGCGCATGTTGTTGAACTGGCCCGTCGCCTGTGCGTACAGGACCTTGCCGTCCGTCCCAAGAACGGCCAGCGCGGGCACGCCCTTGCGGAGAGGAATCCCATATCTCTCGGCGAGGTCGAGATTGGCGTCGAAGTGGCCGACGTTCACATGAACCAGCACGAAGTTGGCTTCGAGGATGGGCCGGTTTGCCGCGTCGTGAAAGTAGAGGTCCAGCACCTGGCAGTCGCCGCACCAGTCGCCGCCAAAGTCGAGCAGGATGCGCTTGTGCTCGCGCTTGGCCTGGGCCAGTCCGGCAGCGATCTCAGCGGCTGGAATGGCGGTCTAGGAGTAATGTGCTGCGGCGTGTACGCGGACAGGGGGGGCGGGTAGCTGGTCGACCGGCGCGGACATGGCGGCTGGTCACAGGTACATGCCGACAATGGCCAGAAGACAGACCGCCGCGAGGCCGAACAACGGGTCTTTCGCCATCGGCGGGGTCTTTGGGGCTGGCGCGGGCTTCTTGCGGAATCGGGTGCGAGGCGTCATATGGCTTGTCCTTGTTCTGGTTCGCTGAATAAGTTCTGCCCGGTTTTGCCCTGTCCGCCCGCTATGGTCTCCGCGTCCCGAGCCAGTGCATGAACGCAGAGGAGTGGAGAGGGCGGCTGGCTTCCATCATGCACGAGAGGACACCCGCGACGCAAAGCCGTTCCTCTCCAACCGAACTGCGCGCTGGTGTATTCTGGAGGAAAGCGATGATTTTTTCCAGAGATTATGTTGGGTATCTGGCGCGCCGGACGGTGAAGCACCTGGTGGACGCCAAGATGATCGAGACGGCGAAGGCGACCGTCTTGAATGAGCGGGTGGCGGCGGCCATGGTGGACGAGCTGACGCTGGAAGACCGCATCAACGACGAGGTGCGCGTCATCCTGGACGCCTACTCCGAAGAGATGCGCAAGCACCGGCGCCAACTACCAGGAGATGTTCAAGAAGGTGAAGAACGAACTGGCGCGCAAGTACAAGGCGGTCCTATGAGGATATAGCCGCGAGAAGTTCAACAAACTGGCGCACGCCGTGGCCGACACTCTCGCCGAGATGGAGAATGTGACTTTCTCGAGGACCGCAACACTATCCGCCAGGAAGCCGCAAGGCGCTGGAAAAGCTGATGGCGGAGGAACCGAAATCGACGCCACCGCGCGGCAGAAGATCGCCTCGCAGCGCAAGATCATCCTCGAGGGCTCGCAGGAGTGGGACATCCTCTACCGCAAGTACTACAACGACGAGGTAAAGAAGCTGGGCTTGTAAGCGCCTTGTAGTCCCGGCCAGGTTGAGCTGCCATCGCCGGCTGGTATAGTTGAGGCTGCACTGGAGGGAACATCCTCCTGCCGCACCATGGCGTTATGGTGTAACTGGTTAACACGCCGCCCTCTCAAGGCGGAGAGTCCGGGTTCGAGCCCCGGTAACGCTACCAAATTTTTCAATGATTTATACCAAAGTTTGAGGATGCGTTTTTTGTGTGGTGCGTACTCACCCCGGCGAACAAAAATCGCTAGCGCGGACCTCTCTGCGAAAGGGGTTCAGGCGCTGTGACCGGTGCATTGGAGGACGCCTAGGTAGGCGCTCCACGGGCCGACAGCGGCGCGGTACTGGTGGGCGAGTAAGCGGGAGATCTGGTGAAGGTGGGTCAGGTCATGCACGGTCCATGTGGAGAGGAGTTGCGACAGGGTGACGGGGCCGAAGGCGGGATGGGTTCCGCGGAGAGCGAGTTGCTGCGGGGTGAGGTTGAGTGCGCGTAGGTCGCGGACGTTGGACGCGCGGAGTTGGGTGAATTCATCGAGCAGTTGGGGGAGCGACTTGCCTGCACTGTCGCGTTGCTGGGCGAGGCGATCCAGCGGCTCGAAGGTGCGGCTCTCGCCGTGGGTGAGGATCATTTGAGCGCGGGGCATCCAGTCGACGCGCTCGCAGTGGTTCAGATGGCCAATTACTTCGTAGGCGCTCCAGGTGTTGGGGCCTTCGTTTTCGAGGGCTCCAGGGTGCGGGGAGATCGCGGAGAAGGGCGTCGAGGGTGGCAGGCGTGCGGGTGAGGAGGGCGATTGTGTGGTCGAGGTTGTGGTCCATTGTGGGCTCGTAATTTTGGATGCGGGCCGTGGGTGGTTGGGTTCGGGAATCAAGTTTCTGGTGGGCGGAGAGGCGTGGTGAGGCGAACGGGGTTTGTTAGAGGTGAGTTGGGCGGACGCATCGTTCGTTGCGCACTGCGCGCTGCACTCAGGCCGTCGGCAGAGAGGTGCCCGGTCTTCGACCGGGGTCTTTTTGGCCCGCGTAAACGCAGGCCCTTCCGATTTGGGGTTGGGTCGTAGATTCGTGGCGCGAATCCCACTCATCGCAAAGTGCGCAATAAATGGGGCACCCGGCGAGCCGGAGCCATAATTTTTAAGCTAATTGGCGTGACGAGTGGGATTGAGGTTCGCGTGTGTGCAACATAAGAATGGCCACTTTGAGGGATACTCCAAAAAGTACAACTGCAATCGGCTGGTGTGGTTCGAGCGGCATCCTAGTATTCTGTATGCGATTGCGCGCGAAAAGCAGTTGAAAGGGTGGGCGTGGGCGAAGAAGATTGTTTTGATTGAGCGGGGCAAT
>CAWERM010000167.1:0-5108 GCA_963810995.1 uncultured Acidobacteriaceae bacterium | reverse complement strand
GCGGCGGCGATGTCCGGGGCATGAGGTGCTGCAACGCCTTGTGGGCGGGACGGCCGCGCTGGGCGTGATCCCAATGGGCACGGCCAATGCGCTGGCGGCGGACCTGGGACTGCCGTCGTCACCGGTGAAGGCGGTGAAGATGCTGCTGGACGCGACGCCGGTGCGGATCTCCGTGGGGCACCTGTTTTACCAAAGCGTGGAAGGCGGCGAACGATCGCGCTACTTTATTGTTGCCGCGGGAGTGGGCGCGGACGCTTTCTTTTTCTCGCGGCTGGACTCGCGGCTGAAGCAGCGTTTCGGGTACGCGGTGTACTTGGTGGAGGCGTTTCGCCTGTGGGCGACGTACGCGTTTCCATGTTTACCGCATCGCTCATGGAGAGTGGACACGAGACGCCGCGAGAGGTGGAGGCTTCGCAACTTCTGGCGGTGCGCATCAGCAACTTTGGCGGCCTGGTCGGCAATCTTGCGCCGGGAGCGGCCATCAGCAACGGCAAGCTGCGGGTGATTGCGTTCAAGACGTTCAGCCGGGTGAGGTATCTGCGATTTTTGATCGCCGTGCTGTTCGGACGCCATCGCTTCGCTCACACCATAGAGCTGGTGAAGTGCGTATCGGTGGAGTGCCGCAAAAGGGAGGGTTCGGCAGAACATCTGTTTGTGGAGGCGGATGGAGAGCTGCTGGGCACATTGCCCGTGCGGATCGAAGTCGAGCCGCAGGCCTTGAACCTGCTGATTCCTGCGAAGGCGCTGAGCCGCATCACGGATCTCTGAGGCGCCAGGCGCGGCGGTCGCGCGTGCGCAATGGGTGTGGGAACGCAGCGAAGTTCTACTTGCCATGGCCGTCGTATCAGGTGTATTCAAGATCGGGTATAATCTCGAATTCGTACCAGGTGACAGTATTTGGCAGCGCTCTGAAATACTCGCAGCTGTGACTCTGCCGCCGATTTCGGCCATGCGCGACCACATATAAAAATCATGCAGGAGAGACTCACTATGGATGACATTACCGCCGGGAATCGCTTGGACAGACGGACGTTTCTACAGAACGTGGGTATGCTGGGGCTGGCTGCCGCCTTGCCGCAGGTCATGGCCGAAGCGCAGGTTGCCGACGTACAGGGCGCGAACCTGAAGACGCCGAGCGGCAAACCGCTGCGCGGACTGTATCCGATTATGGAGACGCCGTTCACACCGGAGGACAAGCTGAACACCGACGCGCTGGCTGCGGAGGTGAAGTGGCTCAACAAGGGACGCGTTGCCGGGATGATATGGCCGGCGTGGGCAAGCAGTTGGGCGAGTATGTCCGACGCGGAGCGGATTGAAGGCACGGAGGCGATTCTGGCCGCGGGCAAGGGTGGCAAATCGTCTATTGTGATCGAGGTGCAGAACAATGCGTGGGACACTGCCACCGCTGTCCGCTACGCCAAGCATGCGGCCGCTCATGGCGCGGACGCCATCGGCGCAATTCCGCTGAACAATGGCTGGAACCGCAGCGATCAAGAGATTCTGGACTATTACAAAGCCATCGCCGCGGCCACTGACCTTCCGCTGATTGTGCAGACACGAGGAACAGTGAGCGTGGACCTGATGATCCAGATGTATCAACAGATCCCAACCATGAAGGCGACCAAGGACGAAGTCGGCGACACGATTGCACGCGCGAAAGAACTGATGCAGCGCACCGACAACAAGCTTGCGGTTTGGGCGGCTGGCGGCGGTACCGGCAACAATGTGTGGGCGGCGTTGCCGCTGGGTATTGTCGGCCTGTGCCCCACTCCGCAATACGCCGAGCTGCTGCAGCAGGTAATGGAGCTGTACTGGGCGGGTAAGAAGAGCGCGGCGTTCGAGATGTTCGCGCTGGTGCAGACCTTCGCATCCACCGTCACCGGCGCGACCGGGTACATGATGGAGGCGCGCGGCGTGTTCCCGGAGGGGACCAAGTCGCGGCCACAACCCATGGAGCCCGAAGCACAGCGTGCCGGCGCTCCAGCGGGAGGCGATCTCGCAGGTACGGGTGCCGGATCTGGCGCTGGAGGCAGAGCCGGCGGCGGTGCTGGAGCCGGTGCTGGAACTGGTGGCGGCACTGGAGCCGGTGGTGGACGACGCGGCGGTGGTGGCGCAGCAGGAGCAGGTGCGGGCGGAGGTGGCGGCCGAGGCGGTGCGCCGCTCACAGACAAGGACAAGGAAGCGATCAAGCTGGCGATCGATACCTACCTCAAGCCCCACTTCCGGGGGTGAGGGCGAGCTCGCGGAATGCCCCATTTTAGCGACGATACAACTGTCGCTGAGGTGGGGTATTCAGTTTTAAGAGGAGGGCGCGTGCGGCAACCAGCGGCTGACGCGACAGCAGTAAGCATCGTAGTCGATGCCGAAGGTGCGGCGGAGGGTCGGCTCCTCGTAAAAGAGCACGAAGAGGCATGCGGCGAGAAGAAAGAGGCAGCCGTAGGCGAGTAGGAAGAGCGAACGGTAGAATAGCGCGGCACCGGCGAGGGTGACCGCGCCGCCAATGTACATGGGGTTGCGGACGTAGCAATAAGGGCCGCGGACGACCAGGCGGCGCGGAGGGTCGAATGGAGCGGGAGTGCCTTTGCCGATCCATGCGAAGGTGACGATGCACCAGACAGCGATGGCCGCGCCGATGCTGGCGATGATGATTCCGGCGATCTGCGGGGTCTGCATTGCGGTGGGGCGTACGATGCCCGACCATAGTAGAACGCGTGAAGGCAGATAGAGGAGCAGGAGTGCGGTGAATACTGTGGCGTAGGTGATGGCTCGGAAGGCGACAAACATAGCAGGCCCCTTTGTTGATGCGGACTGTAGCGCTGAGCGGGGCGCCAGTCAAAGGATGTTGACGGCGCGCGCGGCCAGCAGCGCCACGGTGGTGAGTGAGATGAGGGACTGGATCATCATCAACACCTTGGCCCAGCGGCTGAGGACGGGGCTGTCGGTGGGCGAAAAGGCGGTGCTGGTGTTGAAGGCGAGGAAGAGGTAGTCGATGAAGCCGGGGCTCCATTGATCTTCGCCCATGGCGATCTGGGCCTCCTGGCTTAGCGCCATCTGAGGAAAGAGGAATGCGCCGTCGGTATGCTCATCGCGCAGGCTGCGGGCGTATGGGCCGCCGGCGTCCAGCCGCCAGTACCACGATGCGTAGACGATGATGTTGGTGATCCAGCAGCTCGCCTGCGGAACGGAGCAGGGCCAGCGGAGTCTCTTTATGCTGCGGCAGCGCGGCGACCAGCAGGCAGAGCGACCATGTCATGTCCGCGGTGACGACCACGAGAACCAGGTAGCCGAGGAAGGTTGCCAGCTTGTGCCTGTCGATCTGCGCTGCCAGCAGGCATAAGACAGCCAGAACGCCGACCACGATGAGAAAGAGCCAGTCTGGCCCGACCGCCAACTCGCGGGGAAGAGCGAGACGCAGCCCGCCCACCGCGAAGATCGCGACCGTGGCGTGCCAGCGCGGCTCCAGACGCTTTGGGGTTTGCGACATGGGGGAATTCTAAACTGCGATGCGGTGTGAGTGCGATGAATGGGGCGCCCGGGCTTAGGCGGCTTCGCGCCATTCGTTGTCGTCTCGGATTTCGAGGACGATTTTTTCTCTGGTGGGCTTGAGTTCGTCCAGCATGGACTGAAGGATGGTTCTTGCATGGTCGTAGAGGCCGGGCTCTTCGGAGAGGATAGCGTAGGAGAGGCGGGCCAGCTTTTCCGTGGCGCTGGAGATGGGCTGTTTGCCGTTCTCGATGCGTGAGAGTGTCTCCGGTTCGAGGCCCAGATACTTGCAATACTCGGTGGCCTTCTTGCCCAGCCGCTTGCGCAGGAAGCGTACCTCGGCACCGGTAAGGTCGGACTTGGAGAGTACCAAGTCACGCGCGATGAGGCGCATCAACTGCTTCAGGGCCGGGATTTCAGCCACAATTTTTCCGTCTGTGGATGTGAAGTACTTGATTCCTACCAGAAAGACGTTGTCGAGGCCGGAATCTACAAAGTGGAACGGATTCTCGTCGGTTGCAATGTGCTCGGTCAGGTTCTGCTGGGTCATTCCTTGCGATTCCATCGGGTTACGACCTCTATTCTTGACATAATATCAAGTTTTAAGGACTGGGTGACACCCGAATGATTTGGTCTGGTCGATGAAAGCAGTTAGAGCAGAGTGCCCGGCTTCAATCTGAATTAGCCTCTGTCTCTGGAATAGAGTAGATTCTGCGGATTTCAAAATGTCGCTCGATTTCGGCTCGTGCCATTTCAAAAAGCTGTGAGTCTGGATTCGCTAAGTGCAAAGCCTCGCTCAGCTTGTCGTACCACTCCCTAAACGATGGCATATGATCGCGATGTGCAAGAGGCAGACTCCCTCCATACTTGTCCATCAATTCATCACCCGTTATGCGTCCCGAGATACCAATCACACGCCGCGCAAATTGCTCTAAAAATATCTCAGGTAGAACAGAGCAGCCAGCGTCTTTCCTGCATTGTATGCGACCACTGCATCGCTCAAAAGATGTCTCTCTTGCTTTGGTATTGAAGCAAGCAAAGCAATGTGTTCAAGAGGCGATCTACCATCTAACGATAGAGAGTGTCCCGTTCGTCTGATGAGGAACCCTTCTGGATCGCTTTTACATCGTTGGCACTGAAAGACTAGAAAAAGGAGCTGAAAGTTATTTTTAAAGGGAACTTCTAGAAAGTCACCCGACATAGTTCGTTTCAAAACTTCATTTGCTGCGTCAGTATACCAAACTGGCTGATAAACCTCGCTACTTTCACATACTGTGCAATACATCTTTACATTTTTTAAACTTAAAGTTGCCTTCAACTGATTTGGAGCATTCCGTTGAATAGCAGTTAGAAGCGAACTAGACGGCGAGAACATCTGCTGCGCAAATTCGCTCATCGCCTTGTCGAAGTACATCAAGTGAGACGCCTCTTGAGGCTGAGCCTGCTTACGACATTTTGTGGTCACGGCGTCGAAATTGATGGTTACCTTTTGGTAGAGATGTTTTGTCTCGAGAAGCACTTTCAATAAACGCGAATACTCATCGATAATCTCTCGCTTTGCTTCCTCTACAGCTTCGACGTAATTCATAACAAGATTTTACTCGCGAACTCTGTACACAGATACT
>CAWERM010000166.1:0-14732 GCA_963810995.1 uncultured Acidobacteriaceae bacterium | reverse complement strand
ATTGACCTGTACGGGTTGGGGATGGAGCGGTGGGGGTGGAGTAGATTTGTCGGCGGTCTTGAGCGGCTTGATGGACTTTACGGGGATGGGGATGGCGTTGGGCTGGGGAAGTTCAACGGTGTGCTCTTTGGAGGTGATGGGCGCTGGCGAAGGCGTCTCTGTTGCCAGCACGTTGTTCGGGTTGATGGGCTGCTTGGGTGGAAACGGGAGGGCGTCGACCATGGTGGCAGGGATGGCCCCCGAGGCGGCGCCTGCCTGGCCCCAGTTGTGGCCGGAGTTAATGAGCCACGCCCAGCACAGGAGCAGAGCTGCGATGGCAATGTGAAAGAGGAAAGAGCCCGCGAAACCGCTGCCCAGCCGGTCGTCGCCGTGGGCGGTCTCGAGGGCGCGGGTTGAGATCTGTGTTTCCATGGTGGTGGATACGATCCTGCTCGGGGAGATTCCCTCCTGGCTAAAGCCCCTTCAATTTTTAGTGATCGATACGGACGGTATAAAGCCCGTCCCATTCAAAACTATCTCGTACCTTTCAAAAAGTTACTTGGTTGCTGTGTCAGCCGAAGGGGTGGTTTCCAGGGGTTGGGTGACGATGCTGATGTTGGTGACGCCCGCTCGTTTGACGGCGTCCATGACGGATGCGAATACACCGAAGGGAACTTTTTCGTCGGCCCGCAGGTAGATAACGCGTTTGGCCGGATCGCCCTTGGCGCTGCTGCGCAGGCTGGGGGTGAGGTCAGATAGGGTGATGGGTATGTCCGGGCCTCCTGTCTGGAGGTAGACTTTCTGGTCCTTATCGATGGTGACGACAGTGCGTTGCTCGGTGAGCTGGTTGACGGTGCGAGTGTGGGGCACTGCGACGACGATGCCGGATTGCAGCACCGGCGCGGTGAGCATGAAGATGATAAGAAGCACCAGGACAACATCGACCAGGGGGGTGATGTTGATGTCGGCCAGCGCGGTCTGGGTGCGTGTCTGGCCGCCGCTTCTGGTGGAGAAGGCCATCGTCAAAACGTCCTCGGGCGGGGCTGCGCAGTGAGATTCTCGGGTGGCGGGGGCGGGGTGAGCAGGGCTGCGTTCTCAATGGCGTTGAGCAGCTCGCGGCCGAAGTCGTCCATACGCGAGGCGAAGTCGCGCAACTGGGCGGTGAGCTGGTTGTATCCAACCAGTGCGGGGATGGCGACAGCCAGGCCGGCGGCGGTGGTGATGAGGGCCTCGGAGATGCCTGGGGCGACGGAGCGCAGAGTTGCGGCGCCGGCGGTGCCCAGGCCATGGAAGGCGTCGATGATGCCCCAAACCGTGCCGAAGAGACCCACGAAGGTGGCTCCGTTGGCGATGGTCGCCAGCCATGTCATGTGCGATTCCATGGCGGTGAGGGCCTCGGAGGATGCGGTCTGCGCGGCGCGCTCGAGCGCGATGGGGTTGCGCGGCGTTCCACGGCCTCCACTCTGTCGCTGGTACTCGTCGTTGATCTCGTTGAAGACAGAGACCAGCGGACTGGGCTGGAAGTTACCGGCGATGGCAGCGATCTCTGAGAGGCGGCCGGACTTGCGGAAGGAGCGGAGAAAGCTCTGGCTTTGCTTGCGCGCGCGGCTGAAGCGACGCCACTTGGCGAACATGATGGCCCAGGAAAAAAGGCTGGCGATGAGCAGAATGACGAGGACGGCGAAGGCGATGGGGCCGGAGTTGCGCACCATCTCCATGATGGCGCCGCTGGAGGCGGCAACCGGTGGAGCGGTGGCGTCCTCCTGAAAGAAGCAGAGTACGAAGGCGATGGGCGAGGCCAGAGGAGGCAGCATCATTAGCTCTATTGTAAGACGTGGCGCGGCGAGGGGTGGATGGGCGCGTATATGGGAAGGTTCGGGAATTAACTTGATCCGCTGCTAACCGCGGCCTAAATTGGATGGGATCGCAGGGATAACAGGAGGCGGTGTGAATTATTGGATGGATGGGAACAGGGTCAATGGACGGGCTGGTTGGAGTTGGCGTGGAGTTGGGTTGGGACTGGTGATATTGACGGCGCTGGCCGGTACGGGTTTGGCGCAGGGGCGTGGACAGGGCGGAATGCAGGGCGGAGGGCAGGGGCGCGGGCAGGGCGGTATGCGGCAGGGAGCGCAGGCTGGAGCGCCGGCTGCGCCGCTGGTCGTTAACACCTCCGACTGGAGGGACTCCGGAAAACCCCTCCGGGGCTACCGCATGCAATGGGGAGCGATACCTTTACCCAGGCCTTGCAGCGGATGCTGATCGCAACCATGGCAATGAATGCGAAGGGAGAACCAGCTACCTCCTTGCATCTGCGCTACGAGTTGAAGATAACGGACTACAAGAATAAACCGCACATGATGGTACCTACGAGACGTGGATCAGCAAAGACGGGATACACACCGTGATCCATACAGATGCCTACGACGACAGCGATCTGACCAAGGGCGACAGTGTCTGGGCGAACGAAAAAGGTCTGCGGCCTCTGCGGATCATGGAATTTGCGGAGGTGCATTGGATGTATCGCAGTGTGCTGATGACTGGCCATGCGCGGAGACCAAAAGATGAAGCCGCGCACGGTGGATGGCGTCGTCGCTGACATGCGGAGGGCAGGACGACAGAGGCGCTGTCTGCTTCGACCCGGCGACCGGATACGTCGCGCTGGTCATCCGGGACACGGAGAAGGTTGCGTACGAGGACTGGAAGCAGGTTGGCCCACTGCATCTGGCTACCACTGTCCGCAAGACCTATGGGAAGCATGAGCTGTTTGAGGCGAAGTTGACGGACGCGTCGACGGATGTATCGGCGGATGCGCTGGCCGTTCCGGCTGGGGCGATCCAAGAGCCGGCAGGCACGAGGATCGATGAGCAGCGTGGATTGGTGTTCAGTGCGGAAGCGCACCCATACCTGCCTATGAATCAGAGAAAACCAAATGCGCCGCAGCCTATACCGAACGTCGCCGGCCAAGCCCAACTGAGAGTTTGGGTGGATGAAAAAGGGTTGGTGTCGAAGGCGGTGGTGGAGGATGCCGACGATAAAGATGCCGCGGACGCGGGCTACTCCAGGGCGACGTTGCTGATGTTCGTTCCGTATGTGGAGAATGGAAAACCTGCCAGCTTTGAAACCAGCTACTACAAGCGTGGCGCGGGTGGCGGTGGCGGAATGGGCATGGGGAGAGGTATGGGCGGTGGAGGCGGAATGGGTGAAGGCGGCGGAGGCGGTGAGGGCGCTGGAGCGCCGGGAGGAGGAGCGCAGGGAGGAATGTAAGGGATGTTATGAATAACAAGCGCCGTCTTCGAGGGACCTATGAAGAACTTTAATTATGTTGCTGTATTGGCCAGTGGTTGCGACTCTGATCGCTCTACTGTCAGTGTGGCTGTTCCGCAGGGGCGTCAGGCGTGGATGGATATTACTTGAGTACGCGGTATGTCTTTTCGTGGCGTTGATTTGCTTGCAGCGTCTAGCTCTTCATCAGCATATTCATGGCGCGGTTGTGCGGGCTGACTTTCTCAACGTAGACAACTGGAGAGAAGATATTTTGATGGCATTTTTGTGGATGATTTCGTATCTGCTTTTCGGTTTACTGCAAATCAAGCTGGCTCCTGGGTTATGGCCAGTGAAGGTGAAGAAAGCGGCGCAGTCGAGCGGTGAGTGACGACGGAGTGCATCCTGCACCAACAGATTGCGCTGACGTGCTAGGCTTTTCGCATCGGGATTGAGTTAATGCGGTGAGGCACGAGCGGATATGCTGCTGGAGCTGCGGGCGGAAAACTATGCGGTGATCGACCAGGCGGTGGCCAGCTTTGGGCCGGGGTTGAACCTGCTGACCGGAGAGACGGGCGCGGGCAAGTCGATCCTGATCGACGCGCTGGCGCTGCTGCTGGGCGGGAAGGCTTCCAGCGATGTGGTGCGGCATGGCGCGGAGAAGGCCGTGCTGGGGTGCGTCTTTGAGGGGACGCAGGGAGCGGCGGCGATTCTGGAGGCGAATGGGATCGACGCGGGGGCTTTCAGCGACGACATCCTGCTGCGGCGGGAGATTGCGGCGGGAGGCAAGGGGCGGGTCTTCGTCAACAACCAGCCGGCGACGGTGGCGGTGCTGCGCGAGCTGGCGCCGGAGTTAGGGCTGATCCATTCGCAGGGCGAGACGCTGGGTTCGTTCGACCAGGCGCAGCAGCGGGGACTGCTGGACCGCTTTGGCGGGATTGCGACGGACGACGTGGCGGCGGCGTTTGCGGCGTGGCGGACGACGACGGAGCGGCTGGGTGAGTTACAGGCATCGGAGCAGGACCGGATGCGCATGGCCGATCTGTGGAGATTCCAGTCGAAGGAGATTGCCGACGCGCAGCTTGCGGCCGAGGACGAAGACGCACAGTTCGAGGCGGAGAAGCGCGTGCTGGCGAATGCGGAGAAGTTGTATACGGCGGCACGAAGCGCGCACGATCTGCTGTACGAGCAAGAAGGTGCGGTAGAGACGACGCTGACGGCGGCGCTGAAGCATGTAGAGGAGCTGGCGAAATACGATGCGCGGTTTGCCGAGCCGGCGCAGCAGCTTGCCGGGGCCAAGGCTGCGGTGGAGGACGTGAGCGCGGAGGTGAGGGACTTCGCGGAGAAGGTGCATGCATCCCGGAGCGGCTGGAGGAGATCGAGGACCGGCTGGCGGCGCTGGACCGGCTGAAGCGGAAGTACGGCGGGCGGATAGACGCTGGCCGACGTGATGCGCTTCGGCGAAGAGGCTGCGCGACGGCTGGCCGAGGTTGAGAACCGCGATGAGCTGCTGGCGGAGCTGCGGGTGCAGCGAACGAGGACGCGGCGGAGTATCGCGCGGCGGCGGAGAAGTTGACGGCGGCGCGCACGGCGGCGGCTGCGCGGCTGGAAAAGCTGGCGACGTCGGAGATCAACGACCTGGCGATGACGGTGCGCTTCAGGGTCCAGGTGACGGCAGAGGAGGAGGAGGCGAGCTGGACGATGCATGGCTGGGACCGGATCGAGTACCTGATTGCGACCAACGCGGGCGAGCCGCTGAAGCCGCTGGATGAGATTGCATCGGGCGGGGAGATGTCGCGGGTGCTGCTGGCGCTGAAGGTGACGGTGGAGGAGAGCTTTGCGGCGGGCGGCGGGGCACGGCAAGAGGAAGGCGCAGCTTCCGACGCCGCGGATGCTGGTCTTCGACGAGATCGACATCGGCATCGGAGGTCGCGCGGCCGAAGCTGTTGGGCGCAAGCTAAAGGCGCTGGCCAAGCGGCAGCAGGTGGTGTGCATCACGCATCTGCCGCAGATTGCGGCGTTCGCCGACCAGCATTTTCTGATCGAGAAGGCGGACAAGGGCGGACGGACACGCACCAGCGTGCGCCGAATGGAAGAGGGCGAGCGTGAGCAGGAGATTGCGCGGATGCTATCCGGGGCTAAGTTGACGGAGAGCAGCCTGGACACGCGCGGCAGTTGCTGAAGTCGAGCCGGTAGGTATACTCCCACCCATCGCGAGAGACAACGAAGCGATAATGGGGTACCCGAAATCCCACCCATGACGATAGAACCGTCATGAATGGGGCACCCGGCATTTTGGTTCCTCCTGTTCGATGCTGTTGTGTTAACCAATTCGTTATTAATCACCCCCCACCCCCCATCCCTCCGTGGGGAATTTGCTTGTAAGCGAATGATTCCGGTGCGGTTACGGGTAAAATATTCAAAACAAATGCCGAGACGTAAGTGAAATGGAATCAAGCGTTTAAGGGGTTAATGTGGCCCATAATATTCATTCTATTGCGGTTACGGGTACAATTCATAACAGTCGAGTTGCGGGTGAAAAAGGCGATTATGCAGGGTTTCTCCGCCATAACACTCATTCTGTGACTGTTACGGACAAAGTCGTCCTGCGGGATGGCTTGAATCGGATACCCTGAACAATAACGGCCAACAAAACAAATACGGAGATTCTGGCCTTCGACTCCGCTCAGGCCAGAAGGACGACTCTGAATTTGATCTATACCTCTATTCTACCAAGCGGGGCATAACTACTATGCCAACTATTTTCGGCTATTTTTGGGGTGGAAGAGATTTAGATTGAGTAGGTTGAGATTTTTTGGGAGGCGCGAGGGGCTTGACAAGGAAAACAGGGGACAGGGATCAGGGAACAGGGGTCAGAAAGGACGAGGCGGGAGTTTCCGGCGGGATCAGGGAAGGAGAAATGCGGGTCGCTGCGCCTGCGGCTTCGCTCGGGCCTTCGGCAGAGCGGAAGCGTCCTGCGGACGCAGCTTTTTGCGGCACGGCTGAAGCCGTGCCCTTAACAAAAACAGTGTTTTTCAGCACCCTCTGAAGCCGATTCTTCGGGGGATGGATTCAGGGGCCTGAAGGCCCCTGCTTCGTCCGGGAAAACAAAGGCAGAAGCAGATTCCTCCGCTGCGCTACGGAATGACAAACAAAAGAACAGACAACCGCAGGTCCTTCGACTGCGTCTGGCGCAAAGTTCGCGCCAGACTTCGCTCAGGACGACACTTTCAGCCCACTCATCGCAACGAGCGCGATGCATGGGGCACCCGGCGAAGCTAATTATTGCTTCCACCAGAGGAGTGCAATGTACCAGAGGCAGAGTGCGCCGAGGGTAATGAGCTCCGGCAGAAAGCGGCCGAAAAGGTTGTGCCAGTAGGCACCGACTGCGATTCCAAGGGCCAGCAAACCGATCTTGAAGAGGCCGGCTTGCCACCATTTCATTGTGAAATTCTTGAATAGATTCATGGGTGACCCCCTGGTACCGTGCGGGTCTGATGATACGCCACAGTTGGGTTGATGGCGCTACGGGAAGAAGGCCCTGGGCTGAAGCCCTTTCTTCGAGGGGATGGTTTCAGGGGCCTGAAGGCCGCTGCTCCCTCCGGAAGGACAACAAACCCACCCATGACGCATAGGGCGCGTCATGAATGGGGCACCCGGTCGGAGGTCGTTTATTGCTTGATGGGGTAGCCTTGCCAGATGTATTCGAGGGCTTCGGCGATGGTTTGGACGTGGGTGGCGCGGTCGGTGTGCCCGGCATTGCGGGCGAAGACGAACTGGTAGTGGTAGCCCTTGGCGGCGAGGACCCTGGCCATGTTCTCGTTGGCGACGACCCAGTCGTGCATGTTGTCGCGCAGGGCGTTCATGTTGAGGTTGTCGCGGTCGCCGACCTCCATCCAGATGCGCAGAGGCTTGGCGGGCGAGTTGGGGATGAGGTGCTCGTGGAACTCCCATGCTCCTCCGGGAGTGGCGGGGTTGGAGGGCCACTGCTGGTTGACGTAGGTGCCGGAGAAGGTGAGTACGCGGTGATACCACTCGGGGTGATACCAGGCCATGATCATGGCACAGGAGCCGCCGGAGCTTCCTCCCATGGTGGCGCGTCCGTTGGGATCGCTGGTGAGCTTGACGCTGGCGGTCTTTTCGGCGAGGGGAAGGACTTCCTGTTCGACGAACTCGGCATACTTGCCGGACATGGTGTCGTACTCGAGGCCGCGCTCGCTGCCCTGGGCATCGCCGCCGCCGTTGCCGATGGAGATGGCGACCATGACGGGAACGCGGTGCTGGGCGATGAGATTGTCGAGGACGGTGAAGAGGCCACGGTCGATGCCGTCGGCCCCGACGATGAAGGGCGCGGCGGTGCCGGGGACGTACTGCTTGGGGACGTAGACGGCGACGTGGCGGGTGTAAGGAGCGGGATGGCTGGTGGTGACGATCATTTTGGCGGGATCGGAGGGGTCGGCGGTGCCGAAGGTGCCGGGCTCGCGCGCGATGCCGGGATAGAACTTGCTGTCGGCGGAGCTCATGGTGAACTCAAAGACGGCCCCCTGGGGGACGCCGGGCTGCACGGTTGTCTCCGGCGCGGGATTGTGGGTGGGGCCGAGGATGAAGTTGCCGTCTATGGTGGCGGGCGGGACGGCGCCGTCGGGGAGTTCGGTTGCCTGGACGTAGCCGGGGGTATGGGGATCGCGGACAGGCAGCTGTGAGGCGGTTGGGCGCGGCGGGTTGGGTGGAGCTGGAGTTGCGGCGGGTGGCTGGGCCGTGACGGAAGCGGTGGTGAAAACGAGAAGTATCATGAGCGGGAGGCTCTGAAAACGGGACATAAGGGATCTCCTCAAGAGTTGGCGGGACTGGGGCGACGTTCTGGAATTTAATAGCATCCCACTCTGATAGTTAGCGAGTACAATCTTGGCACTCCTGGAAGATCGGAGTCTGATCGTTTTAAGGAGGCTGTATGTCTACCACACCCGCTGTACCGATTAAATGCGCTCACATGGCATGTAGCTGCATGGCCCCCGCAGGCAAGAAATATTGTTCCCAGCACTGCGAGGATACAAAGAAGATGATGACACTGAGCTGCCATTGCGGACACGTCGGATGCGACGAGAAGGCGGTTGCAGCATAAATCCGTAGCGAACGGAGACGGGGAGACCGGGCGAGGTTTGTGGTCTAAACTTCGCGGGTGGAAGTTCTGTGCCGTCTTGAGAAGTTGATGGTGGATTTGTGTAGATTTGTGTACCAGCCGTGAGCTATGGACTTTGAGCTATGAGCGGATTGTAGAAAGAGGCCTGGTGTTTTTGACAGGTGTCGCGGAAGGGAGGGACACGGTATACTCAAAGCTGTGACTACGACCACAATGGACTCACCCGACCTGGAGCAGAGCGGCACGGCGGTCCCCACCAAGCGGGTGCTGCTGTTGAAGCCGCGGGGCTTCTGCGCCGGGCGTAGTGCGCGCCATCGACATTGTGCAGATTGCGCTGGAGACGTTTGGCGCTCCGATCTACGTGCGCAAGGAGATCGTGCATAACAGCTATGTTGTGACGGACCTGGCGAAGAAGGGCGCGATCTTCGTGAACGAGCTGGACGAGGTCCCGGAGGGGGCGCGGGTGATCTACTCGGCCCATGGCGTCTCGCCGGCGGTGCGGGAGCACGCGCAAGGAGCGGAAGCTGAAGGTGATCGACGCGACCTGCCCGCTGGTGACGAAGGTGCATCTGGAGGCGATCAAGTTCTCCAAGCAGGGCTATTCGCTGGTGCTGGTGGGGCATCGCGACCATGAAGAGGTGGAGGGGACGCAGGGCGAGGCGCCGGATGTGACCCAGGTGGTGTCGACCGTGGAAGAGGTGGATGCGCTGGTGGTTCCCGACCCCAACAAAGTTGCGTATCTGACGCAGACGACGCTGTCTCTGGACGAGGCGCGGTACATGATCGACGCGTTGAAGCGGAAGTTTCCCGAATATCGCCGGGCCTCATGCGCAGGACATCTGCTATGCGACGGAGAACCGTCAGGTTGCGGTGAAGAACGTGGCGCATGGCGCGGACCTGGTGCTGGTGGTGGGGTCGAAGAACAGCTCGAACTCGAACCGGCTGGTGGAGGTATCGAAGAACCTGCACACCAACTCCTACCTGATCGATTCGGCGGATGCGATCCAGACGGAGTGGCTTGTGGGCGTGAATACGGTTGCCGTGACGGCGGGCGCATCGGCTCCCGAGGTTGCTGGTGCAGCATGTGGTTGATTATCTGCAGGAGATGGGGTATGGGTCGGTTGACGAGGTTGAAGTGATGCCAGAGAATGTGCGCTTCGGACTACCTCCGGAGATTGTGCAGGCGATTGCGTCGGCCCCGCCGATCCAGCAGTAGAACGCAATCCTACGCAGGCCGGTTTACAGAGAAGCCTGCGAGTTGCGATTCCAGAGTTGCCAGGCCGGGTATGAACGAGAGGCCGGCGATCCAGAGAGATTGAAATCGATGAGTTCATTTTCAGGGAATCCGAAGGTGGCGCCCGCAATGCCGGCGCGACCGCGCTATGGCCGGATGGACCTTGGACTGGACCTGGTCTCCGAGGGCATTGCGCGGGCGACGGAGTGGCTGCTTGGGCAGCAGCACGCGGATGGCTACTGGTGCGGCGAGCTGGAAGCCGACTCCATGCTGGAGTCGGATTACATCTTTCTGCACACCATGCTGGGGACGGGCGACCGGGGCAAGATGGAGCGCGCGGTGAACGAGATACTGCGCCACCAGAACGCGGACGGAGGATGGAGCATCTATCCCAACGGGCCGTCGAACATCTCTCTTGGGGTGAAGGCGTACCTGGCGCTGAAGCTAATGGGCTGGCCGGCGGACCATCCGGTGCTGGTGAAGGCCCGGGAGTGGATTCTGGCCCACGGCGGCGTGACCGAGGTGAATACCTTCACCAAGATCTACCTGTGCACGCTGGGTCAGTACGACTACAACGCGGTGCCCGCGGTGCCACCGGAGATCATCCTCTTTCCCAACTGGTTCTACTTCAATATTTACGAGATCTCGTCGTGGTCGCGCGCGATCCTGGTGCCGCTTTCGGTGGCATACGCAAAGAAGCCCTTCAAGAAGATACCGGCGGAGCAGGGGATCAATGAACTATTTGTGGGCGGGCGCGAAAAGGCAAACCTGCACCTGAAGTGGGACCGTAAGCGCCTGATTGGCTGGCGCAACATATTTCTGGCGATGGATCGCATCACACACTGGTGCGAGCGCATTCACATCCGGCCGTTGCGCAAGATGGCGCTGAAGAGGGCGGAGAAGTGGCTGCTGGAGCGCTTCGAGATGTCGGACGGGCTGGGCGCGATCTATCCCGCGATGCTGAATGCGATTGTGGCTCTGGCGTGCCTTGGGTATACCCAGGACGACCCGCAGTTCATCCGCGCGATGGATGAGTTCGAGCGTCTGGGCATCGACAAACCCAACGGCGAGCCGGGCTATCCCACGCCTACCTTCCGCATGCAGCCGTGCAGTTCACCGGTGTGGGACACGGCACAGGCGGTGTACGCACTGGGCGAAGCCGGGGTGGCGAAGAACGATGCGCGGCTGCTGAAGGCGGCGGACTGGCTGCTGTCCAAGGAGGTGCGACACAAGGGCGATTGGGCGGAGAGCATCAAGGATGTGGCGCCGGGCGGCTGGTACTTCGAGTTCAACAACGAGTTTTATCCGGATGTGGACGACTCCGCGCAGGTGTTACTGGCGTTGAACCATGTACGCAATCCGCGGGAGCGCTACCAGCATGAGGTATGCGCGCGCGCGCTGGACTGGATCTTCGCGATGCAGTGCAAGAACGGCGGATGGGCGAGCTTCGACCGCGACAACACCAAGATGATCTTCCAGTACATTCCGTTTGCCGACCACAATGCGATGCTGGACCCGCCGACGGTGGACATTACAGGGCGAATTCTGGAGATGCTGGCGAGCTACGGCTACACCCGGCGGGACAAGCGCGTGGAGCGTGCAGTGCAGTTTGTGCTGGAGCAGCAGGAACCCGACGGAAGCTGGTTCGGGCGCTGGGGCGTGAATTATCTTTATGGGACGTTTCTGGTGCTGCGCGGACTGGAGGCGATGGGCATGTGGTGCCACGAGCCGCCGATTGTGCAGGCCGCGGAGTGGATCCGCATGGTGCAGAACGCGGACGGGGGATGGGGCGAGACCTGCGACAGCTATGACGATCCGGGGCAGCGCGGCATTGGGCCAAGCACTCCATCGCAGACGGCATGGGCGGTGCTGGGACTACTGGCGGCGGGCGATACGCGGTCAGATTCAGTGGCCAAGGGGATTCGATGGCTGGTGTCGAAGCAGATGCCGAACGGGACGTGGGACGAGTCGGCGGAGGGACGCAACGGCGAGGCAATCTATACGGGCACGGGATTTCCCCGCGTCTTCTACCTGGCGTACCACCTGTACCGCGACTACTTCCCGCTGCTGGCTCTGACCACTTATAAGCGGGTGATGGAGCGGGAGGCTGGGGCAGCATAGAGGCAGTTGGTTAGTGATGATTTGTGAGTTATGGGGTTGGTGGCATAACCGCAGTGGAAGCTGATTTAAAATAGGGAGTGAAGGCAATGGCACTGATGAAGACATCCAATCCGGCTTTGGGCGACAAGACGTTTAGCGATCTTGCCAAGGCGCAGTACGGAGGCGTTGCCGAGACGGCTGGCCGGATGACGCTGAGCGGCACGGTGAACAAGACTGGCATCCTGCTGTTGTGTGCAATCGCCAGCGCGAGTTGGACGTGGCATCTGTTCCTGCAATCTCGCGATATGGCGGACGTGTCTGTATGGATGATGGGTGGTCTGTTCGGCGGATTTATATGCGCGATGGTAACGATCTTCAAGAAGGAGTGGTCTCCGGTGACGGCACCGATCTACGCGTTGCTGGAGGGACTAGCGCTGGGCGGTATCTCGGCGGCCTTCGATGTGCGTTATCCGGGCATTGGAATTCAGGCAGTGAGTCTGACCTTTGGCACGCTATTGGTGCTGCTGCTGGCTTATAGCTCGGGAGTGATCAAGGTAACGGACAAGTTTCGCCTGGGGATTGTCGCGGCCACCGGCGGCATCTGTGTCTTCTATATGCTACAGATGGTGCTGGGATTCTTCGGCGTCCATTTATTCACTACGGTCTATGGTTCAGGACCGATCGGGATCGGATTTAGCCTGATTGTGGTGGCGATTGCAGCGCTGAATCTGGTGCTCGATTTCGACTTTATCGAGCAGGGAGTGAAGGTAGGCGCTCCTAAATATATGGAGTGGTACGGGGCCTTCGGCATCATGGTCACACTGGTGTGGCTCTATCTGGAGATTCTGCGCTTGCTCTCCAAGATGCGCAGCAGAAATTAGTAGCTGGATGGGCATGGGCCTGACCGTATTGACGCAATTTGCGGCATGAAATATCCCTAACGGAAGAGGAGAACAACGGATGGCAGTGCCTGTCTCACAGATGTGGACCGTCGCGACGTATGTGCTGAAGCAGAAGCTGAAGGGGCGCAAGCGGTATCCGCTGGTGCTGATGCTGGAGCCGCTGTTCCGCTGCAACCTGGCGTGCGCCGGATGCGGGAAGATCCAGTATCCCGCGCACATATTGAAGGCGAGTTGACTCCGGAGGAGTGCTTCAAAGCGGCGGAGGAGTGCGGCACGCCCATGGTGGCGATCCCCGGCGGCGAGCCGCTGCTGCACCCGCAGGATGCCGGAGATCGTGGCCGGACTGGTGGCGCGCAAGAAGTACGTCTACATGTGCACCAACGCGCTGCTGCTGAAGGAGAAGCTGCACCTGTTCACGCCGAGCAAGTACCTGTCGTTCTAGCGTGCATGTGGATGGACAGCGCGAGCATCACGACTTCAGCGTGTGCCGCGAGGGCGGATACGACATTGCGATGGAGGGCGTGCATGCGGCGGTGGCGGCGGGCTTCCGGGTGACGACGAATACGACGCTTGTTCGATGGGGCCGATCCCAACAGCGTGCGCGCGCACTTCGACGAGCTGATGGAGGCGGGCGTGGAGAGCATGATGGTGTCGCCGGGCTATACCTACGAGAAGGCGCCGGACCAGAAGCATTTTCTGGGCAGGGCGCGATCGAAGAAGCTGTTCCGGTCGATTCTGTCGAACCGCAAGAAGACGTGGCGGTTCAATGCGTCGCCGCTGTTCATGGAGTTTCTGATGGGCAAGCAGCACCTGACTGCACGCCGTGGGGGATGCCGACGTTTTCGATCTTTGGGTGGCAGAAGCCATGCTATCTGCTACAGGATGGCTACGCGGACACCTTCCAGGAGTTGATGGAGACGGTGGAGTGGCAGAACTACGGGACGGAGTCGGGCAATCCGAAGTGCGCGAATTGCATGGTGCACTCGGGTTATGAGGCGAGCGGGGTGAATTACACGTTTGGGTCGATCAAAGGGCTGTTGGAGACGGCGAGGGCGATCTTCTTCGATACCTATCCCGATGACGGTGCGCTGAAGCTGCTGAATGAGTGGAAGCCGGCACATACGGCACCGCTGGTGCAGATCGCGGAGCCTGCGGCGGAACACGCGGCGGAGTTGCAGGGGGTTTCTCGTGAGTAGCATGACGCAAGAGGCAGTGAAGACGGCGCAGGTAAGCGCCGACGAGATGGAAATAGCGGCTGGACGCGAGCGAGAGCAGCTTGAGGGCTGGGTGCCTGAGCTGGCCAACGAAGACGAGGTGCGAGCGGCGCTGGAGAAGGCATTCGACTATCGCGGCGACATTACCCTAACTCGCAAGGATGGTAGCCAGGTACAGGGCTATCTGTTCGACCGGCGGACGGGCGCTACGCTGGCCGATTCGTACGTGCGCATCATTCCAGTGAACGAGAAGACAAGGCTGAACGTTGCCTACTCGGAGATTGCGGCGCTGGCATTTACGGGGCGTGACAACGCAGCGGGGAAGACGTTTGATGCGTGGGTGAAGAAATACTGGGAGAAAAAGGCGGCGGGGGAAAAGAATATTCAGATCGAGCCGGAGAAGCTAGACTAGCACTTCGTGCCGTTCTCGACGCTTTGCGTAATAACCCAATGAAAGTCTTTCTTACTGGATCTACAGGATTTGTTGGCAGTCATGTGGCGCGGGCGTATACCGCGGCGGGTGCGGAGCTACGGCTGCTGACGCGGAAGACCAGCAGACTGTCGGCGATTGAAGGGATTGCGGCGGAGGTTGTAGTTGGCGACCTGCGTCAGACGGAGTCGCTACGAACTGCCGTACGCGGGTGCGATGCGCTGGTGCATGTGGCAGCGGATTACAGGCTGTGGGTGCGCGATCCCAAGGAGATGTACGCGGCGAATGTGGACGGCACACGGGAGCTACTGCGTCTAGCGCGCGAGGAGGGAATTGCGAAGGTCGTTTACACGTCGAGCGTGGCGACGATGGGCTTCAAGATGGATGGCACGATTGTGGATGAGGATACTCCGGTGTCGCTGGAGGAGATGATTGGGCCGTACAAGCAGTCGAAGTTCATGGCCGAGCAGAC
>CAWERM010000165.1:0-4484 GCA_963810995.1 uncultured Acidobacteriaceae bacterium | reverse complement strand
GATAGTCGTATTTCTGCCGCGAATGGCCCTCGGCAGTATCTTCAATATTAACCACGCGACGCCTACCGCAAGCAGTATAAAATTGCCCAGCGTAAATGCCATCGCCGACTGCTCAGGTTTCAGCCCCAGCATTTTACCCAGCGCCACTACATTGGGCGACTTGAGATACTGGTCGTCCTCGTTCTGTTCCGGCTTGGCTTTCTCCGGCGACTGTGCGTCCGCCGCGCTCGAAGCCGTCCCCTGCGACGACGCAGTCACTGCCTGGGCCTGAATAGGTCTCACTGAGTAGCCAAGCCCTAGAACCACCCCCAGTGCTATCCCGGCTGAAAGACCCCGCCGCAACAAACTCTTCACTTCGCCGCCTCCGGTTGTGTTCCTGGCGGCATCACCGCTCTCAGTATCTGGTCGCTCAACTCTGCACTCGTCCCGTCGATCTGCAGTTGCGCGATGGCTACGCTCTGTTCAATCTCGCCTTTCGCCACCTTCACCTTTTCGACAGTCGCCGCTCGAGCACCCGCCAGGGCCTGGTCGCGCTCCGCTCCCCACTGCTTCAACCTCTGCTCTCGTACAGCCATAATCTCCGCCCTGGCCTTGCGCAGTCTTTCTTCATACTCCGCTGTCCTGGCCTCGGCTGCGGCTATCGCTGCATGGGCCTGCTCCACGGCACCCGATGTCCGCACGCGCCGTTCCCCTAGTACTCGTTCCATGGGACGCTGCACCAACAGCTCATAGCTAACCACTAGCAGCACGATCAGGACCATCGTCGGTACTGCTCCGAGCGCAAGTCCACCGAGTTGATTCATAATTTCATTCATGATTTGGAGCAGACGTGTGGCTTATAAACCCCCGTAAAATACAGGGAAGGACGCTGCTTTGCACACTTTGGGTACAGTTCTTTCTAACAAAGCGTCTCCGTGAGTGTCAAACCTTGTTGTATCTGTAATCGGACACTAAGTCCGATATTCGTGCAAATCGAGATGCGAGGTTCGCCACATAAAATAGCCTTTGACATTCCCGCAAACAAGCCTAGACTTTAAATACCACCAAGACCCGATGTCCTGGGTCGTACAGGTCGCGTGCATGGGGACACCACCTCCGCTCCCCGACAGGCGGCCTGTTCTGTTTAACCCTGCATTATGCACTCGCTCACCGCGCCATGGCTCTATCTAGCCCGGCGCCTTTACTGCCCGCTAATCACTATTCTTATCCCCACCCGCGGAATCGTGCGTATCGCCCCAGCAGCGACGCAGGTCCGCGCGCCATAAGGTCCACAAAGTTCCCTTCAAATTTTTTCTTGCGAAGCAAAGCGCCAGCCTCAAGAGCAGCCAGCGCTGCGCCCTCCGACTGCGGTATGCGGAAGCGCGCTTCAATCAGCGGATCGACCATCAGCGCCTCGTCGATGGCTGTGAGCAGATCGCGCAGCCCAGTTTTCTTCAGTCCCGAAACAGGAACTGCAACCGACCCGCTGCGCGCTTGTGCAGAGGCAAGCCGCGCGCGCTGCTCCGGAGGCAACAGGTCGATCTTGTTCATCACCTCAATCACCGGCTTGCCTTTCACGTCCAACTCGCTCAGCACCTTCTCCACCTGCAACTTCTGCTCGGCTCCCATTGCGCTGGACGCGTCGCGTACATGCAGCAGCAGCTCGGCCCGTTCCACCTCTTCCAGCGTGGCGCGGAAGCTGGTCACCAGGGTGTGCGGCAGGTTGCGGATGAAGCCAACGGTGTCGGAGAGCAACACCTTCCTTCGACTGGGAAGTTGAAGTTGCCGCAGCTTGGGATCGAGTGTGGCAAACATCTTCGCCGACTCCAGCACTCCAGCCTCGGTAAGGGCATTGAACAGCGTGCTTTTGCCCGCGTTGGTGTAGCCCACCAGCGCGACTACCGGTACCGGGACGTCTTCGCGCCGCCGTCTCTGCTGGCCGCGAATCCGCCGCACCGACTCCAGTTGTTTCTTTACATGGTCGATGCGCAGGTTGATCTTGCGCCGGTCAGTCTCCAGTTGCGTCTCGCCCGGCCCGCGTGTGCCGATGCCGCCGCCCAGTTGCGACATCGCCTTACCCCGTCCGGCTAGCCGCGGCAACTGGTACTGTAGTTGTGCGAGTTCCACCTGCAACTGGCCCTCGCGGCTGCGAGCGTGGCGGGCAAATATATCCAGAATCAACTGCGTCCGATCGATCACGCGGCAGGTGATTTTTGCTTCGAGATTGCGCAACTGCGATGGCGTCAGGTCATGATCGAAGAGCACCACGTCCGCATGGGTCGAAGCAGCAACCCCCGCAATCTCTTCCAGCTTGCCCTGTCCCACCAGTGTGGCTGCATCCGGCCTGACGCGGCGCTGCACCAGGGTTGCTGCAATCTGCGCTCCCGCACTCCGTGCCAATTCTTCAAACTCCGCCAGCGATGAGTCGAAGTCGAGATCGGCCGTTGCTTCGTATTGGCGCTCCGTGTAATTCTCGGAGGCGTCAGCCTCAGACAACACTACCGCCGCATCCCGCGCCAACCGCGCCGCAGCCGTCAATCTCCGTCGCTGCCCGGTAAATTCCAGCGCGACCAGCACAGCGAGTTCCCGGCCCGCTGTCGCTCGTCCTTGGGACGCTGTAGCATTCGCAGCAGCCCTCTGCACAAGGCCCGCAGGCGGTCTCATGGCTGCGCCGAATCCGGCCTCGTATAAACCAGCCTTCTCGTCATGATGGGTCCGTCGCGATGGTTGGCCTCAGACTTGAAATATCAAGTGCCCGCCGTCTCATCTGAAGCCGGTCCTCCGGCCGAGCCGGTTTGCGCCCTCGGCTCAACCTTGGCCGCAGTCAGCCCCTCACTGTGCGAGCCTGCTCGACCGCTCACCACGGTCGAGATCGCATGCTTGAAGATCAACTGTTCCTGCGCGTTGTTCTCCAACAGCACCGAGTACTTGTCGAATGAACGAATCTTGCCCGTCAGCTTCACTCCGCTCACCAGGTAGATCGTGATCGGGCTCTTGTCTTTGCGGACTGTATTGAGAAAAGTATCCTGAATATTCTGTGCCGGCTTTGTTTCCATGTGCCGATCTCCTTATGAGTAGCTTCTCTTGCTAGGTAATTTCCTTTGCGTAAATAACGGGGTATTCAGCAACCCAAGACCTACGAACCCTCTAATTTCAATCCCCACGGCGGAGTGCAATCAAAAACCAACATCCAAGTCTGTTTACGATACAGGCCGCAACCCTGTTTTTCAACTCCATCAGTCCCCCAATGAGCGCAAGCTACACAAATTCGAGCAGTTGAAACGCGCCAAGAATTGGCTCTGTTAGGTTAGACGCTACGCAGCGGCAATCGAGACACCCTCCTGCGTTGTACCATGGCAGCAGTGTCCAACCCAGCGCCGCAACCCGTTCCCATGCTCGACTTCTCCCGCCAGTTTGTCCCACTGCGCAAGGAGATACTGGACGCCATAGCCAGGGTCTGTGACTCGCAGCACTTCATCCTCGGCCCGCAGGTTTCCTCCTTCGAGGCCGCCGCGGCAAGTACCTGTTGCGCGCGTTACGCCATTGGTTGTGCCAGCGGTACAGACGCTCTCTGGCTTGCTCTCGCCGGCACAGGCATCGGCGACAGCACCTCCGCAATACGCTCCAGCACCCCGCCTGACGCTGTCATCACTAGCCCATTCAGCTTCTTTGCCAGTAGCAGCGCGATCCTACGCGCCGGTGCTCGCCCCATCTTTGCGGACATCGATCCCCGCACCTTCAACCTCTCGCCGCAGTCGGTTGCGGAGATTCTCAGCGGCCCAGCGGGCAAGAACGTAAAAGCCATCCTTCCTGTTCACCTCTTCGGCCAGTGTGCCGACTGGGACGCCTTCTCCGCATTGCAGTGGGACCACTCCGGCCTGCTGCTGATCGAAGACGCCGCACAAGCCTTCGGCGCGGCGTGGAGCGGAATGCCCACTGGCTCCCTCGGCGACGCGGCCGCCTTCAGCTTCTATCCCACCAAGAATCTTGCCGCCTTCGGAGACGCAGGCCTGGTCACTACCTGCAACCAGGAGATCGACCGCCGCACCCGCACGTTGCGCGCTCACGGAATGACCCGCCGCTACTTTCACGACGAGGTAGGCGCCAACTCGCGCCTCGATGAATTGCAGGCCACTGTCCTCAACGTCAAACTCCGTCACCTTGCCGAGTGGAACCATCAACGCCGTGAGCGCGCCTCGCGCTACGACCAGCTCTTCCGCGAGGCCAACCTCGTCGGCAGCTCCACGCAGGATGGTATCGTTCTCCCCTGCACCGACCCCCGCGCCACACCGGTCTTCCACCAGTACGTTATCCGCGCACCGCGCCGCAACGTCTTGCGCGACTACCTCACCGCGCAGCAGATCGGTAGTGAGATTTATTACCCGGTTCCCCTCCATCTGCAAGCCGCGCTCAAAGACCTCGGCTACAAGCCGGGAGACTTCCCCCATGCTGAGCGCGCCGCCGCCGAAGTGCTGGCCCTGCCCCTCTACCCCGAGTTGCGCGAC
>CAWERM010000164.1:0-13331 GCA_963810995.1 uncultured Acidobacteriaceae bacterium | reverse complement strand
CGCAAAGTCGCGCACCGGAGTGCGCCCAATCAGATAGTTCTCCAGCTTACCGTTCACCGCAACGTCTACCGCCTGCGCCGGAACGCCTTCATCGTCCACCGCGTATGCGCCCAGCAGCGCATGTCCACCATAGCTTGTCATCAGCGGATCGTCCGTCACGTTCAGAAAATCGGGCAACACGCGCGCATGGTAGCTCGACGTGTAGATGCCCTGGGTGCGCGCCGTGGTCCCCATCTCCGGCCGGTCCGCCTCCACGTTGGGAACGAACAGACGGTCCATCACGTCGGCGGTCGCGTCGCCGCTGAACAGCACTGGCCCGTGGTAGTCCTCGGCGGAGACGACTGGGGCATTGCGCAACGCCTCCAGGCTCTTCAGGTCGTCGATTACGCGTTTGTGGAACTCCGGCCAAGTCTCCAGGTCCTTGGCATTGGCCGCCGTGCTGCCGTTGCTGCGCTCCAGTTGCATCCCGTCGGGGGCCTGCCCGCCCACGCTGATGTTAGCGCTGTAGCCCGCGTATCCCTCGCGCACAACCGTCCCTTCGCTATTGACCAGATAACGGTTCACCGCCAGTGTGCGCAGAGTTGCCGAAGAATACTGCACATTCGCGGCGTTGGCGCGCACCTCTGGATCGCTGGCGTAGAGACCGCTTGCGTCCACAATGCGCTGCTTCCACTGCGCGCGGTCGATCTCCAGCGGCACCAGCGGGCCAATGTGCGTGACTGCCTTGGCCGAAGCAAAATCCTGCGCCGCGGGCGCTGACTCGAATTGCTTCAATGCAGCCTGCTTCGCGGTGTAGGCTCGCAGCGCGTTCTTGTATGCCTCGTCGGTCGCCGTCCACAGACAGTAGCGGATCGCCTCTGGATTGTTGTCCGTCGGCCCCAGTACCGCCGTGCCGTCGGCCCTGCTGCCGCTTGAATCCGTTGTGTAGTTGCCGATGCGCACCGTGACCCGCACAATCCGCTGGTGGCCGCTCTCCTCACGCACCAGTGCGCCGAAGTTGGCCACCACGTCGTAGGTGCTAACGTCGTCCAGGCGATACTGGATGAAGTATGGCCGCTGCATTCCGGGTAGCACCAACTGGGCCTGTTCACGGTCCAGTTCGGCCCGCATGGCGCGCAGTACGGGGTCGTCCGTCTGCAAATCCTGCGCTACGGCCCTATATGTAACTAAATATGTGCCTAATAAGACAGATACTGCGACTGTCGATGTAAAAACTCTTCTGATTCGTAACTTAGAATGGAGCATTTTCATCAATTTGCTCCTTTCTCTGACCTTAATTCGCCCGCCGCGGAGTTGGGCGGCGGCAGAATGGGCGGTCGAGCGGTGCCCTGCGCCTGGCGTTGTGTCTCAATCTGGCTCACCAGCATCGCCGGCGCAACCGCGCTCACCGGAATGCTGCCCGACTCCGCGCCGCATATTCCATTGAAGATATCCTGCTTGTCGCCCGTCGCCAGAATGCTGTTCAGCGCCGCCTGCGGCGTACCCACAATACTGACCCCGCGTACCAGCTCGTCGGGCCGTCCATCCACATACACCCTGTAGACCACTAGCGGAATCACCTGGAACGCCTGCGGCGAACTGCGCGTGGTCACCGCAAAGCCGGATGAGATGTCTTCAAAGTACAGGCCGTACGCCTTGCCTTGCTTCTTCGCCTCGGTCGATCAGCATCTGCCGCAGCTCGCTCTCCGGCACCGACTTCGATGAGGTCACAATCAAATTTCCCTGACGCCCGGTGGGCATGTGCCCCGATTCGGCGCGACCGTGGCCGTTGCTTTGCGAGACGCTGGCGATCGGCTCACGCGACATCAGAAATGTCTCCAGCACGCCATCGCGGATCAGCTCGACCCGCCGCGCGGCTTGGCCTTCATCGTCAAAGTCGTAGTGTCCGCTCAGTGTCGTGCCCTGGAACGTGGTCATGGTCGGATCGTCGGCCACGCTGAGAAACGACGGCAAAATCGGTTTGCCCAGCAGCTTGGTGAAGGTCTGACCCTCCTCATCGCCGCGTTGCCGCTGGCCCTCCAGACGGTGCCCCAGAACTTCGTGGAAGAAGACCGCCGCGGCGCGTCCACTCAGGATCGCCGGCCCACTGAACGGTTGCGTCACCGGCGCAACGCGCAGCGCCTCCAGGTTCTTTGCCATCCCGATCGTCTTGTCCGCTATGGTCTTCTGGTCGGGAAGGAGGTCGGCGGATTTGGCCTCGAATGTCTCTGCGCGAAATAGGTCCATGCCGTCGGCTGCGCGCGTCCGCGCCACAATCACCAGCCGCGCCGTCTGGCTGGGTGTATCCACACGCTGGCCCTCGGACGAGACGAAGTAGTCGGTCTCATTCGACGCCTCAAACTCAACCTGATCGGCAAAGATGTCGGGAAACTGGGAGAACAATTTGGATATCTCGCGCAAGCGCTGCTCCCACGCCGCGCGGTCCACGACCAGTGCCGGCGCGGGAGGCAGCAAGTCCGTCTGCGGCTGTTCCACGCTGAAGTCCGCCGAGGAATCCTCCTCCTTGGCGCGCACCTGTTGCTCCGTCTTTACCCTCAAGTAGCCGTCCAAAGCGCGCGCGTATCCTCGATTGGTGGCGTACCACAACGAACGCGCAATGGCGTCGCGGTCGTCGGTCAAGGGAAGCGGCAAGGTGGTCAGAGCGCTGTTGCGGTGGTCGCCGTGCGTGTTGTCTTCCGCCGGGCTGCCCAACCGCACCTGCACATCCACCGATCGCACACGGCTCTGGTTGGAGCTGCCGATCGCGCCGTACTCCGCCGTGATGTTCACCGACGTCGCATCGTCCACCGCGTAGCTCACAAAGTAGGGTTTGGGCTGTTGCGCGGCGGCTGCCCCATCGGCCCCCAGCGACGACATCGCCCGCTTCAATTCCGCATCCAGCGCGTTCACCAAAACTGTATCGCCCACAGCCGGCTTCGCTGCCGCTACGGAATTTGGTGCAGCAGCTTCGCTCGCTGCCAATGCGTCATGTTGCCCACCGGGAGCGAAGGCCGCAAAAATTCCTGCCGCGCACGCAGTGGCCAAAATCACCATTCGGGTGGTCCCGCGCATGTTCTTCCTAATCTGTCTCATGGACCTCGTCTTGTTGCTGAAGATGCATCGTTCAATCTATCGGATGCTACACGGAAACTGCGTCTTTTGTCTTTCCGTCCGGGCGCATTTCCACATTGATTGGACGTATTGTTTTGCGTTTCGCCGCATTCATGCGGCACACTGGAGCACACGCTTTTGGAGTTCAGAGCCATGCGCCTTCGCAGTACCCTGCTCCTGCTGGTCATGTTGTCCGCCGTCTTCGCAATATCGATCGACCGTCTCGCCTGTGAAACATCCACCGAGGCACAGGCCGAGCGCATTGCCGTCCACAACTCCTCCGCCTATACGCTACCCCAGGCAAAACTTCAGAAAGCGGTCGTACTCAACCGGACGGGCAGAACGCTCACCATCGTGGATGCAGTCTGGATGCCGTTCCAACTGCTCCTGTTGCTCGTCTTCGGTGTGGCTGCGTGGATGCAAAGCGTTGCAGTCAGCCTCTCCAGAAACCGCTGGGTACAGGGCTTCATCTTTGTGTTTCTGTTGCTCCTCGCCACCCATCTGCTCAATCTCCCGCTGGGAATCTACGCTCATCGGGTCGCGCTCAGCTACGGCCTTTCAGTCCAGGGTTGGGGCAGTTGGCTGGCCGACAAAGCCAAGTCGTTTGCGCTGGAGTGGCTCTTCGGCGGTCTGCTCACCATGCTGATCTTCTGGGTCATTCGCAGATCGCCAACCCGCTGGTGGTTCTGGTTTTGGATCCCAGCCGTGCTCTGTCTCGTCTCCGGGGTCTTCATTACGCCCTATGTCATCGATCCGATGTTCAACAAGTTCGAGCCGCTCGCCAATTCCAATCCCGCGCTGGTCCAGCGTTTGCAGCAGGTCGTCGCGCGCGGAGGAATCTCCATCCCGCCCCAGCGCATGTTCCTGATGAAGGCCAGCGCCAAGTCCACCCAGATCAACGCCTACGTCACCGGCTTCGGAGCGTCCAAGCGCGTCGTCGTCTGGGACACTACCATCGCCAAGTCCACGCCCGACGAGATCAGCTTCATCTTCGCCCACGAGATGGGACATTACGCGCTGGGCCATGTGTCTGCGGGCGTCGCGCTCGACTGCCTTGCGCTGCTCCCACTCCTCTTGCTTGGTTTCCATGGTGTTCACTTCCTGCTTTTGCGTTACGGATCTGCCTGGCGCATCCCCTCGCAGCACGACTGGGGCGCGCTGGTCGTCCTTCTCCTTGTGCTCTGCGTGCTGTCCACCCTCTCCGAACCGTTTGCCAACGCCTTCAGCCGGGCCATCGAGCACAACGCCGACATCTACGGCCAGGAGGCCGTTCACGGCATCGTCGCCAACCCGCAATCGGCTGGCCCCCAGGCCTTCCAGACGCTCGGCGAACTCTCCTTGGACGACCCCACGCCGCACCCGCTCTACGAATTCTGGTTCGGCACTCACCCTCCCATCCGCTTCCGTGCTGCCTTCGCCCAGGCCTACGATCCATGGGCAGCGGGAGAGCACCCAAAGTACTTTGCAAAGTGAGCGGCGCTCACAATCCGGAGATGGCTTGGCTGTAGAATTCTCCTCTGACGTTCTCATCAAGCCCTATGCGAGGTTTGTCGTTATGATCTCCGATTGTCTCTTCTGCAAGATCGTCGCCGGCAGCATCCCGGCCAAGCGCGTCTTCGAGGACGAGCTGTGCCTCTGCTTTGCCGACCTTCGCCCGCAGGCGCCCGACCCATCTGCTGATCGTTCCCAAGCAGCACATCGCGTCGCTGGCGGAGGCGGGGCCTGCTGCAGTCGTCGCTGCTGGGCCACCTGCTTACCAAGGCCGCCGAAATCGCCCGCGCTTCAGGGCTGGTCGGCGGCTATCGTGTCGTCCTCAACACCGGCCCCGACGGTGGTCAGACCGTCGACCATCTCCATCTCCATCTCCTCGGCGGACGGCCCATGACCTGGCCCCCAGGCTAGATAAGTCTCAGGGTTCCCAGATGGATAAGGGATAATAAACGGAGGGTTACGCGGAGTACACGGTGCTGTGCCGTCTCCGGAGGAAACGACTCTTGCCATTGCAATCCGTGCCATCGCAATCCGGTTCAGTCGCCGCGGAAGGCGCGGCGTTAGAGCCGCTCTGTGTGGACCTGGACGGCACGCTGGTCAAGAGCGACACGCTGTTGGATTCGGTGATCGTACTGGCTCGGCAGAGTCCCAGCTCCCTGCTGCGTTTTCTTCTATGGATAGCCAGGGGAAAGGCTGCGTTCAAGCGTAACGTCTCCTCCATCGTCTCGCTCGATGTCGCCCACCTTCCCTACAATCAGCCTCTGTTGGAGTACCTGCGCCAGCAATATGCCGCGGGACGACAAATCTTCCTCGCCACCGGCGCGGACAATCTGCTGGCCGAGCGCGTAGCCGAGCATCTGGGAATCTTCACCGGTGTCCTCGCCTCCGATGGCAGCGTCAACCTCACAGGAGGCAACAAACTCGCTGCCTTCCAGCAGCGCTTCCCTACAGGCTTCAGCTACATCGGCAACGCCCGGCTCGACCTGTCTCTGCTCACACACAGCGTCCATCCCATGATCGCCAATCCCAGCCGTGCCCTGCACGCGGAACTGCGTTCGGCGGCGGTACAGCCAACGCACACCTTCAACGACAAAACTCCGCCGATGAAGGCTTGGCTGCGCGCCATTCGGCTGCATCAGTGGGCCAAGAACACGCTGGTCTTCCTTCCCCTTCTGCTGGCCCATGTACGCGCCGCGGGTCCGGCCGCCGCATCCCTTCTTGCCTTTCTCAGCTTCGGGTTGGCCGCCTCCGCAACCTATGTCTTCAACGATCTGCTGGATCTCGAAGCCGACCGCCACCACCCACGCAAGCGCAGCCGTCCCTACGCCGCCGGAGACCTCTCCCCCATCACGGGCGCAGTCACTATCCTCCTCTTCCTCGCCTCGTCCCTGGCGATCGCGTTGATCCTGCCGCGCGTTCTCACGGCGTTGTCCCCGCAATTTCACTGGAACGGACAAGGCAGGTTCCTGGATTGGCTGGCGCTCTACGCCGTCTCCACAACCATCTACTCGCTGCGCCTGAAGCGCATGGTGCTGGTGGATGTAATGGTGCTCGCGTGCCTCTACACCATGCGCATTCTCGCCGGTTCAGCCGCCGCCGGAGTGATGGTTTCGCCCTGGCTGGCCGCCTTCAGCATCTTCTTCTTCCTCTCGCTGGCCTTCGTCAAGCGCTTCGCCGAGCTGGAAAGCCTGAGCCTGCGCGGCGATCCTACGCCGGCGCCCGCCGTCAAGGGTCGCGGCTATCGAGTCAACGACCTTGAACAACTACGCAGCTTCGGCACGGCCAGCGGATACGCTTCGGTCGTCATCTTCGCGCTATACATTGGCAACGAGGTCGCGCAGAACCTCTATCCTCACCACTCACGCCTATGGCTGCTGGTCCCCGTGCTCCTGCTCTGGCTTAGCCGCCTCTGGCTCAAGGCCTCTCGCGGTGAACTCGAGGAAGACCCCGTTGTCTACGCCATCACCGACAAGCGAAGTCTCCAGCTCGGCCTAGTCGTCCTCGTCATAGTCCTCTCCGCTCTCTTGCACTAACACCGCGATACACTAGAGAGCGACGTCACGCAGCCTCAAATCTTCATGAACGAAGCTATCACCCAACTCCTCAGCTACGACGAACCCGCCCTCGATGCCGCCTTCGCTACTCTGGCTGAAGAGGTTCGCAGTGAAACAGTCTCTCTGCGCGATGCAGAATCCTTCCGCTTGCGCTGGCTCGGCCGCAAACAAGGTCGCCTGAAACTCATCAGCGACGCCTGGCTCAAATCCGCACCCGCCGAAGCACGCAAGCAACTGGGCATCCGCTTCAACCAGCTCAAGCAGCAGATTGAAGAAGCTCTCGCCGCCGTCGCCACAGCTCCGCCAAGTGCATCCGTAAAGTCGAGCCTCGACATCACCCTCCCCGGTAGCATCCGCGCACCCGGCATTCCCCACCCACTGCTCAAGACGATGAACGAGATCGTCGCCGTCTTCCACCATCTCGGCTACTCCACCGCGCTCGGTCCGCAGGTCGAATCCGACTTCTACAACTTCGAGGCGCTCAACTTTCCGCCCAACCACCCCGCGCGCGACACCCAGGACACGCTGGTGCTAGCCGATCAGCAGACAAAGCCATCGCGCGACCGCCTGCTGATGCGCACCCACACTTCGCCGGTGCAGATTCGTAGCATGATCGCCAGCGCGCCGCCCATCCGCATCGTGGTTCCCGGCAAAGTGCATCGCAACGACGCCGCCGACGCCACCCACTCACCCATCTTCCACCAGGTCGAAGGCCTCTGCGTCGACAGCAACATCACCTTCTCCGACCTGAAGGGCACGCTCGACCACGCCATGAAGGAGCTCTTCGGCTCCAGCGTGAAAACGCGCTTCTTCCCCAGCTTCTTTCCCTTCACCGAGCCCAGCGCCGACGTGCAGATCAGTTGCATCTTCTGCGACGGCAAGGGTTGCCGCAAATGCAAGCACTCCGGCTGGATCGAGCTGCTGGGCTGCGGCATGGTTGATCCCACCGTCTTCGCCAGCGTCACAGGTGAGCGCCGCAAGCTCGATCCCGCCGATGACGCCTACAACCCCAACAAAATCTCCGGCTTCGCCTTCGGAATGGGCGTGGAACGCATCGCCATGATTCAACATGGCATCAGTGACATCGGCCACTTCTACTCCGGCGACATGCGCTTCCTGGAGCAGTTCGCATGAACATCCTCTCCAAATGGCTCCGCAGCTACGTCCCCGGCATCGGCGTGGACGACCGCCAACTCGCCGAAGACCTCACTCTGCGTGGTATCGCGGTCGAAGGCATCCACGACCTCGGCCCCGGTAACGGTCACCTCTTTGAGATGGACATCACCACCAACCGCGTGGACGCCATGAACCACTACGGCATTGCGCGCGAGGCCGCCACCATCTACAACCTCCCGCTTGCGCCGCTGGACACCGCTCTACCCGCCGCTCTGCCAGCCGCGCAGCCCTTCTCCGTGCAGATCGCTCCTGAGGCCCAGAGCCTCTGCGGCCGCTTCACTGCGCAGGTCCTGCGCAACGTCACCATCGCGCCCTCCACCGGCCAGGTCGCCGAGTTCTTCGCTCTGCTCGGCCTCAAGCCGATCTCCAATGCAGTCGATGCAACCAACTTCGTCCTGCAGGGCATGGGCCATCCCAACCACGCATACGATCTGGACAAGCTGGACGGCGGGATCATCGTCCGCCTCGCGCGCAAGGGCGAGCGGGTCAAGCTACTCGATGGCTCGGAGCGAATACTCGAAGCCGACGATCTTGTCGTCGCGGACCACTCCCGCGCGCAGGGCCTGGCCGGAGTCATGGGCGGTTGGGACTCCATGATCACCGCCGAAACCAAAAATGTTCTCATCGAGGCCGCCTGGTTCGATCCCGCCAGCGTCCGCCGCAGCGCCCGCCGCCACGGCCTGCACACCGACGCCTCACATCGCTTCGAGCGTGGCGCGGACCTCAACGCCTGCGCTGCCGCCAACGCCCTTGTCGCAAAGCTCATCCTCGAATCCGGCGGCACGCCCGTAGGCGACCTGGTCGATGTCATCGTTCCCTCGGTCGCAGCAATCACAGCCAATCGACCACCCATTGCGCTATTGTTGGCACAAGTTCAGCGTCACCTCGGCGCCACGTTGGACGACCAGCCCGGCCACTCCGCACTCACCGCCGATCTTGTCCGCCGGGTCCTCTCGCCCTCGGCTGTACTCTCTCCGAAGCCTCAACCAACAACCTGCAACCTGCAACCTTCTCCGTCCAGCTTCCCTCCTGGCGGCTCGACCTGGAACGCGAGATCGACCTCATCGAAGAGGTCGCGCGCGTCTACGGATACAACCGCTTCGCGAACACGCTGCCCACTGCGCTGCCCGTCATCGCGCTCCCGCTTGCCGCCGTGGAGTCCGCCGTCCGCGCCCGCCTGCTTGCGCTTGGCTACTCCGAATCAATCTCCAGCAGCTTCGCATCGGAAGCCGATGGCGCAACCTTCCTCTCCGCGAATCAACAAGCCCAGGGCGGACTCATTGCGCTGGAGAACCCGCTCTCCGACGAGGCCCGTCTGCTCCGCCCATCGCTCGCTCCGGGAATGCTCACCATGCTCGCGCACAACCTCAACCGCGACGTGCGCAACGTGCGCCTATTCGAGCAGGGGTCCATCTTCACCGGCACGGCGGAGCAGGTCGTCGAGTCGCCTAGTCTCTCGCTCGGCCTCACCGGTGAGCTGCCGCCGTCGCGCCTACACAGCGCCAGGGATGCTGCCGTCTTTGAGCTAAAGGGTGTTGTCGAATCTTTGCTATCTCTCTTTGCCGCTTCGCCGGACGCGCTCTCCACTAGCGCCGCCTCTGCGCTTACTTTCTCGCCCGATGCGCCTGCGTGGCTGGAACCCGGCCGCTGTGCGACGGCGCTTCTCAGCGGCGCCCCAATCGCATGGTTCGGCGAGCTGGCCACCCCCCAGCGCGAGGCGCGTAAGCTGCGCCAGCCTGTGTTCCTAACCGTGCTCGACCTCGACGCCCTCTATCGCCTGCCTCTGCGCCGCGCCACCGCGCACGAACTCTCCCGCTTCCAGGCCGTCGAGCGCGACTTCTCTTTCACCTTCGCCGACGCCATCCCCTGGCGCACCATCGCTGACGCAATCCGCGCCCTCGCCATCCCCGAACTTACCCGGCTCACTCCGGTCGAAATCTTCCGCGACGCAAAGGCTGGCTCCGCTTCAGAAGGAACGTACGCACTCCTGTTGCGCTGCGTCTTCCAGTCCAACCAGCGCACCCTGCGCGAGGATGAGTTATCCGAGTGGTCCGGCAAGCTCATCGCAGCCCTTACCGCGCTGGGTGGCGCAATTCGTACCTAACCAAAATCCACGCAGTCTTTTCTGTTCCCTAATTTCTGATCCCTGTCCCCTGTTTGAATTGAAGCCCTGTTTTGCACAGTCGCTGCGGGGTCGAATCGCACTCAATCCGCTCTATACTTCGGGTATGAGTTCCGGTGTCAGTGTGGATGAGTTTCAGGCGCTCGAGCAGAAAGTGCTGCGGGCAGTGGAGATCGTAAAGCGCGAACGTGAGGCGCGCGCTGCGGCCGAGGCAGAAGTTGCCTCGCTGCGCCAACAGCTTGCCGCTCAGGCGGAAGCGGCCCAGAGCCAGACCCAGGCTGTTCAACGCGAAAAAGAGGCTGTTGAAAGCCAGGTGGCCGCCCTCAACCAAGAGCGCGACGGCGTGCGCCAGCGGGTCGAGCGGATGATGCACCAGATCGACGAGTTGTTGTAGAGTACGCCATTGCACAGCGACGGCTTTGCCGTGCAGCAGTGCACCATTGGGAGAGGAGACGCGCGTGACGGAGTGCAACCAGAAGCAGGACGAAACTGGCCTGGAAGACCAGCCTACAACGGATTCAGTCTGCAATAGCTCCGGCAGCTCGTCCATCCCCGAGGCGGTCAGCGTCGACATCTACGACCAGATCTACAACCTGCGCGGCACCGACGCCGAGTACATTCAGCAGCTTGCCAACCTGGTGGACGCCAAGATGCGCGCTGTCGCGGCCCACGGAGGCACCGCCGATTCGCTGCGCGTCGCTGTATTGGCCGCGCTCAACATCGCCGACGAGCTGCTCTCCCTGCGTGCGCGATACGACGCGCTGGCCGGCGGCATGGACCGCTCCGAGGACTCCATGCGCACCCGCGCCGGCACCCTCAGCGAAATGCTCGACGAGTCTCTTTGAAGAGCGCCGCGCCGGCTAACAAATCGCGTTCACCGCCGGTTCGACCCAAGCAGAACAATAAGAAACTGGCGAAGATCGCCTCAGGTCGTGTCAGTCAGGCAACAGATGGCCGCAGAGTTGTCAGTTGAGTGACAACGCATAGAACGTGGTGCCACCAAGCTGTTGCCAGTCGCGGAAGGCAGGGTCGGAGTCGCTGACGCGAAAGTCGCCGAAGTCCGCGACCAGGACTTTGGCGCCCTGACCGCGCACAACGCTGATCGCCTGCGCCCGGTTCGGCAGTGCGGCAAGGAAGGGGTAGACGGGCGTTTCCGGATCGTAGATCTCGGTAAGTATTCGCACGCCGGCCAGCCGCGCCCAGTATGGATCGTTGAGGCAAGCAATCGGGCCAATGCAAGCAACACTGTCTCCAGGATGCACGCCGAGGGATTGCAGACCGTCTGCAACATGCACCATGGTGGGCGAGTACCAGCCGCCCGGATAGCCGCGTATGGAGAGCTGGCGCCGGTCTTCAAACACTGTGCGCAGGCTCTCGCCTACAGCCAGCAGCGCAAGTAGAACAATCAGCGCTGACGCCGTGAAGCGAAGACTTCCAGCCGCATAGCCTGCCGCGGGCGCATCCGTTTCGCTCCGTGCATCGGGCAGGCACAGCGCCGCAAACAGTGTCAGAACGATGCTCAAATACGCGACCGTGACGTAACGTTCTTCCGTGTTGACCAGCGCATAGATGCCCCAGATGGCAACGCCCAGCAGCAGTGGTGGCAGCCAGAATGCTTTTTTTTCCACTCTCCACCGCATATTGACTCTCGCGCCCAGCACAAGCAGTAGCGCCAGCAACACCAGCCCCTCGGGATGATTGAACAGGTAGCGAACCACCAGCACCATGTTGCGCGCGGCGCGCGGAAGGTCGTCCCGCAGCCTGAAGTGCGGCTTGATCTGTTCGTTCCAGTAGGTGGTGTCGAACCAGTCGGGGTAGGTTCCATAGGGCATCTCAGCATAGCTGAGGACCAACGGCGTGTGCAGCAACTCCTTCTCCGGATGCTTCAGGTGGACCTCCGCGGAGCCGAACTGCGCGGTCTGGGTTGGCTGCAGATGCATCTTATCCGTGCCGCCCACATACCATGCGTAGTTCAGCGCGCCGGAGTCGCCAAAGTCGAATCGGCCTCTCTGCATCGAGAGCGCGGCAACGTACGATCCAGCGACCACCGCGAAGCAGGTGAAGGCAATCAGCAGCGCTGGTAGGATTTGTTTGATTCCGTGCTTCAACCAAAATCGGCAGTAAGCCGCCAGCACGAAGATACAGAGAAACGCAAAGACAAACGCGAACGACTTGGTCAGATACGCGCATCCCAGAGCCACGCCCATCCACGCGGCATAGCGCAGCCGATTGCTGGCCAGATACCTCAACAGCGCAGCAATTGCCAGCAGCAGGAACGCCTGTAGTAGAGCATCTGAACGGACCTTGCCCATCGACAGCTCGCGCTGGCTCGCAATTACCAGCAGCGCCACACCTAGGTAGCGAAGTTGGGTGCGATCCAGCAGGTACCTCGAACCTCGGGCCTCGGACCTTGAACATGAAAGCGCGTCCGTAAAGCACACGACCGCCACCATCCCCAGCAGAAATATTCCGAAGTTGACGAGGTAGTACGCCTGCAACTCAGTCGCCAGCGTTGCCCGGAAGATCGTGTGACCCAGCGCCAGGAACGCCGGATACATGGGGTGCCAGTAGCCGTTGATGATGCCCTCCCAGTGGTGCGCTCGCAGGTTGTCGGCAATGTCCATGTAGGCAACTGCGTCGCCATCGATCTGGTAGTCGTCATAGAGCGCATAGCCAAAGGTGGCCAGCGCCGCCAGCACGCAGTAGAAAGGAAAGAAGCGGCGAAGCAGGCTGCCTGTGGGTGATGCATCGAGAGCAGTTTCCTGCGGATCGCCTGGGTTAACCGTGTGACTCCCTCCGTTGCCTCGATTATCGCAGAGCAGTCCTTGGACTACGCCACGCATCGGTTGCCCGGATCAAGTGTGGTACTTTTTTCTTGTACCCCGCGAGGCCGGATCCGCCGGCGTCTACCTGTTCCGCAAAATACGGCGCGGCGGTGCGGACGGGGGTTCAAGCGGCGATCCTACTTGAGGAGATTCCTATGCCAAAATTCCCCATCGTTTATCTCGAACTGCCCGCCAACAACGTCTCGGCCTGCAAGCAGTTTTACCACTCCCTCTTCGGCTGGAGCTTCCAGGACTTTGGCCCCGACTACGCAGCCTTCTCCAACTCAGGCCTGGACGGCGGCCTCAATGGCGCAACTCCTGCCGAAGGCCGCACCAAATTCCCCCTGGCCGTCATCGACACCGACGACCTCGAAGCGATGGAGAAGAGAATCGTGGCAGCGGGCGGACGCATCACGCTGCCTATCTTCTCCTTTCCCGGCGGTCGCCGCTTCCACTTCACCGACCCCGCTGGAAATGAGCTCGCCGCCATGCAGAAGGAGTAAGCCCTCCGTCGTTCGGATAGCTCCATGCGAGCAAAATAATTACGGGCGGCCAGTTTCGATCCGCTGGCTG
>CAWERM010000163.1:0-5474 GCA_963810995.1 uncultured Acidobacteriaceae bacterium | reverse complement strand
ACCAAGTCCATGACCGGCCACCTGCTGGGTGGCGCTGGAGGCCTGGAGGCCGGCATCACCATCATGGCCATGCTGCAACAGATCGCCCCGCCCACCATGAACCTGGACGAGGTCGATCCCGTCTGCCGCCTCAACTACGTCCCCAACAAGCCACAGCCGGCCAGGATCGACTACGCACTCTCCAACTCCTTCGGCTTTGGGGGAACAAACGGATCGCTGGTCTTCCGCCGCTGGACGTAGTAGCCCGAATACGCCGCTCTCAGCTCTAGCTGAACGCCGCCGTAGCCGCCACGCCCACCAACACGATCAGAAGCCACCAGCCGACGACCACCGCCGCTGCCTGGCCGCGCTTCACCTTGGCCACAATCGCGCCGCCAATCACCAGCAGCACCAGCCCCCAGATAGCGACCACGTCCAACGAGGTCAGCAGCGTACGCAGCCACGGCGATACATCGGGGAAGTAGTAGCCGAGGCTGGTGCCCGCCGGCATCTTCAGGTCGAAGCTCTCCGCACTCCCGCCAAACCAGAGCCTCAACACCGTCACCATGTCCACCAACAGGTGGGGCAGGGAACAGTACAACCACAGGCAGAAGATCTGCCCATAGGTCGTCCTCGCCCCCAGTCCGAAGTTGAAGGTAGCCCAAAGCAGCAACGCTGCCAGCGCCGACATCGCCAGCACCAGCAGCGGAGACGCGAATGCCGAAATCTGGTAGCCAAGAACCATGCCATGCATCTGGCTCGCTTGCTGTGCGAGCGTCAGGCTCGCCATCTGGCTTTGTTGGCTAGGATTCATTTGCATCTGCGTCTGTACTACCTGTTGCCAGCCCACCTGGCGCTGGATCGTAAAGGCCACGCCCAGTGCCGACAGCGACAGCAGCACAAACGGAAGCCACCAAGATGTACTGCGCAGAATGTCTTGGAATGTCGCCGTCGGCGCGACAAACGTGTTGACCACACGCGCCACCTGGCTTAGGCCGCGCTGCTCATCTGCCACCAACCCCAACCTCATCCATACCGTCTCTCCCGTCTCATCTAGCGCATTCGGATTGTAATCTTCAGACATGCCGCAAGCGAGAGGGAATTATGCTCCGCCTCCGGCACAAACAGAAATGCCTCCCGTATTTCGTCGGGAGGCACTTCCTGCCGCTTGAAGGGTACGCAGCTTACATTGTGACGCCGCCGCGATCCAGCTTCTTTTCCTTGTTCAGCTCATTTGTTTTACGCGCGCCCATGGCCTTCTGCACCCACTGGTCCACCAATACCATGTCCGCCTTCCGTGCCTCGTCGTTGGGGCAATCCAGATTGGCCTTGCTGCGGTAGGTCAACTGCAGGTAGGTCATCGCGTCGTCGTAGTTGGGGTTCAGATCGATGGCCTTGGTCAGGAACTTAATGGCCTCGTTCACCAGATCCGTATTGGCCGCCTTTATCTTGGCGCAGGCACCCTTGGTCATCTTCTTATTGCCCTCGCCATCGTCCTGCAATCCATCCGCCGCCAGAATGGGAACGGTATTCTTCCAGTGCTCCAGGTTCCAGTCGATGCTGCCAACGATGTAGTACGCCTCTGGATCGTTGGGAGCGAGCGCGATCACCTTCAACTCATATTCCTTGGCCTGATCGTACTTCTCGATGTTGCGATCGATCGACGCCACCTCCTTCAGCGAGGTTAGGTCGTTCGGATCCTTCGCCAACACTTCATTGAATCCGTCCAGCGCCTTCTGCGCGATCGCCAGGTTCTCCGGCGAAGTCAGGCCCGGCACTACCTGGTAGGCATACGAAGTGGCGAGGTACAGCTTGGCGCTATCCGAGGTCGGATCCAGTTTGACCGCAGTCTGGAAGTTGTTCACCGCAGCCTCGTACTGGGCGTTCTTGAATGCCGCAACCCCTTTGTTAATCTGGTCTCGCGACTTCAACTTGTCGCAGCCGGTCGATGTTCCAAGCAACACAATCAGTGCTACTGAAACCGGAATTCGTGCTGTTAATTTCATGGCGCGGTGAGTCTCCTTCGATCAAGCGCGTAGTTCAGATCAAAAAACGCGGGTTGGGGTTCTCTTGTCCCAACGATTGTAATGGTTGCGTGCCTGCCCTGACCAGTGACCGAGGTCACTCTCTTCGTAAAACTTTGCGCATGCACTGTATTTGAGGCAAATAAACCACCCCCAACGCTGCCGGTGGCAAGCCCAGACTCGATCTCAACAAAAGCGTCGCTGGCAATCCCGGATGCATTGTCTACAGCCTATCCATAGACGAATCTTGCGCCCAATAGGACGCGCGCCAAACCAAAAAAGCCGATTGTATCGCTTGTGTCTTGCATGAGATGGAAGGCCGCTACAGATCCTTTTCTTGCGCGACACAAAACACCCTCTACCTGGCGGTGCATAGGGTGCATAAGCTGCGTTTTGACTCGTACAGCCTAGCGCTTGTATTCCGGCAGGACCTGATAGCCGGTGTGCAGAAGCTGTTCGGCCTTGTGGCTGGCCGGCGCGCCTAGAAATTCGTCGTAGAGCTGCTTGATGTACGGGTTGTGGTGGGAGCAGCGCAACTGGTCGCCATGGTCCTCGTTGTACAGTCCAGCGGCCCGTTTGATACGCAGTTCGTTGGTGGCTCCGTAGGGCTGACCGCCTCCGCCGACGCATCCGCCAGGACACGCCATCACTTCCACAAAGTGATAAGGAGGCTCATCGCCTGCCGCCTTGGCCTCTCGAATCTTGTCGATTACCTGCTCCACATTGGCAAGACCGTGGGCCACGGCGATGCGGACCGTGGTTCCCGCCACGTCGATGGAGGCTTCCTTGACTCCCTTCAATCCGCGTGTCGCCTGGAACTCAACTCTGGGTGCGTCCGCTCCTGTGACATAGAAGTACGCGGTGCGCAGCGCTGCTTCCATCACGCCGCCGGTTGCCCCGAAGATGGTCGCCGCGCCCGTGTACATGCCAAGCAGGTGGTCGCAGGGCTCGTCCGGAATGGTCACGAAGTCGATGCCCGACTGCTTGATCATGCGCGCAAACTCCCGTGTCGTGATCGAGACATCCACATCCTGGTAGCCGGAGGAGTACATCTCCTTGCTGCGGATGATCTCGGACTTCTTGGCCGTGCAAGGCATGATCGAGACCATGTAGATCTTGGCCGGATCGATGCCTTGCTTCTGCGCGTAGAAGGTCTTGGAGAGTGCGCCAACCATGGCGTGCGGCGACTTGCAGCTGGAGAAGTGCGGGATCATGTCGCCGTGGAACTTCTCCATGAAGTTGACCCAGCCGGGGCAGCAACTGGTGATCAACGGCAGCACACCCTTGCCTTCCAGCAGACGTGATTTGAACTCTGTGGCCTCTTCAATGATGGTCAGATCGGCGCCGAAGTTGGTGTCGAAGACCGCCTTGAAGCCCATCCGGCGAAGCGCCGCGTAGATCTTGGGCGTTAGGTTGGCGCCCACCGGGAAGCCGAAGGCCTCGCCCACGGCCACGCGCACCGCGGGCGCGATTTGTACCACGCAGTACACATCCGGGTCGGCAAGCTTGTCCCAAACTTTAGTTGTTTCGTCGTACTCGGTGATCGCTCCCGTGGGGCAGTGCGCCGAGCACTGGCCGCAACGCACGCACGGCGAGTCCCACAGCGGAATGTCTCCAGCGGCGGCAATGCGAGTCTCGAATCCGCGGTTGAGGAAGCTAAGCGCCCACACGTTCTGGTCCTGTTGGCACACCTGAATGCAGCGCCCGCAGGTAATGCACTTGCGCGAGTCCAGAACAATGCTGTGGGTCGAGTCGTCGATGGGGTGTTCGGGAACGATGTTATCCAGTCCCGTCCTGGTCAACTCGAAGTCGGCGGCCAGGCTCTGCAACTCGCAGTTCTGATTACGCAGGCAGGTCAGGCACTCGTTGGGGTGCCGCGAGAGGATGAGTTCCAGCACCGAACGCCGGACCTCCACGATCTCCGGCGTCTCCGTCAGAATCTCCATCTTGTCTTCGATGGCAGTGCAACAGGCGCGCAGCATCTTGCCGTTGTTCTTGATCTGCACGATGCAGATTCCGCAGGCCGCAGTGGCATCCAGGTCGGGATGCTTGCAAAGCGTGGGAATGCGCACATGCACCTGGCGCGCGGCGTCCAGAATGGTAGTGCCCTTGGCTGACATCGACCGGCAACCCATTGATCGTGGCGTGAATTGTATTGCTCATGGCGGCTTTTTCTCGATCCCCAGTGGTCAGGCTTTAGTGGTAGCGGCGGGCAGCAGCCGCTCGGTGAACTCATGCTCAAAATGGCGGATGGCAGACAGCGTCGGGTTGGGTGCGGTTTGGCCCAGGGCGCAGAGCGACGCCTTCTGCATCGCCTTGGCAACCTTGCGGATGGTCTTGATGTCCTCCGCCGTTCCTTTGCCATCGACAATTTTGTTCAGCAGATGCAGCATCTGCGTCCCCCCGATCCGGCAGGGAGCGCACTTGCCGCACGACTCATCGACGCAGAAATCCAGGTAGAACTGTGCCAGTTCCACCACGCTGTCGTTCTCGTCGATGACGATCATGCCGCCGGAGCCCATCATCGACCCAAGCTGCTGCAGGTTCTCGTAGCTTACCGGGGTGTCGAACTGGTGCTCGGGAATCATGCCACCCGAGGGCCCGCCAGTCTGGATGGCCTTGATCTTGAGACCGCTGTCCGTGCCGCCGCCGATCTTTTCGATCACATCGCGCAGCGTCATGCCCATTGGCACCTCCACCAGGCCGTTGTTCTTGCTCTTGCCGGTCAGCGCAAACAGCTTCGTCCCCTTGGATTTTTCCGTGCCGCGCGAGGCAAACCACTTCGCTCCCTTCAGCAGGATGGCGGGCACATTGGCCAGCGTCTCCACGTTGTTGATGCAGCTGGGCTGGTCCCACAGCCCCTTGACCGCTGGAAACGGCGGACGTGGACGAGGCGTACCGCGCTTGCCCTCGATGGACGCGATCAGCGCAGTCTCTTCGCCGCACACAAACGCTCCCGCGCCCAGACGAATCTCAAAGTCGAAGCTCCATCCGGAATCCAGCACATTCTTGCCCACCAACCCGGCAGCGCGCGCCTGGCGCAGTGCCTTCTCCACCCGCTCCACCGCCAGCGGATACTCAGCGCGGATATAGAAGACGCCATGGGTCGCATTCATGGCGCGAGCGGCAATCAACATGCCCTCAATCACCGCATGAGGATCGCCTTCCAGCACCGATCCGTCCATAAACGCTCCGGGATCGCCCTCGTCACCGTTGCAGATGATGTATTTGATCTCCGACTGTACCTTGCGCGTCAGGTCCCACTTCATACCGGTGGGGAATCCAGCCCCGCCGCGCCCGCGCAGGCCACTGGACAGCATCTCCTTGCATATCTCCTCGGCGCTCATGCTCAGCGCCTTGCGCAGAGCCTTGTAGCCGTCGCGCGCGATGTAATCGTCCAGCTTCTCCGGGTCCATCTTGCCGTTGTTCTCCAGCACCGAGAACTCCTGCATGGCGAGCAATACATACGTA
>CAWERM010000162.1:0-10264 GCA_963810995.1 uncultured Acidobacteriaceae bacterium | reverse complement strand
CGCGGCTCTCTTCAGGCAACCATGCCCAGACCGCGGTATTCCCTGCTCGTTCGTTTCCCTGAGCATGTCAAAGGTATGTGAATGCACTGCAAATTTTCCGGCTGTATCTGTTGAATTCGGCGAAATTAACCCAGTATTCATAAAGTCCGTGGGGTTCCAAAGCAGGTACATGCAGAAAGCAAATGGCGGGGTACTGGCCGACTGGTTTACCGTAGGGTCATGCGGAACTCCCGATCCGGCTTGGCGTTGTTTACGGTATGGCTGCTTGCGGCTGGAGCAGGGCCGCAACGCGAGGCCCAGGGCCAGAGGGCACCTGCGCAGACGGGTCAAGCAACGGCGGCCACCAATCTGCCGGCACAGAGTCTGAAACTGATCCCGATGCCGCGCGAGGTGAGCGCCGGAGCGGTGCAGTCGCTGGAGGACGGCTTACAGATCAACTGCGTGGCCCCCTGCGCGGCCGAGGACAGCTTTGCCATCGACGATTTGAAGGCATACCTGGCGTCGTTGGGTGTAGCGGTCAACACAACTTCCGCAGTCAACATTCTGGTGACGCGATACGGCTCGCCGTTGGCGAAGTCGATCTATAGCGACGCGGCCACCAACGCCTCGGCTGCGAAGGCAACCGGCAGCGGGGCAGCAGAGATGCCAGACGAGATGAAGCCGGAAGGCTACGCCATCCTTCCCGACGGCAAGGGGCTGGCGCTGACGGCGGCGACGGATGCGGGCATCTTTTATGGGTTGCAGACGGTGAAACAGCTTGTGACCGGGACGGGCGCAAATGCCGTGCTGCACACCGCGACGATCCGCGACTGGCCGGCGATGAAGTACCGCGGGTTGGACGACGACCTGTCGCGCGGGCCGGTGACTACGCTGGAGTTTGAGAAGAAGCTGATTCGCACGATGGCGGCGTACAAGATCAACCTTTACTCGCCGTACTTCGAGCACACGGCGAGCTATGCCGCGAACCCGTTGATCGCGCCGCCCGGCGGCGGCATCAGCGCGGCGGATGCGGCGGCGCTGGTGGCCTATGCGCACCTCTACCATGTGACGATTGTGCCGGAGCAGGAGGCATTCGGGCATCTGCATAACCAGCTGCTGTGGGAGCAATACCAGCCGCTGGCGGAGACACCGCACGGCGCGGTGCTGGCACCCGGACAGCCGGGATCGATTGCACTGATCCAGCAGGAATTTACAGAGCTTGCGGCGGAGTATCCCGGCCCTTTCCTGCACATTGGCGCGGATGAGACGGTGGATCTGGGAGTGGGCCAGACCAAGACCAACGTGGATGCGCGCGGACTTGCGCCGGTCTATCTGGACTTCATGCAGCAGATCGTGACCGCTCTGAAACCGCTGCAGCGAAGGCTGCTTTTCTGGGGAGACATTGCGCAGGACTCGCCGGAGCTGCTGAAGGCGCTGCCGCAGAGCTTCAAGGACTCTACGATTGCGGTTGCCTGGGGTTACAACCCGGAGCCGAAGGGTTTCACGAAGCTGCTGACACCGTTCACAGACGCGGGCTTCGAGACATGGGTCTCGCCCAGCGTACACAACTTCCGCGTGGTCTATCCGGACAACAACATGGCTCTGCTCAACATTCAGCAGTTCACGCGCGATGGGCAGAAGATGGGCTCGACCGGCCAGTTGAACACCATCTGGAACGACGATGGCGAGGGGCTCATCAACCAGGACTGGTACGGGATTCTGTTCGGTGCGGCGGCGTCGTGGCAGCCGGGCGAATCTTCGATTGAGGCATTCGAGCAGAGTTACGCGCAGGTCTTCCACGGCGACGCGTCGGGCGCGCTAAACCAGGCGCAGTTGGAGTTGATGGCGGCACACAAGGTGCTGAAGGACCAGGCCCAGGTGGGCGACGCCACCAACAATATCTTCTGGCTCGATCCGTGGTCGAAGGATGGACAGAAGACGGCGGCCGAGGTTCGGCCCTGGACACACGATCTGCGCATGCATGCGGAGGCGGCGCTGACGTTGATTGCACAGGCGCGCGCAGTGGCCGGGCCGAGGATGACTCCGGTGAGCACGCAGACTGTCCAGACTGATGTCGGATCGACTTCGACGCAGTATGACGCAGGCAAATATGGCGCTGCCACCAGTAACCTGCGCGAGCCGGATGCAATCGACGCGATGGAATTGGGCGCTCGGCGGATGGACTTCATTGGCCTGAAGTTTCAGCTTGCGGACGAGATGGCGGCTGGATACGCGCGCGCCCTTGCCGACTCTGTCAGCACCGATCGCAAGACGCGCGCCAGCGTAAGTCGCGAAATCAGCGACATCTACAGCCTGAATGGCAGGATCGAAGACATTCGAAACGGCTACGCCTTGCTGCGCGATCTATACGAGTCGGCATGGCTGCGCTCCAACCGTCCCTACTGGCTACGCAACAACCTCGAACAGTACGACTATGCAATCCAAATATGGCTGGCGCGCGCAGACAAAGTACACAGCGCGCAGCGCCAGTGGACGGAGAACAAGACGCTGCCAAGCGCAGAGGAGATGGGAATTCCACCTGCACCTATACTTCCTCCCACTCCAGCGAACGCGCCAACAGCAGCCGTGGGAACTGGACAATGAAGACTTCTGTGCTCACGGCGCGGCGACTGATTACCGCGGATGGAGTGGTGGAGAATCCGCGTATTGCAATCCACGTGGACGGAACCATTGCCGGCATCGAATCCGGCGAGCCGAACGCAGACGATACCACACTGACGCCCGCCTTCTTCGACATTCATGTGCATGGCGCGGCAGGGCACGACGCGATGGAAGGAACGGCAGAGGCCCTCACTTGCGTGGGAAAGTTTTTCGCCACGAAGGGAGTCGCACACTTTCTTGCGACCACCGTGACTGCGCCCGTGGAACGAACGCTGCGCGCGCTGGAAGGCATTGCCGACGCAATCGACGCGGCAAAGAAGGACGGTACAGTGCTGGCGGCGCAGCCCGTGGGGATACATCTGGAAGGACCGTTTCTCTCCCATGCCAAGCGCGGAGTGCATCCAGCGGCAGAGCTACAGCCACCATCTGTGGAACTGTTCCAGAGGTTCCAGCAGGCCGCGTGCGGACACATTCGGCTGATGACGGTTGCGCCGGAGACTCCGGGTGCGCTGGAACTGATTGCCTACGCGACGCAATGCGGAACGCGTGTAAGCCTCGGCCACTCGGACGCGACCACGGAGGAGACGCGCGCTGCGATTGCAGCCGGAGCAACCAGCGCGACGCACACGTTCAACGCCATGCGCCGGCTGGACCATCGCGAACCGGGAATCGCGGGGGTGGTTCTGGACGCGGAGTCGCTGTACGCGGAGCTGATCTGCGACGGCATCCATGTGGCACCGGAGTTTGTGCGGCTGTGGCTGCGCGCCAAGGGGGAAGAGCGCGCGATCCTGGTGACGGACGGCATCTCGGCCAGTGGAATGCCGGACGCCAACTACCTGCTGGGCGAGCTGGAAGTGAAGGTGAAGGACGGCCGCTGCCTGCTGGCCAGCGACCTTGCCAACGGGGTGCAGACACTGGCCGGATCGGTGTTGACGATGGACCGAGCGGTAGCGAATCTGCAGCGCTTCAGCGGCGCCACTCTGGCGACAGCGGTGCGTCTGGCGAGCCGCAATCCGGCGCGAATGTTGGGACTCGGCGAGATCGGTGAAGTCGCAGTTGGCCGTCCCGCAAACTTCAACGTGTACTCGACGGCGGGTGAGCTGCGGCAGACGGTCCTGCGTGGCGAGGTGGTTGCAGTGCCGTAGTCGCATGGAGTTATTCTCTGCGATGACAGATTCAGCGAATCCCCAATAGACTGCCACGCCGACCTCTTCAGCGTTCAGAATGTAGCCTTCCAGGCATCCGGCGAGTCAGGCATCCGCCCCAAATATCGCCAGACATACTGCCTAAAACCGCCGGACGCTCACACACAAACCACCACTTAATGGGGATGGATGCCTTATTCGGGTCATGGGAGTATCGAAGGAGAACTTCAGGCGGGAGAACGCCCTGGCCACGCAGGTTGCGCACCTGCGACCATCCCCGATTCCTGGAAGTGGTCTCGGGTATGCCGCGGTCGCCGGAAGCCGGGCGGATTTCTCCTGCCCTTTGGTTGGATGCGGAAGAAATCATACGATGATGAGTCAGACACCCCATTCCGCATATAAAAGAGGGTCCCTGAACTGTGTGGTTTCTGCACGAATCCAGCGTAATTTTGCCTGGCTGCGGCACTCGCTTTCGATCCTGATGCTAGTGACCGGTGTCCTGTACAGTTTGCCGGCGAAGGCGCAGACGACGACCAGCCTGACCATCTCGAGCAACCTGATTACAGTTGGGTCGAGCGAGACGCTGACGGCATCCGTGTATGCAGGAACCATCCCCGTGCCCGCGGGGAACGTGGAGTTTCAAGACAGTCTGGCATCGCAGGGCGGGACCGTTCTGGGGACGTCCGCGCTCAATCGCAGAGGGGCCGCGACGCTGACGGTCACGAACCTGAGCGTAGGCCTGCATCAGATCTACGCGATTTACGAGGGATATGGGATCTATACGCCAACCAGCGGCCTTGCTCCCAGTGTCAGCCCGTATCAGTTGGTAACTGTGTCTGACACTTCCCTGCTTCCGACGACAACGGCAATCAGTTGGTCAGGAGTTGCCGGCAACTATTCTCTGACGGGTACGGTTACCTCTCTTACCTCGGTGCTGCCCACCGGCGGCATGTCGTTTCTGGACGTCTCCAACGGCAATGCGTCGCTGGCCTCGCAGACCCTGGATCCAGGCACTGTGAGCTACGGATTCACACCCTTTTCGACTCCCTCGGCTGGATCCGGCCCAACAGCGGTCGCGGTGGGCGACTTCAACAGCGATGGGCATCTGGACCTGGTCATGGCCGACAGCACCGCAGGCGTTGTGTCGATCCTGTTGGGCGATGGATCGGGTAACTTCACCCCTGCCGCGACGCCTACCGTTGCAGTTGGACACAATCCGTACGCCATTGCGGTGGGCGATTTCAACGGCGATGGGAACCTCGACCTGGGGGTGGCCAACTTCAGCGATGGAACTGTTTCGATCCTGCTGGGCGATGGAAGGGGAAACTTTACCGCAGCCGCATTGTCCCCCATTTCTGTTGGAAACGGTCCGTATTCCATAGCGACGGGTGACTTCAACGGCGACCGGCATCTCGACCTGGCCGTAGTCAACTCCGCGGACAACACGGTGTCGATCCTGCTGGGCGATGGAACAGGAAACTTCACTTCCTCCGCATCGTCCCCGGTTTCGGTTGGGACCAAGCCGTACTCCATTGCCGTGGGCGACTTCCAGGGCAACGGAATCCTGGATTTGGCCGTGGCGAACCGATGCGGGCAGGACCCGACTTGCACCTCCGCCGGCAGCGTGTCCCTCCTGATGGGCGATGGAGTGGGGGGATTCACTCCCTTTGCAAGCTCACCGCTGACCGTTGGGTACTCTCCCACCGCGGTTGCGGTAGGCGACTTCAACGGCGACGGCATTCCCGATCTGGCGGTGGTGAACCAGTGCGGCAGCGACCCAACCTGCGCCTCTCCCGGTACGGTGATGATGATGAAGGGAGATGGAGCGGGGAACTTTAATGCATTCGCAAACTCGCCAGTGACGGTTGGAGGCGCACCCGATGCGGTTTCTGTGGGCGACTTCAACGGGGATGGAAACCTGGACCTGGCCGTAGCCGACTTCAGCGACAGCACGCTATCGATCTTGAAGGGCGATGGAGCAGGAAACTTCTCCCCCGCCACGACGGCCCCAGTTTCGGTTGGAGTCAATCCGCGGTCGATTGCAGTTGGTGATTTCAATGGCGATGGGAATCCCGACCTGGTTACGGCCAACTTCGGCGACCACACGGCCTCGGTGTTGCATGCACTATGGAACGAAAGCGCCACCGCACCGGTAATCTTTACCACTTCGGCATCTCATACTGTTGTGGCCGTCTATGGGGGAGATACAAACTACGCACCCAGCCAGTCCACTGCGATCAATTTGCTGGGAGTGTTTCAGACTGTGCTGGTTTGGACTCCTCCGTATGCGATCATCCAGAACACATCGTTGAGCGGCCTGCTGAACGCAACGACCAGCTACAACGGCGCTCCGGTGGCCAGTACCTGTGCCTACGGAGCGACACCGAGTGGTGGAAGCGCCTTCGCGATCAATGGTTCAACCCTGCTTGGGGTAGGGTCGTACACGCTGGGCGTAACTTGCACGGGACTCTACCCAACTGCAACAGGCACCTATCCGCTCGGGGTCTACGCCAGCGGGGATGTATTGACAGTTTCCGCCAATAACGCGCAAGCAGGCAGCGTGACTCCGGCCGGGACTGGGATCTATGTCCCCACATTGCAGGTACCTATCACCGCGACACCCAACTTCGGCTACGCCTTTCTGCGGTGGGAGGCGAACCCAGACATCAACAACATTGGCAGCCCCAATACCTACGTCACCATGAACGGGAATGAGACGGTGACGGCGGACTTCGCACTGATTCCATCGTTTGTGGTGAACACGCCGCTGGACGATGCATCGACGCCCGTGGCCTCAAACTGTCCGGCAAACCCGACCGGTTCGGGCGGCGGTACCTGCACTCTTCGTGACGCCTTGCTTGCGTCCACGACCGCAGGCGGCAACATCAGCTTTGACGCGACAGTCTTTGCCCCCGGCAATACGATCGCGGCCAACACCATCACACTGGGCGTCGATGGCCCGCTGACGATTCCAACCAATACCACCATCACGGGGGCAACCTCGGGCAGCGGCGCCACGCTGACCAACCTGGTCGCGGTGAGCGGGGCCGGAGCGAACACGGTCTTCAGCTTGAGCAGTGGAACAGCGTCGATCGGCAACCTGACGATCGAGAATGGATCGACCTCCGGCAACGGCGGTGGCATCGCCAACGGCGGCACGCTGACCGTAAGCAACAGCACCTTCACCGGCAACACCGCAAGCCACGGCGGCGGGATCGTCAACAGCGGCTCGCTGACATTGAGCGGCAGCACCTTCCATGGCAACTCCGCGACCAATGGCGGCGCCATCAGCATCCTGAACGGAAGCGTAACGGTGAGCAACAGCACCTTCTATAACAATTTAGGGTCCTCAGGCGCAGGCGCCATCGACGACACGCAGAGCGGCTCGTTTACGGTGACCGGCAGCACTTTGTACGGGAATAATTCGATCGACAGCACGGGCGGCATCGCAGTGGGCAACTCCAGCTTCTGGATGAGCAACACCATCGCGACAGGCAACGGAGGCGGAGATTGCACTATCACCGGAAGCACATGCCCCGCCACCGGCACTGGCGGCAACGTGGTGGGCGTGTCCGCCAATCTGGCCCCGCTGGGCAACTATGGCGGCCCAACCCAGACCATGATCCCGTTGCCGGGCAGCGTGGCCATCTGCGCGATCGTTCCTTCGGGCAGCGGAACCGACCAGCGCGGAATGGCATGGCCGGTGATCTACTCCGGCACATCCTGCCAGGACTCCGGAGCGGTGCAGACCGACTATTCGCTGAGCTTTGTCCAGCAACCCACTACTACCATGATCTCCGCGAACATCGCGCCGCCCCCAGCCGTCGAACTTATGGAGAGCGGTGGCCCGTTTGCACCGGCTGTGACAATACCGCTGGTTCTGAAGGACAGCAACGGCGACAATATAACGGCCCTCGACCTCAGCGGCGGCTCGGCTACTAGCTCGAATGGAATCGCCACTTACTCGTCGCTGTCCGTCTCCACCGCAGGGACGGGCGACACACTAACAGCCAGTGTGACGCTGGATCCGGCGAATTCTCAGGCTCCTGTGCTCTCCCAAACCAGCAACTCGTTCAACGTGACTCTGCAGCCAACGACGACGGTTGCGTCCAATGCCTCGGCAACCTATAGCACGAGCGTCCAGAGCGTGACCCTGTCGGCAACGGTTAGCAGCGGCCTGGGTACGGTCAATACGGGCACGGTGACCTTCACGGTATTCCATGGAAGTACACAGGTTGGCGTGTCCACAACCAGCGGCACGGTGACGAACGGTTCTGCCAGCGCCACTTACAGTCTGCCGGCTGGAACATTGGTAGGCGGATATTCCATTCAGGCCGTCTACAACGCAAATTCGCCTTTTACCGCCAGCAGTGACAGCACTCATACGTTGGCCGTAGGCAAGGCCGCAGCGACGGTCACGCTTGGCAGCCTGTCGCAGACCTATACCGGCTTTCCTGTAGCGGCGACAGCCAGCACCACGCCGAGCGGCTTGACGGTGACCTTTACCTATAATGGCAGCTCCACTGTGCCGACAGCGGCAGGCAGCTACACCGTTGTGGGAACAATCAGCGACCCCAACTATCAGGGATCGAGTACCGGAACACTAGTGATCGGCAAGGCAACGGCGACCGTCACGCTAGGTAGCCTGTTGCGGACCTATACCGGCTCTCCTCTAGCAGCGACGGCCAGTACTACTCCGAGCGGCCTGACGGTGACCATCACCTACAACGGCAGCTCCACCGCTCCGACAGCGGCCGGCAGCTATACCGTTGTGGGAACGATCAGCGACCCCAACTATCAGGGATCGAGTAGCGGAACGTTGGTGATCGACAAGGCAACGGCGACCGTCACACTGGGCAGCCTGTTGCGGACCTATACCGGCTCCCCGCTAGCAGCGACGGCCAGCACTACTCCGAGCGGCCTGACGGTGACCATCACCTACAACGGCAGCTCCACTGCTCCGACAGCGGCCGGCAGCTACACCGTAGTGGGAACGATCAGCGATAGCAACTATCAGGGATCGAGTACCGGAACGCTGGTGATTGGCAGAGCGGCGCTCACCGTGACGGCGAACTCAGCAACTAGCGTCTATGGTGTAGCCTTCCCGGTCTTCACCGGAACATTGAGCGGCGTGATGGCGGGAGACGGCATCACCGCGACCTACTCCACTACAGCGACGCCGACTTCTCCGGCGGGGGGCATTTACTCCATCACCGCGACGTTGCTCGATCCAAACTCCAAGCTGGGCAACTACAGCGTCACCAACACACCGGCGACCCTCACCATCACCAAGGCAACTCCAGCAATCGTCTGGGCGACACCAGCGGCCATCGTATACGGAACAGCGCTGAATGCGACGCAGCTCGACGCAAACTCCACAGTTGCAGGAACATTTGCCTACACACCGGGAGCGGGCGCAGTACTCCCTGTCGGACTACAGACTTTGTCGGTAACACTGACCCCCATCGACATCACCGACTACACCACAGCGACGACTACCGTGCAGTTAACGGTGAACAAAGCCACACCCGCAATCGTCTGGGCGACCCCGGCGGCCATCATATACGGTACCGCGCTGAGCGCGACGCAGCTCAATGCCAGCTCCACAGTCGCTGGGACATTTGTCTACACACCGGCTGCAGGAGTCGTACCAACGGCGGGTCCGCAGACGCTGTCCGTCACATTTTCGCCGAACGACACATCCGACTACACGACGGCGACGGCGACCGTGCAGTTGACGGTGAACAAAGCCGCGCCTGCAATCGTCTGGGCGACGCCAGCGGCCATCGTATACGGAACCGCGCTGAGCGCGACGCAGCTCAACGCCAGTTCCGCAGTCGCTGGGACCTTGGGCTACACACCGGCAGCAGGAGTCGTGCCAACGGCGGGATCGCAGACTTTGTCAGTTACGTTGACACCAACTGATTCCACCGACTACATGACGGTTACGGCAACCGTGCAACTGACCGTGAACAAGGCTACCCCTGCCATCGTCTGGGCAACCCCGGCGGCCATCGCATACGGAACCGCGCTGAGCGCGACGCAGCTCGACGCCAGCTCTACGGTCTCCGGGAGCTTTGTCTATACACCGGCCGCGGGCGCGGTACCTGTTGCCGGAACACAGACCTTATCGGTCACGCTGAATCCCACCGACTCCACCGACTACAACCCGGCTACCGCAACCGTGCAACTGACCGTGAATAAGGCCACGCCCACGATCACCTGGGCGACGCCGGCAGCCATCGCATACGGGACAGCACTGAGCGCGACGCAGCTCGACGCCAGTTCCACGGTGGCCGGAAGCTTCGTCTACACGCCATCAGCGGGAACTGTTCTGCCGGTCGGTGCGCAGACGTTATCGGTAACGCTGACGCCCACTGACGCGAACGACTACACGACGGCCACGGCGACCGATACGCTGACAGTGAACACAGTGGCGCAGACGATCAACTTCACTGCGCCCTCATCCATAACGTATGGAGCCGTGCCAATCGCGCTGTCAGCGACGGGGAGAGACC